>CAZJMY010000562.1:0-11371 GCA_964546845.1 uncultured Myxococcales bacterium | reverse complement strand
GGGGGCGCCACCGGGGGCGCCGGCGGAGGAACCACGGGCGCGGCCGGAAGCGCGGCGGCCGGTGGCACGCCGGGCGGCGGTGGCAGCGGGGCCGGCGGCAGCGCGCCCGGCACCCCGATGCTACAGCTCACGCCCGCGACGGGCGCCTTCGGCAAGGTCGTGCAGGGGCAGAGCAGCGCGGCGCTGTCGTTCACCGTTCGCAACGCCGGGACCGCGGCCAGCGCCGCCGTCACCGCGGCGCTGAGCGGCACGGACGCCGGCATGTTCACGCTCACCTCGACCGGCTGCGCCGGAACGGTGCTGGAGGCGGGTGGCGCGTGCACGCTGACGGTTCATTTCCTTCCCACGCAGGTGGGGACGCGGGCCGCGACCTTGACGGTCGGCGGCGGCGGAACCGCGACGGCGGCGCTGTCGGGCGAGGGGATCCCGCCCAGCGCGCTGGGCGCGGCGCCGTCGGCGGGCGACTTCATGGGCGTGACCGTCGGCTCGACGGGCGACGTCGTCTTCAAGATCACCAACTCGGGCGGTCAGACCAGCGGCGCGCTGGCCACGTCGATCACCGGAGCCGGCGCGGCGATGTTCACGCTGACGACCGACGGATGCACGGGGATGACGCTGGCGGGGGCGGCGAGCTGCTCGCTGACCGTCCACTTCGCACCCACGGCGCGCGGCGCGCAGAGCGCAACCCTGAACGTCACCGGCTCGCCGGGAGGGACCCTGGCCGTCAGCCTCAGCGGCACCGGGAAGGCGGCCGCTGCCTTCGCGCTGTCGCCCGCCACCGCGACCCTGGCCGCCGTCGACAGCGGGGCGACCGGCACCGAGACGGCCACCATCGTGGTCTCGAACGCCGGCGACCTCGCGGGCACGCCCACCATCACCGCTTCGGACAGCGCGAACTTCGCGATCACCGATC
Source organism: uncultured Myxococcales bacterium (assembly GCA_964546845.1). GTDB lineage: Bacteria > Myxococcota_A > Polyangia > Fen-1088 > Fen-1088 > JADGRB01. The sequence continues at coordinate 10,458 of CAZJMY010000562.1, read as the reverse complement.
CGTGCAGCGGCAAGAGCCTGGCCGGCGGCGCGACCTGCAGCGTCGTCGTCAAGCTGAGCCCCACGAAGACAGGCCCGCTGTCCGCGACGTTGACGGTCACCACCCCCGTGACCGGCATGGGGACCGCCACCGTCAGCGGCACGGGCCGCCAGAAGATCGCGCTGACCGTGGCCGTGGCCGGGGCGGGCACGGGCACCGTGACCGCGCCCGCCGGCGTCGAGGGCGACGGCATCTCGTGCCCAGGCAACTGCAGCGAGAGCTACTACCAGACCGCGGCCGCCGCGCCGACGGTGACGCTGACGGCGACCTACGACGCGGCCAGCACCACGGCGACCTGGACGGCCCCCTGCGCGGCGTCCACCACCAGCTGCGTCGTGACGCTGTCCGCGGCCACCGCGGTGACGGTCACGTTCGCCAAGAAGCAGTTCACCGTCACGATCACCCGCAGCGCGGAGGCCGCCGGGGCCACGGGAACCGTGAGCGGCGGCGGCCTCAGCTGCGGCGCCACGTGCACCGTCTCGGTCGCGGCCGGCACGCAGGTGGCGCTGACCGCCGTTCCGGCGGCCGGCTCCTACTTCAGCGCGTGGAGCGGGGGCGGCTGCTCGGGCGGCACGCCGACCTGCACCACCAGCGCCATCACGGCGAACACCACGATCGACGCGAAGTTCACGGCGGCCAACGTCATCTTCGTGACCTCGACGACGTACACGGTCGACCAGTTCGCCTCCAGCGGCGCCGGCAACCCGCAGGCCGGCGCGGACAAGTTGTGCAAGGCGCGGGCGGCGGCCGGCACGCTCACGGGTCCGATGACGGGGCGGACCTGGGTGTCGCTGCTGACGCTCGGAACGTCCGCCGCATCCAGCTCGGCGGCCAGCGCGCGCTTCGGCACGAAGCGCGGTTGGGTGCGCCCCGACGGCAAGCCGTTCGGCGACACGCCGGCGTCCTTCCTGGCCTACTTCGGCACGGGGAACAAGGTCTTCTACCCGCCCGGCCTCGACGAGAACGGCGTCCTGGTCACCGACGGCTACTTCACCACCGCCGCGCTCGGCGACGGCTGCGTGGGCTGGACGTCCACCCTGATCAGTGACTACCGCGCCGGCGGCGACCCCAGCGCGGGCGGGGGCGGGTGGGACGTGGCGTTCGGCTCACCCTGCAACTACGCGATGCGCCTCTACTGCGCCAGCGTCGACTACACGGCGACCATCACGCCGCCCGGCGTGACCGCGGCATCCAAGATCGCGTTCATCACGGACGGCAAGTTCAAGCCGGCCGGGTCGACCGGTCTGGCCGCGGCGGACGCGATGTGCGCCCAGGAGGCCACGGCGGCCGGGTACGCCGGAACGTTCAAGGCGTTCATCAGCGCGACCAGCCCCGCGACGACGCCCATCGCCCGCTTCCCGGCGTCGTCCGGTCCATGGGTGCGTCCCGACGGCATTCCCGTCGGGACGTTCGACCAGCTCAACAGCATGACGCCGCAGCTGACCGCGCCCATCCAGGTGTCACCGACGCTGGGCTACTACGGCAACGCCCCGGTCTGGACGGGCGCGATGTCGCCGATCGACGGGGGCACGGCGGCCACGACGTGTACGTCCGGCACCAGCTGGACCGCCCCGGCGGGCAGCACGGTCCTGGGCAGCGTCGGGCAGCCCTACTTCACCGACTTCCACCTGGTGAACAACTACTACAGCGCCGATTGCGGCCAGCAGTTCCAGCTCTACTGCCTTCAGCTGTAGACGCCGCGCCGCCCGATCAAGCCTCGAGCCCGCCCGCCACCGTGACCTGGGCGCCGGTGATGTAGCTGGCGCCCGGGGTCAGAAGGAACGCGACGGCCTTCGCGACCTCGTGCGGAGCCCCGAAGCGCTTCAGCGGCACCAGTTGCCGGATCTGCTCGCCCATCTGGGCCATCGCCTCGGGGCTGACGCCGGCTTTCTGCGGGTCGAAGATGGGGGTCTCGATGGGGCCCGGGCTCACCGCGTTCACGCGCACGCCCTCGCCGGCCAGCTCCTTGGCCCAGGCGCGCGTCAACGCCAGCACGGCCGCCTTGGTGGCGCTGTAGACGGACGCGTTCGGCATCGGCTGATCGGCGGCGATGCTGGCGATGTTCACGACGGCGCCGCGCGATCGCCTGAGCAGCGGCAACGCGGCCCGCATCGTCTCGATCACGCCCAGGACGTTCGTGTCCCACAGACGGCGAACGTGGTCCGCGGCGGCATCGCCGACGGGCCGAATCTCGAACACGCCGGCGTTGTTCACCAGCGCGTCCAGCTGGCCGAACCGGGTGCGCACCTCCTCGACGGCGCGGGCAGCGGCGCCCGACTGGCCCGCGTCCGCGACGTGGTAGGCGATCTGCGGATGGCGCGATGCCGACGCGCGCAGCGTCTCTTCGTGGCGGCCGGTGATCACCACGCGCGCGCCGGCCTGCGCCAGCTCCAGCGCGATCGCGGCGCCGATGCCGGTGCTTCCGCCGGTGACCAGCGCCACCTGCCCTTCGAACGTGCCCTTCGTCTGATTTTCCATGGTCGTCGTTCCTTCGTTTCGGGGTCGGTTGAACGTGCGACCGGAACGTAGCGGGGCGGAAATGCTCGGGCGCCGCGCGGGCTGCCAAAGACGTGCGCGTTCCTGCTTCCCGCGGGCCCGGGCTTGCGCCGCCTGCTGTTCTCTTGCTCATTCCTGCTGCCGCGGGGCGCCACCGGACCCGCCGCCGGGGCGCTTCGTATACTGGGCGGCGATGACCACCGCGATCACCATGCTCCCGAACATCGAGACCGGCGTCGCCTGTCCCGTCGGCGAGGCGGTGCGCGGGCTGATCACGGAGCTCGCGCGCGACGAGGGACAGACGGCGCTTCCGTTTCCCGGCCTGGCGGTCTGCCGGTACACGACGCCGACCCTTTACGACAAGGCCGCGACCGCCGGGACCACCGTGGGCGCGGTCCTGCAGGGCGCGAAGCAGCTGCGGATCGGCAGCCGCGCGCTGACCGTGCCCGCCGGCCGGATGATCGTCGTGACGCGCCCCTGTGCCTACGCCAGCTCCATCGTGGAAGCCAGCCGCCAGCGGCCCTATCTGTCGATGTCGCTCTCGTTCCCGCCCGAGCGGGTGGCGCGCGCGCTGATCACGCTGGCCGAGGCCGGCGGCTCGCCGACGCACGACGCGACGCCGGCATTCCTGCTCGACTGCGACCTGGGCATCGCCACGGCGCTGGAACGGCTGCTGCGCCTCGTGGCGGATCCCGTCGAGGCCAAGCTGCTGGGCCCGCTGATCGTCGACGAGATCCTGCTGCGCCTGTTGCGGACCGACGCGGCGGCGACCCTGCGCGCCAGCGTCGGCTCACCCGCGGACGCGCAGCGCATCCTGCAAGCCATGCAGTACATCCGCGACAACTACGCCGAGAAGCTGCGCGTCGACGAGGTCGCCCGGCGCGTGGCGATGAGCCCCTCCCACTTCGCGCACCGGTTCCAGGCCGTCGCGCGCATCAGCCCCATGCGCTTCCTCCGCCAGGTGCGCCTGGATCGCGCGCGCGAGCGCCTGGTCAGCGGCGCCCGCGTCAGCGAGGTCGCGATGGAAGTGGGCTTCGAGAGCCCGGCCCACTTCACCCGCGAGTTCAAGCGCACCTTCGGCTTCACCCCGTCGATGAGCCGGCTGGCCGTCTGACGGACGCCTACGGGCGAATCGCCACCTTCATGACGCCGTCCCGCTGGTGCGAGAAGAGGTCGTAGGCGGCCTCGACGTCCGCCAGGCGGAAGGGGTGGGTGACCAGGTCCTTGAACGGGAACCGCTTGGCCGCCACGATGCTCATGAGCCGCCGCATGCGTTCCTTGCCGCCCGGGCACAGCGAATCGACGATCGTGTGGTCGCCCAGACCGGCGGCGTAGGCGTCCAGCGGGATCGTCAGGTGGCCGGAGTAGACGCCGAGGCTGGAGAGGGTCCCGCCGGGGCGGATGGTGCGCAGGCAGTTCTCGAACGTCTCACCCTGACCCAGCGCTTCGATGGCGACGTCGGCGCCGCCGTCGGTCAGGCGCTTCACCTCGGCGACGACGTCCTGCTCCTTGAAGTTGAGGACGACGTCGGCGCCCATGCGCTTCGCGAACTCGAGCCGCCGCGGCACGCTGTCGACGGCGATCACCAGCGATGCGCCCGCCAGGCGCGCGCCAGCCGTGGCGCACAGGCCGATCGGCCCTTGCGCGAACACCACCACCGAGTCCCCCAGGCGGACGTGCCCGCGCTCGGCCGCCGAAAATCCCGTCGACATGATGTCGGGGCAGAGCAGCACCTCTTCGTCCGACAAGCCGTCGGGGATCTTGGCCAGGTTCGCCTGCGCGTACGGGACCAGCACGTACTCGGCCTGGCAGCCGTCGATGGTGTTGCCGAACCGCCAGCCGCCGATCGCCTCCGACCCCGCGCCGCCGTGCCCGCACTGCGAGGCGACGCCGGTCAGACAGGCCCGACACTGGCCGCACGGCGTGATGGCGCCGACGATCACGCGGTCCCCCTTCGCATACCCGGTCACGCCGGGGCCCAGCTCTTCGATGACGCCGACCGGCTCGTGCCCGACGACCAGCCCCTCGCGGACCGGGTATTCGCCCTTGAGGATGTGCACGTCGGTCCCGCAGATCGTGGTCAGCGTGACCTTGATGAGCGCCTGGCCCACCCCCGGCACCGGCCGCGGGACCTCGCGCAACCCGATCTTCCCTTTGCCTTGAAACACCGCTGCTCGCATCGTCGTGCCCATGAATCGTTCCTTTCGTTTCTCAGACGGTTAGCTGGGCGTGAATGACGCCGCCGTCCGGCGGCGACAGGTGAAACCCCAGCGAGGCGCAGAGGCGCTGCATCCGCAGGTTCGCCTCGAGGATCTCGGCGTGAACGCGGGCGATGCCTTCGTGGGCCGCCACCTCGACGAGGCGGGCCAGCAGCTGGCGGCCGATGCCCTGCCGTTGCCAGGGATCGCCGACCAGCAGCGAGAACTCGGCGTCGTCCGCCGCGCGCACGCGCCGCCGGCTCAACCGGCCCAGCGCCAGAATCATCGGCGCGCCCGCGCCTGCGTCGCGCTCGACGACCAGCGGCAGCTCGCGGTCGTAGTCGGTGAAGCAGACGCGAATCAGGCGCTGGTGCGTGGTCCGCTGGTCCAGCGTCATGCTCTGCGCGTACCGCATCCTGACGCTCTGTTCGCTCAGCGTCGCGTGGAAGACCACCAGCGCGGGCTCGTCTTCGGGGCGGATGGGCCGGATCCGGATCGGCGTGCCGTCGCGAAGCTGTCCCGGCCAGGTGTACGCCGTCGGGTATGGTCGGATCGCCAGCCGCGGCAGCGCCGCATCCGGGACGGCCGCGTCCGCCAGGACCACGCGCGCGTCCAGCGCCATCACGCCGCGCGGCGACGCCAGCAGGGGGTTCACGTCGATCTCCTGGATGCGCGGGTTGTCGATGACCAGATCGCCGAACCGCACCAGCACGTGCGCCAGCAGGTCCACGTCGATCGGCGGGCGGCCGCGCACGCCGCGCAGCGCGCGGGCGATGTGCGTCTCGGCGATGGCGCGCGCCGCCAGGACCGTGTTCAGCGGCGGCAGCGCCAGGCTGCGATCCCGGAAGACCTCGACCAGCTCGCCTCCCAGCCCGAACATCAGCACCGGTCCGAACTGGGCGTCGACGCTGCTGCCCAGGATCAGCTCGTACCCGTCGCGACGGTCGACCATCGGCTGCACGGTGACGCCCAGGAAGTCGCCGGCCGACGCGCGGGCGCCCGCGGCGGCCTGGATGTCGCGAAACGCGCGCCCGACGCCGGCGGCCTCGGTGACACCCAGCCGCACGCCGCCCACGTCGCTCTTGTGCGTGATCGTCCGCGACCAGAGCTTCACGGCCACGGGAAAGCCGAGCTCCTGCGCGGCCGCCACCGCTTCGGCCTCGGTGCGCGCCACGCGCGTCGGCGTCACCGGGATCCCGTAGCTCTCCAGCAGAGCCTTCGATTCGTGCTCGTCCAGCAGGGTGCGGTTCTCGGCCAGCGCCGCCGCGATGGTCGTGGCGGCGACCGCCGGCCGCCGCTGGCCGCCGGCGACGCGGCTGGGCGTCTGGTACAGACCGCGCAGGTTCTCCGCGTAGCGCCACATGTGGCCGAACGTCCGCGCGGCGTCGTCGGGAAATTCGAAGGTCGGGATGCCCGCGCGATTCAGGATGTCGACGCCCGCGGCGACGTCGGCGCCGCCCATCCAGCTGGCCAGAACCGGCTTGCCCTCGATGTGCGCGTGCTTGGCCAGCGCCTCCGCCGTCAGCGTCGGATCGGTCATGTCCTGCGGGGTCAGGATCGCCAGCAGGCCGTCGCTGCCCGCGTCGGACGCCGCGATCTCCAGCGCCGTCGCATAGCGGGCCGGATCGGCGTCGCCCAGGATGTCCAGCGGGTTGGCGTGGCTCCAGGCCGCGGGCAACACGGCGTTCAGGCGCCCGAGCGTTTCTGCCGTGAGCGCCGCCAGCTCGCCCCCGCCCGCCACCAGCGCGTCGGTGGCCAGGACGGCGGGTCCCCCGGCGTTGGTCACGATCGTCAGGCGCGGGCCCGCCGGCCGGGGTTGCCGGTCCAGCACGTCGGCCAGCCGGAAGACGTCGCCGATGTCGTTCACGCGCAGCACGCCGCAGCGCCGAAAGGCCGCGTCCAGCACGTCGTCGGAGCCGGTCAGCGCGCCCGTGTGCGAGGCCGCCGCGCGGCTGGCAGCCGCGGAGCGCCCCGCCTTGATCACGATGATCGGCTTGGTCAGCGCGACCTCGCGCGCCGCCGAGAGAAAGGCGCGCGCGTCGCCGATCGACTCCATGTACATCACGATCGCGCGCGTCCGCGGATCGTCCCCCAGGTAGTCGATCAGGTCGCCCCACCCCACGTCGATCATCGAACCGAGGGACACGAAGGCGCTGAAGCCGACGCGCGCGCGCAGGCTCCAGTCCAGGATCGCCGTCAGCAGCGCGCCGCTCTGGCTGAGGAAGGCCACGTTGCCGGGAAGCGCGACGCCCGCCGCGAACGTCGCGTTCATGCCGGTCAGCGGGCTCATGACGCCCAGGCAGTTCGGGCCGATGATGCGCATGCGCCCGCGCGCCGCCTCGGCCAGGATCTGCTTCTCCAGGGCCGCGCCGGCCGGGCCGACCTCGTGAAAGCCTGCCGAGATGATGATCGCCGCGGGCACACCCTGATCGGCGCACGCGGCCACGACCGCCGGGACCGTCGGGGCGGGCGTGGCGATCACGGCCAGGTCCACCGGCGACGGCACATCCGCGATCGACCGATAGGCGCGAATGCCGAGCACGCCGTCCCGCTTGGGGTTGACCGGGTACACCGTCCCCCCGAACGGCGTCGCAATCAGGTTCTGCAGCAACGTCCGCCCGACGCTGCCGCGCGTCTCCGTGGCGCCGATCAGCGCGACCGCGCGCGGGCGAAAGAACGGATCCAGCGGGTGCGCCGCCCCCTGGCGGAGCACGTCGTAAGCCAGCGAGCCGTTCAGGTCGACTGGAGCTGGTGGGTGTGAATTCGCTTTCACGGATGCCGCCTCTGTCTGGCCTCGGAAGACAGCACCCCGCGTGCCAAGCGAGCTCTCCTCGCGGACGGGGTCCCACCCGGCGCAGCGCCTGCGCCGGCGGGCGCATCGGACGCAACATCTGCGGGCCCCGGCGCCTGCCCCTGCCCGCGGCCCGGCACCAGCGGAGGCGCGGGCGGCCTTCACGCGGGGGCCGGGGGAGGCGGGCGCGATGGCATCGGTGTTGCGTTCTTTCCTGTCATGCAAAGCTTCCAGGCCTCGCTTCCGCCGGTCCGGCAGTTCCCGGTCGTGCGGCAATACATGACGCCCAGCCCGCACACGATTGGCCCGACCCGTTCCCTGGCGGCCGCCCGGCGGGCGATGCTGGAGCACCACGTGCGGCATCTGCCGGTCCTGAACGGTGGCCGCGTGGTCGGCGTCCTTTCCGAACGGGATCTGCTGCTGGTCGAGACGCTGCTGGGGGTGAACCCGACCGACGTCCACGTGGAAGAGGCGATGGTGCAAGAGGTGTTCACGGTCGACCCGGACGCGCCCGTCGGCGAGGTGGTCGAACAGCTGATCGCCCGCAAGCTGGGCTCGGCGGTCGTTTGTCGCGACGACCGCGTGGTGGGCGTCTTCACGACCATCGATGCGCTGCGGGCGCTGCACGAGCTGCTGGAACGGCCCGAGGGCCAAGGCCCATGATCTCTCCTTGATCGGTCCTCGAGCGCTGGCCGGCCGACCCGCCGGCGCCACGAAACCGTCAGGAACAAGCGGCCCGGCGCTTCGTTAAGCCGGCGTGAGCCTGAAATATCCACCCTTCGCGGCGTCGGTCCGCATGGTGTCCGCCGCGCGCAATCATCCGCCGTTCGGCGTCGGTGAGCGGGGCGTCGCCGTGCGCCTGTTGCAGGGCGGGCTGCTGGCCCAGGGGATCCCGCTTCCCAAGTCGACGAAGCTGGGCGTGCCGGACGGAATCTACGGTCAAGAGACCAAGGAGGGCGTCCGAAGCTTCCAGGCCGCCAACAAGATCACCCCGGCCGACGGGATCGCCGGCCAGAACACCATCGGGCGGCTGGACGACCTGCTGGCCAAGGGGGCGCCGCCCATCCCCCCGTTCCCGCCGGGGCCCGCGCCCTCTCCGATCGATCGCAACTACCAGATCGGCTCGATCGACCCGCCCACGGGGCACGACCCGGGCGCCGGCGTCTGGAGCTCGAAGCCCAAACAGGCCGGGTACATCGCGCTCAAGGCCGCTATCATCGAGGTTCTTCCGCAGGCGGCGCTGGTCATCGGGCTCGACGCCGCCAGGCACATGGCGCACTACTTGATCGACAACAACGGCGCGGACCTCACGATCAACCTCGAGGGGATGGTCCGCGACGTCCCGTCCGCCAAGCGTCGATACGAGCGGGAGGTCGCCCAGATGCAGACCTTCGTCGAGACGTTGCCGCCGGGCAGCCGGAACCCGATCACGTCCAAGAACTGCGAGGTCGGCTACAACCGCCAGAGCGAGAACCGGAACTGGTTCTTCGCGATCGGCGGCTACTCGAGCTGGGGCAAGGGCGTCGCCAGCGTGGCGACGGACGCCAGCAAGACCCCCGTCTACGACGTCGACTTCGAGTACAAGTTCTACGACCGCTACAACTGGGACGCCGGAAAGTCGGTCACCTTCGCGGGCATCACCGTCACGGACAAGTTCATGGGCGAGTTCCACCGGCAGGGGCTGGCGCAGGAATACGATTGCTTCGGATCGTTCAAGCGACACTTCTCGTGGAAGAAGGGGCAAGCCATTTCCCAGGGGCAGCTCGACGGCCCTGGAGGCCGCGGGGCGTGAGCGCGCGGCTGGTCGCCGGCGTGGTCCTGGCGCTGCTGGGATCCCCCGGCGCCTGCCACAGAAAGGAAACCGCAGTGACCAGAGCCAGTGAAGAGGCGCCCCCGCCGACGTTGTCGGCGCTGGCCCACGAGGTCGGCCTCAGCTTCCCCGCCAGCGCGCGGCTGATCTGGGCCGGGCGCGAGAGTGGGATCGACGACATGGTGTCGTTCAAGGTCGAGATCGCCCCCGCCGACCTGCCGGCCTTTCTGTCGAGCTCACCCGTTCCCGCCGATGCCTTCGCGCCCGGCGAGGGCGGCCTGCTCGGCTCCGACCTCGGCCCGTGGAATCCGAGCCAGGCGGTGCGCCTGCGAACCGGCCAGATCGTCCGCCCCAATCACAGCGCGCTGAACATCGGCATCGACGACGGCAAGCCCAACGTCGTGGTTCTGTACGTCGTCAGCCACAGCACCTGACGGCGCCGTCCGCCCGCTCAGGGGTAGACGTACATCTCGCCGATCGCCCAGTACCGGTCCGTCGTCCCCTGGCCGGCCGCGATGAGGCTCTGCGTCGCCTTGATCTGAACGTAGCGAGCCGCGGTCGTCGGGAAGGCGACCGTGTCCGTCGCTTTCGCGGTCGCCGAGGGCGGGCACGGGTCGCCGTTCGGTGGCACGGCGGGCTTGTGGTTCATGGCGACAGGCGTGAAGGTGACACCGTCCTCCGACACCAGGACGTCGATCGTTCCTGGGGCGTCGAACACGTCACGGCAGCTCGGGTGCATCGTGACCTTGCTGACGTTCATCACCTGCTTCATGTCGACGGTGAAGAACAGCGGGAACTGGCGCGGCGTGGCGTTCCAGAAGTCCTGCTGGTAGCGGTTGGTCGACCAGCGCGTCTGGTAGTCGCCGTCGAACGCGAGCGCCGGCTTGTCGTTCGGGCTGTCGCCGTTCCCGGGCAGGCAGGTCCCCGTGCAGGCGTAGGTCGCCGTCCAGCCGGTGCGCACGTAGGCGCCGTTTCCGCCGACGGCCCCGTCGTGCGCCACCGCGTCGGTCCGCCCGCCGTCGGTGTTGCCACCGTGCGTTCCGCCGCCAGCACGCGTCCCGGCGCCACCGCCGCGCCCGCCGCCGCCAGCCCCGCCCGCGGCGCCCCCGCGCCCGCCGCTGCCC
>CAZJMY010000561.1:0-16975 GCA_964546845.1 uncultured Myxococcales bacterium | reverse complement strand
CATCGGCTTGACGAGGTAGCGCTGGCCGTCCAGCTCCATTCCGCCGAAGAGGTTGTCCTTGTAGTGGGCCATGTGCCCGGACGTCTCCAGCAGCTGCTCGCGCGCGAGGTGCGGCGTGTAGACCAGGTCGTAGCCGCGGCGAATGTTCTCGTGCCGGAGGATCTCCTCGATCTGGTAGCGGACGAAGGCGCCCTTCGGGTGCCAGAGCGCAAACCCCGGCCCGACCAGCTCGTCGAACGAGAAGAGGTCCAGCTCCTTGCCGAGCGTGCGGTGGTCGCGCCGCTTGGCCTCCTCGATCTGCTTCAGATAGGCGTCCAGCTCGTCCTGCGACGGGAACGCCGTGCCGTACACGCGCTGCAACTGCGCGTTGCGCTCGTCGCCGCGCCAGTAGGCGCCCGCGAACGAGAGGACCTTGAACGCCTTGATGTCGCCGGTTCGTTCGACGTGCGGGCCGCGGCACAGGTCGATGAAGTCGCCGTGCTGAAAATACGAGACCTCGTCACCTTCGGGGATCGATTCGATGATCTCGACCTTGTACTTCTCGCCGCGCGAGCGGAACCGCTCGAGCGCCTCGGCGCGCGTCACCACGTGGCGCGTGAACGGAACGTTCTCGGCGATGATCTTCCGCATCTCGTTCTCGATGCGGGAGATGTCCTCCGGGCTGAACGGCTCCGTGTCGAAGTCGTAGTAGAAGCCGGTCTCGATCGACGGGCCGATGGCGACCTTCGCGTTGGGCCGCAGGCGCTTCACGGCGTCGGCCATCACGTGCGACGCCGAGTGGCGCATGCGCGACAACGGGTCGTCGGGAACGTCACCCTTGTCGCGGGGGCGGATGATCTTCTGTTCGCTCACGCGGGCAGTCTAACCGAGCAAGAGCCGCGCGCGGCTAGGCGAGTAGGCACGGGCGGGATTGAACCGCCGACCCCTACCGTGTCAAGGTAGTGCTCTTCCACTGAGCTACGTGCCTGAATTTCGATTCGTCTTCGCAGTGTTGCCGATTCCGTTCGCTGCGTCGAGCCCGTGAGCCCACCGCGGCTTTCGAACCCGCGTACGTTACGGTTCCCGCCGGCTGTGTCAAGGAAAACCGGGGCGGCGAATCCGCAGTCGCCGCCGCTGCCAGGCCGCCCCCCCGCCCCACGCGGCCAGCGTGAGCGCGAACAGCAGCAGCCCAGGCACGAGGCCAAGTGGCCGATACCGCAGCTCGACGGTCGAGTCGCCTGCCGGTATGGCGCCGGCGACCAGGCCCTGCCAGTCGGCGGCGGGCTGGCCGTTCACCCGCCAACCGGGATCGAAGCTGGTGTCGTAGACGAGCCGAGCGCCTGACCGGGCGCCGCGCACCTCGACGGTGACGGCGTTCGGCGTCCAGCGCGCCAGCGTCGCCGTCCCCTCCCCGGTCAGGAAGACCAGGCCACGGTAGCCGGGCTGATCGGCGCCGATGACGCCGCTCTTGAACTCCAGCGGGACGCCGTAGCAGGTGACCATGCCGGTGTTGGCGAGCATCGACGGGTAGATGATCTTGGCTGGCCATTCATAGCGGTCGCGAATCGCCGCCGGCACGACCGGCTTGCCGTACCGGTAGTGCTGGAAGCGCTCCTGGCGGAACTCCGCCGACGGCGTCACGGGCGGAACTTGCAGCTTGAACGGCGCCACCGTGGCCTGCCGCGCGACGGCGGCCAGATCCAGGCCGTAGAGACAAACGACGGCCAGTGCGGCCACCTCGGCCCAGCGGTGCCGACCCGCCCAGCGCCTCCACGGCGCGTCGGCCGCGGCCGCCAGCACCAGCGCCAGCAGCAGGACCGCCAGGAACAGGATGCGCGCCGGCAGATGTTGCGAGCTGAAGACGGGCAGGCCGTGCAGGGCGGTCCAGATCCCCTGCCCCAGCGACAGTACCACGCACACCAGAGCCGCCACTTTCAGCGCGACCAGGCGCGGCGACCACCCGACGGCGACGGCCGCCGCCAGCGCCAGCGCGCCCGCGACCCCGACGTAGGCGCCCCACTCCCACCAGACCCAGAACACCCGCACCGGCAGCCGGGGATAAAAGTCGAACCCCTGCCGGTGAGCGGTCAGCATCGTCCACAGCGAGGCGAGCGAGATCGCGTCGTCCGACTCGATGAGCCGCGGGAACCGGCGCATCGTCGCCAGCACCGGCAGCAGCTTGGGCGCCGCGAGCCCGAACGAGGTGAACGCCGTGACGACCATCGTGCGCAACGGACGCGGGCTGCGCGTGCCGGCCGCCATCCCGATCGCGAACAGCCAGAGCACGAGCACGGTTTGCGGGTACGGATAGATGCCGCCGACGTAGATCATCAGCGCCAGCACCGCGCCGGCCGCGCCAGCCAGCGCGAATCGGCGCTCGGAGACGGCGCGGTCGAAGAAGTAGAGCGCGAACGGGGTCCACGCGAACGCCAGGTGCCAGAGGTGCCCCGACGAGATCTGCAGCGCCCAGCGGCTGTTCAGCACCCAGATGGCGGCCACCAGCGCGCGCCACGCCGGGCTGCGCGTGAAGCGGCCGGCCAATAGGAAAGCGCCCAGCACGGCGACGATGGTGGCGGCGACTGCCTCCAGCCGCAGCGCCAGCGGAAACGAGAACAGGAAGTAGAGCGGCGCGAACGGGGAGACGAAGTTGGTCGCCCCTTCGGCGTAGCCCCAGGCCGGGAATCCGCCGCAGAACCAGGGGTTCCACCAGGGCGGCTGGCCGTGGCGCAGCGCCAGCACCGTCACGTACCGGTAGGCGGCTTGCGAGTCCCAGTCCTGGAACCCCATCGCGCCGGCGTCGGCGAAAAACGGCGCGAACACCCAGAGCGCCAGCAGCAGCACCGGAACCACCGCCAGCCAGTCGCGGCCCGGGCGGGGTAAATCCGTCGCGGCGTCGGGCACGGGGCGACTTTCGTACGGACCCACGGGCGCCCGCAAGGCGCTTGCTCGCCTTGCCCCGCGCTGGCAAGATTCGCGGGCTTTGATCATCGGTCGCAGCCCACTAAGAGTCTCTTTGGGCGGAGGCGGGACCGACCTGCCCTCGTACTACCGCGAGCACGGCGGGTTCCTGATCGCCGCTGCCATCACGAAGTACGTCTACGTGTCGATGCACGAGACACCGCTGAAAGAGATGCTGCTGCGCTACTCGCACATCGAACGGGTGACCGACGTCTCCCAGATCGCCCATCCGATTCTGCGCGAGGCGTTGCAGCTGACCGAGATCCGCGGTCCCAACATCGAAATCACGAGCATGGCAGACATCCCCTCGGGTACGGGGCTAGGCTCGTCGGGGAGCTTCACGACCTGCCTCCTCAAGGTGCTACACAAGTTCAAGCGCCAGAACATCCACCCCCGCGAACTGGCGGAGATGGCCTGTCACATCGAGATCGACGTGCTGAAAGAGCCGATCGGCAAGCAGGACCAGTACATCGCGGCGTTCGGCGGCGTCACGGTGTTCGAGTTCAACAAAGATGACACTGTCTCCGCGCGCCCCGTGCGCGCCAGCGCCGACACGCTCGACCTGCTGGAAGACAATTTGATCATGGTGTCGACCGGCTTTTACCGGGCAGCCGGCCAGGTGCTGAAAGAGCAGGACGACCGTACGAAGACGGCCGACCCCACGATGGTCAGCAACCTCCACTACGTCAAGGAGCTCGGGCACCGCAGCCTCGATGCGATCGAGAGCGGGAACCTCACGGAACTCGGCCGCATCATGGACGAGCACTGGCTCCACAAAAAGAAGCGGTCCAAGATGATGTCGAACGCGGACATCGACCGCTGGTATGCGCTGGCGATGGAAAACGGCGCGCTGGGCGGCAAGCTGATCGGCGCCGGCGGCGGCGGGTTCCTGCTGTTCTACACCGAGCAGAAGGCTCGCCTGCGCCGCGCGTTGCGGGCCGAAGGGCTGGTGGAAGTGGTCCTCGGCTTCGACTACGAAGGCACGAAAATCGTCACCGGGTAGGATCCGATTGCTTTGCTGACGTGGGAGGCGCGCGTCGGGCGCGCCGTGGCGCGGGTGGCCGTGGCGATCGCCTTCCTGGTCGCGTTCGTCGGAATCGGTGGCCCGTTCCCCGACGGTCACTACGCCTCGACCTCCGTGATCGGGACGGCCGCGTACAACATGCACCGGTGGAACACCTGGCTGCCCGTCGAGGTCTACATGGACCATCGACCGCCGCCTTCGACCTACTACATGCACCACCCGCTGGGCATGTTCTGGCTCATCGCGTTCCTCACGCGGGTCTTCGGCCTCCACGACTGGGTGCTGCGGGTCCCGCCGCTCGCGTACGTGACGCTCACGACCTGGCTGCTCGCGAAGATCGGCCGCGAGCTCTGGGGTGAGCTGGCCGGCGGGCTGTCAGCGCTGGCGTACGTCGCGCTGCCCATCACGCTGGGCTACGCGAACTACCACGACCTCGAGCAGCCGGTGATGTTCGGGACGGCGCTGGCGACTTGGGGCTACCTGCGCTACGTCCGAACCTGGCGCGAGGGCTACGGCGTCGCCAGCGTGCTGGGGTTCTTCTGGGCGGTGAACCAGGACTGGGCCGCCTACATCTGGGGGGCGGCGTTTCTGGGCGGTCTGTTCGTCTACCTGTTCCTGATCCCGCCGCGGCGACGCGCCGAGCTGCGAGATCGCCCGGCAGCGCGCTATTGGGCGTTCATGTGCGTGGCGGCGGCGGTGGCGCTGGCTGGCGAGATCGCGGCCATCGCCGCCAGCACGCGGATCTCCGACGTGCTGACGTCGTACTTGCTGCGCAGCGCCGGCGCCGACGCGCCGCTCGCCACCGTGCTCGAGGCGCGCCGCTACCGCATCGAGCTCATGTTCACGGGGCTGGCCATCGCGCTCGGGAAGCTGGGCGCGCCGGTCATCGTGTGGCGCGCATGGCGCCACCGCAGCCACCTCGAGCTACTGCCGCTGCCGCTGCTCTTCTGCGCCGTTGTCCAATACATCGTCTTCAAGCAAGGCGCCGACATTCACATTTTCTGGCCGCACTACTTCGCCAGCTACTTCGCGCTGGCCGTCGGGGCGCTGGTGGCCTCCGCCGGCGACCTCGTGCGCTGGGGCGCCTGCCGCCTGCGAGGGCTCGCCGGCGAACGCTTGGCGCGCGGCGCCGGCTGGATCGCGGCGGGTCTCGTCGGGCTGCCCGTGTTGTTCGTGCTGAAGGACGGGCTGTCGCTCGTGCGGCTCGCGCGCGAGACGGGGGGGCGGTTCGCCGAGGTGCACCTCGACACCGACCTCGACAAGGAGGCGGTGTTGCGTTGGTTCCTGGCACGAATGCCGCCCACCGCCGGTGTTGCCTACCACCCAGCGATCCACGACGGCTGGGCGCTGCAGTGGGAGCTTCGCCCGCGCCTTTCGGCCGCTAATCAACCTGTCGGCGCGGGGGTCGCCGAAGCGACGCGCGTCTACATCCTCGACACGCGGCTGGCGTCGGCCGCCGAGATTCGCGAGGCCGCCGGCAGCTACCACGTCCACGCGGTCGGGTACTTGTGGGTGTTCGATCGCAAGGAGGCGCAGGCGCCGATGGACGGGTACGCCCTGGACGAGCACGAGCCGTCGCTGTGGCAGAAGCTTTGGCTGGGCCCGGCCGAGCCGATTCGCAGCGTGCGGTGGGATCCCTGGGTGACCTGGGAGTGGCGGACGATGGTGAATCAGCCCGCATCCGAGCCGACAGCCTCGGCGGTGACGACGGACCAGGTGCGGATCGCCCACAACGCGGCGCTGCGCCGGGGCGACACGGTCGCCGCGGCCCGGTACCGGCAGGAGCTGGAAGCTCGGTTCAACCGGCACGTCACGGCCGCCTACGACGGCGGCACGGCGTTGCTCGGCGAGATCCACTCACGCGGCGCGAGGCGCAGCCTGACGACGTTCTTCCTGGCCGGCGGCTTTCCTGGGGACGCGCGATTTTCGGTTCACGCGCGGGTCGTCGCGCCGCCGCGCCTGTCGACGTTGCCGGCCGATCCCAACGATCCGGAGATCGCCGGTCCGCCCGAGTGGCCGACGTCGTGGTGGCGACCCGGGGAGATCTACAGCCTCAAAGTCGTCTACCGGAGGCGCCCCGGAACCGAGGTTTTGACCGGATCCTGGGTCCCAGGCCCGGCCCGGCGTAATGGGGTCGGCCCTGTCGAGTTGCTGCGCCTCTGACGTCGGCCGCCGCTACTCCGCGCGGCAGACGGCGAAGGTGTTCAGCCCAAACTTGTGCGTGAAACAGCTGATCCGGCTGGGGCGGAAGCCCGCGACGACCAGCATCGGCCACAGATCGCGCACGTCGTAATACATCTTGTGATCGTCCATCTCGGCGGCGGGGCTGAGGCGCAGGCGGAACGCGGAAAACTCGAGAAACTTCTTCCCGCGCCAGGACGGGACGTTGACCAGGGCGACGCCGCCGGGAGCCAGCAGGCGGCGCATCTCCGACAGTAGCCGCTGCGGCTCCGTGACGTGCTCGAGAACGGAGACGATCATGATCACGTCCAGCGATCCGGACGGCAACGCAGCCAGCGAATCGGGGAGCACCCCTTCGATGGCCTGGACGCGCGGATGGCTCTTGAGGTCGTCGGCCAGCGCCACGTCGACGAGGACCGCCTTTTCGACCTCGCCCAGGACCGTGCGGGTGAACGAGGCCTGATAGCCACAGCCGAAATCTCCGACGCGCTTGCCGGCGAACCGGGGCACGTAGCGCCGGATGCGCCGGCCCGACAGCCAGACGCCGAAGCGGTCGACAGGCGTGCCACCGCCGTGCTGCAGGAAGGACTCCTGGCGGACGACGCTCATGACCGCCGCCGCACGGCGACCGCCGTGGAATGTAGGAGCAGCGTGAACGTGAAGGTCATGAACCCGATGATCGCGAGCAACAGGCCGGTTGCGCCCAGATTGTTGACCGCGGCTCCGGTCGTCAGATGAAAGCCGTTGCGAACGTACGTCCAGGTCAGGAGCCCGCCGCAGCCAAGGCCGGTCGCGAACAAGGCCGCCGAGACGGCCACGGTGCGGGTGTACGAAAATCGCCGAAACCAACGGGCGGTCACCTCGCCCGTGTAATCGAAGAAGACTTGCGAAAGGATGCCCATGTAGACGCACTGCAACCCGAGGATCGCCAGCGACAGGCCCAGCAACATCCAGTGCAAATCGAACGTGATCGGCCCCAGCGTCACCGTTCCAAAAGACAGCGGCAGCGTTAACAGCAGCCCGAGGAACAGCAAGACGAACCCCGGCTTGAACAGGAAGAAGTCGGCGCCGTAGACGAACATGGCCCGGAGGTTGATCCAGGCGGCCTGCCACGGCGAAAACCAGCCCGATCGCTTGTGGTGGCTGAGGCGCCCGTCGCGGTCTTTGAGAAAGCGAATCGGCACCTCCTCGGTCCGCAGGTTCATGTGCACCGACTTCAGCACCATCTCGGACGCGTACTCCCAGGACTGCGAGCGCAGGTCCATGCGCGCCAGCGCGCCGCGCGTGATGCCCCGCATCCCGCAGTGGATGTCGGAGAACTTGCTGCCGAAGATGATGTTCAGGATCCAGGTGGTCACGGGTGTGCCCAGGTAGCGATGCAGGGGCGGCATCGACCCCGGCTCGATGTAGCCCCGGAACCGCGATCCCATGACGAACTCGGCCCCGCCGCGGAACTTCTCGACGAACGGCGCCAGCTCGCGGAAATCATAGGTGCAGTCGCAGTCGCCCATCACGACGTAGCGGCCGCGGATGTACGGTAGCGCGTCGATGTAGGCGCGCCCCAGCCCCCGCTTGGGCGTGCGCAGCACGCGCGCCCCGCCCGCCAGGGCCAGCTCGGTGGTCTTGTCCTTGCCGCTGTCGACGATCAGGATCTCGCCGACGATGCCGGCCTTCTTCATCCCTTCGTGGCACCAGGCCACGAAGTCGGCGATCGTCAGCTGCTCGTTCAGCGCCGGGATCACGATCGACAGCTCGGGCTCGGCCACGTCGTTGGCCGGCAGCAAGAGCTCGATCTCGGGATCGCCCCCGGGAATCGTCTGCAGGTCGACCGCTGCACTGTTCACATCCGCCCCGCTTTCATGTCGGGGATCATCGCCAGCATCGAGCGGCGCAGCGCCTCGCGCGAGGTCAGCTCGCACCGCCATCCGAGCGACTGAATCCGCGCCGTGTCGAGGCGGACGATGGGGACGTCGCCCTTCCAGCCGCGATCGCCGCCGCTGTATTCGAACGAGACCTGGTCCGGACGCAGACCCACGCACTCGACCGCCAGCGCGGCGATCTCGCGCACCGTGATGTAGTCCCCGGTCGCCACGTTGTAGGGGGTGAAGGGGGCCGCGGTCTTCTCGTGCGCCGTCAGGACGGCGCGCACGATGTCGCTGACGTGCACGTACGACTTGGACTGGCTGCCGTCGCCCAGGATCTTGAGGACGATCGGCTTTTCGCCTGCTGCCGCCGACGCCAGCAGGCGCCGCGCAAAGTCGAAACCGACTCCGTGGGTCTGCCGTGGGCCGACCACGTTCCCGAAGCGGAAGCCGCATCCGCGCAAGTCGAACATGTACGCGTAGCTGGCGATCAGCGCCTCACCGGCCAGCTTGCTGGCCCCGTACGTCGACACCGGGATTAGCGGCCCGTGGTCCTCCTGGGCCTCGACGGAGCCGAGCTCGCCGTAGACGCCGCTGCCCGAGGCGTAAAGGATCCTCTTGGCGCTGGTCACGCGCATCGCCTCGACCACGCTCTGGGTCAGCGCCGTTCCCTGAGTGAAGTCGATCGTCGGCTCACGCGCGGCCCGTGCGATGTCGGGGTTCGAGGCCAGGTGGATGACGACGTCGTGCCCGTCCATCGCCGCCGCCAGCTCGCGCGTGTCTTCGACTTCGCCGCGCACCACCCGAAACCGCGGATCCGCGTCGTGGGCCGCGTGGTGCCAGGCGCGTCCGGACGAGTAGTTGTCGTAGATCGTGACCCCGGCCGCGCCGGCGGGGCCCAACAGGTGGTCGCAGAAGTGACTACCGATGAAGCCGGCGCCCCCGACGATGATGAAGCGCTGGGGCGCGATCGGCTGTTGCTTCGAGGAGCTCATGCGGCGGCATCCTAGACGATCAGGCAGGGACCCTGGGAGCGTTCGTTGACCCTCCCGCCACGACGCCGGCGGGCGAGCCCCACGCGGTGGACGCGAAGCCGGCGCGCGACGCGCGTCGCGACTAGCGGGTCGACTCCCACTTGGTCGCCGCTCGCTTGAGCGCCGGGTGGCTGACCAGCAGGTGCCACACCACCGCGCAGAGACCCTCCGTGTGTGGCGTGATTCGGTCTGGCGAGACCGTCGGGATCACGACGCACGCCTCGGCGGCCAGCTTGGTTGCGCCGCCGTCCTTCCCGACGACGCCGAACACCGCGGCCTCGCGCTCCCGCGCCAGCTCGATCGCGCGAACGAGGTTCATCGAGACGTTCTTTTCCTTGTTGCCGCCGCCGACGGAGAAGACCAGCAGCGCGTCCCGCTTGTCGAGGCGCGAGACCTTCAGCCACTCCGAAAAGCTGGTGTCCCACCCCTCGTCGTTCACGCGGGCGGTCAGCTCGGAGACGTTATCGGTCGGGGAGTAGGCCTCGAAACCGCAGATCTTCCGGAAGTCGTTGACCGCGTGGCTGGCGTGGCCGGCGGAGCCGCCCACGCCCAGGATGAACAGGCGGCCCCCGGCGTCGCGGACCCGCCCGAGGCCGACGGCGGTCGCGTCGATCGAGGCCGCGTCCAGCTCCCGCACGGCCTTGAGCGTCTCTTGAAGAAATAGGTCGACGAACCCCCGGCCCTCGCCGCTCACAGCACGAACCCCGCCGCCTGAGCGTCCTTGAAGAACATCTGGACCGTTTCCAGGCTGAACTCGGCGAGATCCTTGCCGACCAGCTCGAGCTTCTTCAACAGGTCGGGCGTGACCGTGATGATGTCGCACCCGATTTCAGCCGCCTGAACGATGTTCAGCAGCTCACGCGGGCTCGCCCAGAGCAACTCGGCGCTGGGAGCGGTCGCCCGGCAGATCTGTAGGGACTCCTTCATGAGGGGGATCGGGTCGCGTCCGGTATCCGCGATGCGCCCGGCGAACACGGAAACGACGGATGGCGCGCCACCGGCCAGTGCGCGCGCGACGTCACGCACCTGTTCCAGCGTGCAAATGGCGGTCACGTTCAGCTTGACGCCCGCTGCTGCCAGCTCTTTCACCAGCGACTCCGTCGATTCGCGGCGCGTGTTGGTAACCGGAATCTTGACGTACACGTTCGTGCCCCAGGTCGCGATCTCTCGGGCTTGCCGGCGCATCTCGGGAATGTCGTCGGCGAAGACCTCGAACGAGATCGGCTTGTCGCGGATGGCCGCCAGGACCTCCTTGGCGAACGCCCGGTAGTCGGCGATGCCGGCCTTGCGCATCAGCGTCGGGTTCGTCGTGAAACCCGCGATGCGTGGGTCGCGCGCCGACTCGAGCATGGACGGCAATGACGCGCCGTCAGCGAATATCTTGATGCGGTCCAACGAAGGGATCTTAGGCATGGCTGGTCCTCATGGATAAGAGCGCCCAAGTCTCGCAAATCATCATCGCGATAACAAACGTCAATTTGGCTGCGGCGCGATGACAGCCCCACAAACCGACAGCTTCTGGACGAGCTTCTCCCCCAGGGGGGGGTTGTTGTTCGGGAAGTGGGCGTACTGCCCGAGAAATCCCAAGGCCAGACCCGCGAAGGCCGACGCGGCGCCCAGCGCCCCTAGCGCGCCCATCGCGGCGCGCCGCCGCCACCGTCCGCGATTCCGTGTGCTCGCGTGCAGATAGAAGGCGCCGCAGACGCCCGACAGCACGATCCCCCCGACCGCGTCGCCCAGGTAGCGGTTCGTGGCGGAGGCCACCGTCATCGCGGGCAACAACGCGACGGTGGCGCCGACGCCGGCGACGACGACGGCCCAGACGGCTCCCGGCGCGCCCTGCCCCGATCGCAGCTGCCGGACGGCCATCACGACCGCGATGGGCGCCAGCCAGCTCCATGGGCAGGTCAGCAGCGTCCCGGCGACTTGCTCGTAGACGAAATACCCCGGCGGCAGATGGAACCAGGCGGGGAATGCCCGAGCCCCCATGTCGGGAATCGCGAAGAAGAAGGGGAATCGGCATGACAGCGCCGGCTTCCGCAGTAGGAACGAGTACAGGCTCGGGAGAATGAACGACGAGCTCGTCGGGGCGGAGATCCAGGTCAGCTGGTACCGGCGGCCGAACTCCAGCCACGCGTCGAACCGGAACCGGTTGTAGAGCAGCAGCCCGAAGATGCCCGCCAGAAGAGGCATTCCCAGGGGCAACCCCGCCACGACGACGCGCCGGAGGCGCATTGCCAATCGGCCGTCTCGGCCGCTCTCGACGAGCGCGGTCGCGATCGCCATCAGCGCAACCGCTGGCGCCAAGCTGACCCGGCAGCCGAGCGCAAGCGCCCAGGCGACGCCGGCGGCGGCGCGCCACCGTGCGCGGTTCTGGCCGCGGGCGACGGACTCGGCGGCGCAGGCGACCCCGAGGAGCAGGAACGCCTGCCCGCCCACGATCGCGGCTTCGTAAACGCAGCCCCGCGCGAGGTTGTATGGCGTCGGATTGGCTAGGCCCATCACCAGCGCCGCCAGGACCTGCAGGGCCACCGGCGGCTCGGCGAAGAACGAGCGGGCGGCACGCCGGATGATCCAAATCCCGGCGACGAGCTGAAGAGAAGCCAGCCAGAACACGACCACTTCGTCGTTGATGACCGTGTGGCTCCGCAGCAGGGTCTTCACGACGGCCAGAAACATCGCCGGAACCGGTCCCCAGTACAGGTAATAGTGGCCTCCGTAAAGGCTGACGTCCCAGTACCAGAGGCCGCGGTACGCGGGGTCGAACGGGTTGGCCTGCGCCAGGAGAGCCGCCGGAGGTTCGACGGCCATGTGAAGGTGTCGGAGCCGAAAACCCTCCGCCAAATCGTTGAGGAGACTGGAATAGTAGCGCGGCAGGTGCGTCACGCGGCCGGCGGTGACGATGAACCAGTACAGCGCCTCGAGACAGCAGGCGGTCACCAACAGCGCGAGGACGGCTTTTCGGCTGGATTCGGCGCTAGGCTGGTCTGTCATCGCGGTGTCAGGAACAGAACGTCAGCTTCCGGCGCAGGCTCTCGTACAAGGCCGGGTTGTGGTTTTTGAACATCTCGTCGTAGCCCTGGAAACCGAGCAGCAGCCCGATGACGACCGTCGCCAGCGCGAGGACCAAGACAACGGCGAGGCCGGTCCAGCGCGGCCAGCCCCGCGGCAGCTGCGCCAGTGCCATCCAGGCGCCCCATGTCGACAGCAGGGCGAAGCCGGCGCTGAAATCGGCGACGTAGCGCATCGTCGGGCAGAAGGCGGGCAGGAACACGATCGGCATCAGCGCCGAGAGCGCCAGGAAGCTGCCGACGCACCAGACCTGCGCCCGCGCGTGCTGGTCCGCCAGCAACGGCCGGACGCCCGCCGCGTTGGAACGCCGCCAGCGCACGGTCCGCTGGACGGCGAACCCCAGCCCGAGCGCCACCAACCAGGTCCAGGGGGACGTCACCCACACCCCGGCTTCGGGCTCGTGGCTGCTGTAGCCGGGAGGGAAGAACGTCCCGGGCGGAAATCCGCGGGGCCCGATGTCGTAGAGCGCCGATAAGAACGGAAAGCGACACGAGATCCCGACCGGCCGCAAGAGATAGCTATAGATGTTGAGCGGCAGGTACTTCGACGAGGTGACGAAGGGAAACGTGTTGAGCTGGTACTTGACGCCAATCTCGAACCACGAGTCGAAGCGAAGCCTGTTGTAGATCGCCAGGCCGACCAGGACGACCGCGATCGGCGCGCCGAGGCAAACGGCTCTGCCCAGCAGGCCGCGCCAGCGTCGCCAGTCGAGGGTCGACGAGAAGAGCGCGGTCAACGCGACCAGGGCCGTCGCGGGCAGCACGGCGCTGATGCGGCAGCCGACGGCAGCCCCCCAGCAGCAGCCGGCTGCCACCAGCCGGCCGACCCCGGGCTGCGCCTCGGTCGCGTTCCAGACGGCCTCGAAGGCGACGACCAGCCCCAGCAGCAGGCAAGCCTGGGCCGCGCCGATGGCGGCCTCGTAGATGCCCGGCGTCGCGAACATGTACGTCGTCGGGCTCGTGTACGCGAAGCCCAGCACGGCGATGAGCGCCGCCGCCCGCGGCAGGTCGGGAAAGAGCCGGGCGGTCATCCGCGCGATCAGGATCGCGCCCGCGATCAGAAACAGCGTGTAGAACGCGAAGAGCACGTACTGGTCGCCCACGTCGGCGTGGATGCGGGCGACGACCTTCACGGCCAGCAGCAACAGCGCCGGCACCGGGCCCCAGTAGAGGTAGTAGTGACCTTTGTAGAGGCTGGCGTCGAGGTACCAGAGGTTGAAGTTCGACCAGTCGAACGGGTTCGGCCGCGCCAGCAACTCCCGCGGCGGGGCGGCAGGGATGTAGAGGTGACCCGCGCGAAACCCTTCGGCGAGCTGGTTGTAGTTCCCGTTCCAGGTCGACCAGGTGGTCCAGGTCCCCGCCGAGATGATGTAGACGTACGTCAGCTCGATCGCCGCCAGCAGCAGCGTCAGCCACACCCAGGCGGGCGGGCGCGGAACACGAAACCGGATGTGCAAAGCTATCGCCCCAACAGAAACCGGGCGAAGTCTCGCAAATCGCGTCCCTGAAAGGAAGGTCGAACCCCACGCGCCGCCAGCTCCGCGGCGTCGGGTCCGTCGTCGGCGGCCAGCAGCGCCGTCTGCAGCCCGAACGCCGCCCCCGCCAGCACGTCGGGGGCGCGGTCACCGACCATCCACGACGCCGCGCGCGCGTAGGTGGGATGGCGCGCGAAGGCCTCCTCCAGCAGGCCGACGGCCGGCTTGCGGCACGCGCAGGCGTCCTCGGCGCGGTGGTAACAGATGTGCGAGCTCAGGATCACCCCGCCCCCGGCGGTCGCCTGGCGCAGCACCTCGGCGTGGGCGGCGTCCAGGTCCGCGCGCGTGGTCTTGCCCTTCGCCCACGCCGGCTGGTTGCTGGCGATGACCAGACCGAAGCCGGCCGCGGTCAGCTCGCCCAGAACGGCCGGCACCCAGTCGAACACGGCGACCTCGGACGCGCGCATCGGGCTGTCGGGGCGCGGCTCGGCCGGGTTCGGCAGCAGTCGGTTGAGGACACCGTCCCGGTCGAGAACGATCAGCGCCGCGCGCGCAGCCATGCCGCGAAGTCCTCCAGCCCCGCCGGCGACCCGATCTCGTAGAAGCGCTCGCGCACCTCGAGGCCGGCCAGGTCGCCGCGCACGGACAGGCGATGGAACAGGTCGGCCAGATCGGCGGTCGCCCCGGCCGGGATCTCGTCGGCGATGACCCGCCGTTCGAACGCCGACAAGCCGTAGTCGATGTACCCGAAGTCCTCGGGCGGGCGGGTCCGGCGCTGCTTGTCGTACAGCGTGACGCGCTGGCCGTCGAAGATGACGTTGCTGGTGTCCCAGCGCCCCTGGTTGTGAAAGACCGTCATCAGCGCCGGCGTCCCCGCGGCCGCGTGCGCGCGGGCCACCGCCCCGAAGTCGACCGGCAGGAACGAGTCACCGTACGTCAGCAGGAAGCGCGGCTCCAGCACGCCCTCGTCCAACGCCAGGCGGACGGCGCCGGCGGTGCCGCGCAGCTTGGCCCCTTCGTCGACGTAGCGCACCCGCAGCCCGAACCGTTCTCCGCCGCCCACGTGCGCGCGGATGGCGCCGCCCAGATAGCCGATCGACATGACGACGTCGGTGACCCCGTGCGCCGCCAGCCAGCCGAGCTGGTGGTCGACGAACGGCTCCCCCTCGGCCGGGATCATTGCCTTGGGGATCGTCTCGGTCAGCGGCCGCATGCGGGTCGCGAGGCCGCCGGCCAGGATCAGGCACTGCATCGATCAGAAACGATACGCGGCGCCGAACAGAACCTCTAGCCGGGTCAGCGTTCCGTAGAAGTTCCCGCTCTTGGCGCTGCTGGCGATGGCCGGCCACACGAACACCGAAAAGCCGGGCATGAGGTCATATTCGCCCGCGATGCCGAAGCGGACCACGCCCCGCGACACGCCCGCGCCGTTGACCTTGTACATCTGCCCGGCGGGCGGCGTCCCCAGCAAGGTCGACGTCGGCTTGAGGCCGGTGATCGTGACCGACCCCAGCCCGAGATCCGCGCTCATGCGCGCGCGATCGGTGACGCGGATGACCACCGTCGGATCGATCAAGAACGACAGGAAGCTCTCGGTCCAGGAGGTCTCTTTGAGGAACGTGTAGCTGAAGATCGCCCCCAGCCGGAAGCGGACGTCGGCCCGCGGGCTGCCGAAGGTGTAGCCACCGTCGACCGCCAGCGCGAACGACGGGTCGGCCTTGTCGCGCAGCCCCGAGCTCCAGGTGTC
Source organism: uncultured Myxococcales bacterium (assembly GCA_964546845.1). Classification (GTDB taxonomy): domain Bacteria; phylum Myxococcota_A; class Polyangia; order Fen-1088; family Fen-1088; genus JADGRB01. Next base: position 1,644 of record CAZJMY010000561.1, on the reverse strand, counting down.
GAACCCCAGGCTGACGCCGACGTCGATGCGGCGCGCGGGCTCGGCGCCGCTCGCCGGCGGTTCGGCCGGCGCCGCGGTGACGGCCGGGGAGGCTGGCGGCTCCGTCGCGGCCGGGGCGGGCACTGACGGCACGGCGGCCGGCGAGGCCACTGCCGGCGCCGGCGTCACGGGAGGAGGCGTGGTGGTGCTGGGCGGTGGCGGCTCGACGGGCGTCGTGCCGGTCGCTCCCGGCGCGAGGCCCGTGGGGGGCGCCTGCCGCTCGTCGATCTGTTTCTGCAACGCTTCGATCTTCTGTTCGACCTCGGCGCGGTTCTTGGCCTTGGGCGCGTTGATGAGGTAGCGCTTGTAGAAGAAGATCGCCTTCTCGGCGTCTCCCATCGTGCGGTAGGCCTGACCGATGTTGTAGAGGAACCCCGGGTCGTTCTTAAGCTGATAGCCGCGCTGCCAGGCGTCGATGGCCTTGTCGAACTGGCCCAGGTCGTAAAAGGTGTTCCCCTGCGTGAACAGCTCCCGGGCCGTCGCCGCGTCGTCGGCGCGCGCCGGGGCGGCCAGCGCCAGGAACGATGCCAGGAACGTCACGACCGCTACCGCCGGAATCAACCGCGTCGCGCGAGAACGCACTGCCCGCATCGTAACTGGAACGCCCGACAGCAGCAAATGGCCCGGGCGACGCGAGCGGATCACGGCCGTCGGACGCGCGGCGCCAGCTCCAGGGCGGCCTTGCCGTGCCGGAACACCCGGACGGAGCCCGACGTCTGCGAGACGACGATGGCGATGGCATCGGTGTCGCGCGAGATCCCCGCCGCGGCCATGTGCCGCGCCCCGAGGCCGAGCGGCAGCTCCAGCTCCTTCTCCTCGTCGAAGTTCAGGTAGCGGCCGGCCGCGATCACGCAGCCGTCCTCGCGCACCACGAAGGCCCCGTCCAGCACCGCGAACGCGTGCAGCGCGTGCCGCACGTCGGGGTTCATGATGTTCTTTTCGTCCTCGGAGTAGCCCTGGAAGGGGTTCAGCGTCAGCTGGCGGGACTTCTCCATCACCGTGTTCGAGTCGCCGACCACGAACAGCGCGCCCACGGGGCGCCCCTCCCACCCTTCCACACCAACCGACACGGCCAGCTCGAGCAGAGTGTCCATCACGCCGGCCGAGATCTTCTCGGTCTGCAAGAATCCAAAAGCGCCGTCCTCCTCCTCTGGGCCGACCGTCACGACCAGGATCGAGTCCGGGTAAGAGGCCGGCTTACGCGCCAGGAGGCCGACGATGACGTCCCCCTCTTTGTAGAGGCCGCGAGCGATGCCGCTGACCAGCGCGATCTTGAGCTTCTCCGGGCGTCCTAGATCATAGTCCGGCAGCGGCAGCACGGGGACGCCCGACGCCTCGATGACGTCGCGCTGGCTCTCGCTGACGATGGCCTGGACCAGGCGCTTGCGGGCGCGCGGCTTGCCACGGAACAGCTCTTCGGGCAGCGGCAGATCGCCGACGTAAAGCAGGTGGTCGACGGTGGGGCGGGCGGCCAGCGCCAGCGCCGAGCGGATCACGTCGGCTTGCATCGCCGTGGGAGCTTTGGCCATGGGTCGGCGCAAATGGTACGCTGATCGAGGGCTCGGATGAAGTCTGCTTGGCTGCCACGCCTGTGGCCCGTGCTTC
>CAZJMY010000560.1:0-1429 GCA_964546845.1 uncultured Myxococcales bacterium | reverse complement strand
GCCGCCTGGGGACGCGCGGCCGGAGCGGCCGGCGCCGCGGCCTGGCGCGCGGGGGCGGCCGCGGGCGGCGCGTTCTTCGAGCGGCGGCGGATGACGGTGTCGTTCAGCCTCTCTTCGACGAGGCTCTCGTGGCGCTCGCGTTCGATGGCGCGCTTGATCCGGTCGACGTCGGCCGCGTCGATCTGGGACATGTGGTTGGCGACGTCGATCGCCATGGCCCGCACCTTGTTGACCAGGTCCTTCGGCTGCACGCCCAGGTCCTTGGCGAGCTCGTAGATGCGCACCCGCGGCCCGACCGGCGCCTCCGGAGTTCCTGCTCTGTCGTATCCGCTTCCAATCATGTTGTCCCCTGTCTACGCGAGACCGCGATCATCTGCGAAAATGTTTCCGCCGCCGCCTCGCCCAACTCGACCGGCCTCTTGAAGGCCTTCGCCAGTACGCCCGGGCGCTGCACCGCCTGGACGCAGTCGGCCTGCCGGTGCACCGAAGCGCCCCGGCCCGACCCCTTCCGATGCAAAGACGCCCGGAGAGTTCCCGTCTCCAACGTCAGACGAAACATGTCGCCCGCGGGTCCACGCCGGCGGCAGCCGGCGCAGGTTCGAATCGGGGCGTGGTGGGTGCTCCCCGAGCTCAGGGGGCCTCCGTCGCCGGCCGTGCCGCCGCCTGCTGCTCCAGCTGGGCCTGCGCGGCGCGGGCGGCCTCTTCGGCGTGCCGCACGCGCTCGGTCTCGGCGGCGCGCCCGGCCGCGGCGATCAGCTTCTGCGCCTCGGACGGGCTGCCCACGCCCGGCATGGCGGCCAGCTCGTCCGGCTTGGCCGCGGCCACCTCGGCCGCGGAGCGCCAGCCGGCCTTGAACAGCGCCTCGGCCAGCTCGGAGGTCGCGCCGTCGATCGCCGCCAGCGACTGGCGGGCGCGCTGCTCCATCTCGCCGACCTTCGTCGCCGAGTGGATGTCGATGCGCCAGCCGGTCAGCTGCGACGCGAGGCGCACGTTCTGCCCCTTCTTGCCGATGGCCAGCGACAGCTTCTCGTCGGGGACGATGAGCTGCATGGTGTGCGAGCCGACGTCCATCAGCACGCGCGACACCTCGGCCGGCGCGATCGCGTTGCAGACGAACTTCACCGGATCGCCGTCGTACGGGACGATGTCGATCTTCTCGCCGCGCAGCTCCTGCACGACCGCCTGGACGCGCGAGCCCTTCATGCCAACACAGGCGCCCACCGGATCGACGTCCCGATCGCGAGAGCTGACGGCGATCTTCGAGCGCGCGCCGGCCTCGCGGGCGGACGCCTCGATGCGCACGATCTTCTCGTAGATCTCGGGGACCTCCATCTCGAACAGCTTCTCGAGCAGCCCCTTGTGCGTGCGCGACAGGATGATCTGCGGCCCGCGCGCAGCCTTGTCGATCTCGACGACGAACGCGACGATG
>CAZJMY010000559.1:0-13624 GCA_964546845.1 uncultured Myxococcales bacterium | reverse complement strand
CCGAAGGTCGCCGAGCGCGTCTTCGACCTGATGGAGAAGTTCGCCGGCTACGGCTTCAACCGCAGCCACTCGGCCGCGTACGGGCTGCTGACGTACCAGACGGCGTTCCTCAAGCGGTACTACCCCGTCGAGTTCTTCGCGGCGCTGCTGACCTGCGACAAGGACGACACCGACGCGGTGGTGAAGTTCATCGCCGAGGCCAAGGCGCAGGGCATCGCCGTCCTGCGCCCCGACGTCAACGAGTCCGACACCGACTTTACCGTCGCGCTGTCGGGCGACAAGAAGGTCATCCGGTTCGGCCTGGGCGCCGTCAAAGGCGTAGGCGAGGGGGCCGTCGAGGTCATTCGCGCCGCGCGCGCGCAGGGCGGGCCGTTCCTCTCGCTGTTCGACTTCTGCCGCCGCGTCGACGGGCGCAAGGTGAACCGCAAGGTGATCGAAGCGCTGGTCAAGGCCGGCGCGTTCGACGGGATCGCCCAGCAAAACGGCGTCACGCGCGCGCGCGTGTTCGGCGCCATCGGCCTGGCCAGCGAGCGCGCCGCCGAGGCGCAGCGCGATCGCGAGAGCGGCCAGACGAACCTGCTGGCGCTGCTGAGCGGCGGCCCCAGCAAGGGCGGCCCGCACGTGCAGGACGACAAGTACCCGCCCTGCGACGAGTGGATGCCCAAGGAGCTGCTGGCGAACGAGAAAGAGGCGCTGGGCTTCTACATCAGCGGCCACCCGCTGGACCGCTACGCGGGCGAGATCCGCCGCTTCACGAACGCGACGGCCGCCAACTGCACCGAGAAGGGCGAGCGGGCCGAGGTGGTTCTGGCCGGCGTGGTGACCAACTACCAGGAACGCCCGATGAAGAACGGGCAGGGCAAGTACGCCTTCCTGACCCTCGAGGACCACACGGGGCAGATCGAGCTGATCGTCAACTCGCGCAAGGTCGAGGAGTACCGGGACCTCCTGTCGCGCGACGAGCCCCTGCTGGTCACCGGCTCCGTCGACACGCCGTTCGGCGAAGGCGAGGCAGCGCGCGAGCGGCTGCGGTTCCTGGATGCCAAGCTGCTGTCGAAGGTGCGCGCCGAGAAGAGCTCGCTGCTGGACATCAAGCTGAACGCGGACATCGTCAAAGAGGATCAGCTGGTCGCGCTGGAGAAGCTGCTCCGCAACCACCAGGGCGGCTGCAAGGCGGTGTTGCGGATGGAGATCCCGGCGCGCAGCGAGACCGTGCTGGCGCTGGGCGACGACTACAAGATCGCCGCCACCGACGACCTTCTGGCGCGCATCGAGCAGATCTTCGGCGGACGCGTCGCCGTCCTGCGCTGATCGCGGTTCGCGGCGGCTACTGGCAGACGCCGGTCGTCGCCCCGCACGTGAACGGCGGCGCGCAGTCGGCGGTCGTGTTGCAGGGCGCGCCCGCGTCCTGGTACGGGAAGCAGACGCCCAGGGTGCCGCCTCCCGCCAGGGACGTGACGCGCCGGCCGGTCTCCTGCGCCAGGCAGTACGTGCCGGTCACGCACTCGACCGTGGTGTCGCAGCGATAGCCGCGCGGGATGTACCCGGTGAAGAGCCCCGCGCAAGCTGGGTCCGCCAGAGCGTCGTCCACGTCCAGGACCGCGTTGCAGGCGCGCGTCTGATAGGCGGCCACGCAGTCCGCGACGACCGCCTGGTTGATGCCGATCAACCCTTCGGCGTAAGCCGTTCCCACCAGCGCCAGCTGCTGATCGGCGGCCAGTTGCGCGCGCCCCAGGCATTCTTCCGCACCCGCATCGGCCGTCGCGATCGCCGGGCAGGGAATGGCGGCGCCGCCGTCCGCCGCGGCGCCCGCGTCACTGGCGGCGGGCGCCGAGGTGCAGCAGGCGGCCTGCCGCGCGCAGTACGCCTGCGCCAGCTTCGTCGAGAGCGGTTTGCTGCCGGCGGTCGTCTGCGTCGGAGGGGTCGACGACGTACATCCGGTTACCAGAACCCACCCCACCGCCGACAGCACCAGCGCCCTGTCCACGAACCTGGGGTTGCCCATGCGAGTTCCATATCACGGGTCGCCCCCGTGGCGCGCGTGATGCGCATCGCGTTGGCGCCCTCCGCCCTTCACTATGGGCTGGCCTCTCACCGGCCGGGTCACTATGATCCGAACATCTTGCCGCGCGAAGTGACGCGTTCGCGAACGAAGGCGCCGAAAGGTGTTCCCGTCATGACCGTGCGCCTGTTGCTGCAGGACGTCGCCGACGGCATTCGCGTGCTGCAGACCCGCGACGGCGTCGAGCTGACCGACGAACAGATCATCGAGCGCGCTCGCAACATCGTCACGGGATTGCTGGGCAACTACCGCATCCGTTCGCTCGATCCGCGCCCGGCCCGGCCGGCGGCGCCTGTCCACCAGATGGACCTCCTCGACCAGATCGAGGCGCGCGCCGAAGCGCGCAACAACGGCCGCCCCGGCCGCGCCTGAGTCCCGCTCGCCAGCTTCCGGCGGCGCCGTCGTACGACAACGGCGTACCGGTACGGGCGTGTCACTCATCAAGGAATACAGTTTTGGGTCGAATCAATCTGTAACGGATCGTCCTATCCATGCTGAAAACAATGCACGCTCGTGGGGTGGTGGCCTTCGCGCTGGCCGCCGCTGCCCTGTCCGCCCCACGCGCCGCGCGCGCCGACGACTGGGCGACCCTGGGTCTGGACGGCGGGCGAACCCGGCAGGCAGCCGAACGGTCCGGAGCACAGTTCTCGGACGGGCACTGGACCTACGCGCCGAAGGGCGGGGCCCGGGTTCTGTCCAGCCCGGTGGTCGCCGACGGCTTCGCCATCAGCGTCGATCTCGACGGCAACGTCAGCGCGTTGCGCGCCGACAGCGGCGCGCTGGCCTGGCGCGCCACCGCCGGGTCCGGCGTGCAGGGAACGCCCGCAATCGCGCGCGGGCGCGTGTACGTGCCCACGCTGGGCAACAAGCTGATCGCGCTGGCGCTGGCCGACGGCAAGCCGCTGTGGACGGCCAACGTCGGCGGCATGGCCGTGTCGTCGCCGGCGATCGTCGGGTCGGACGTGATTCTTTCGGCCGGCTTCCCCCAGCGGCGACTGGTCCGCCTCGACGGCGTCACGGGCGCCGTCGTCTGGCAGAGCCCGCCGGTCATGGGCGAGCTCAGCAACAGCTCGCCGGCGGTGGCGGGCGGACTGGTGGTGGCCGGCAGCAACGGAGGCCACTTCTACGCCTTCGACGCCGCGACGGGCGCGCCGCGCTGGGATTATCAGGCGGACGGCGTCGTGGCGCTGTCCTCGGCGCTGATCGCGGGCGGCCGCGTCTACATCGCGGGCGGCGACGACAGCGATCACGTGCACGCCGTCGACGCGACGACCGGCGCCGCCGTCGCGGGGTGGCCGATCTCCCTGCCGGTCCCGGACCTCGACATCGACGGCAAGCGCCTCGATCGCCATCGGTCGGTCTCGTCGCCTGTGTTCGCGGGCGGCTACGTCGTGCTGGTCACGCGTCTCGACGACACCGTCGACACCGACGACGACCGCGTCGCCGACCACTACCTGTCGCGCGAGCTGGTCGTCGCGCTGGATCCCGCCACGGGGCAGATGGCCTGGCAGCGCTCGCTGGCGCGCGCCGTCGTCACGGACCCCAACCTGGTCCCGAAGTTCTTCGTGTGCGCCACGCCCGCCGCGTTCGCGACGGACGGTGGTGCCGCGCTGCTCGCCGCCGCCTCGTCGCTGGCGTCGCGCGTGGCGGTGCTGGACCCGGCGTCGGGCCAGGATCTCGCCGACGTGGCGGTCGCGGGGCCCGCGCTCGCGTCGCCGGTGATGGCGAACGGCCGCCTCATCACGGTCGCGTTCGAGGGGGTCGTCGAGGGCCGCGTCTCCAGCGCGAACCACCCGCCCGCCGTGCCCGTGCTGGCCGGCAATCCCAACACGCTCGACGCGGCCGACGTGACGCTGCGCTGGCTTCCCGCGACCGACCCCGACGCCGAGATGCCGACCTACGAGGTCCGGATCGACAGCGACGGCGAGCTCCTGCAGAGCTACACCCAGCAGCTGTTCCCCGGCCAGGGCGCCACGTCCGTCGCGGTCACGGCACCGATGGCCGAAGGCGTCGTCTACACGGTGGCCGTGCGGGCCCGCGACGGGCACGGCGCGTACTCGCCCTGGTCGGCCGCCGAGACGTTCACGGTGGCGACGCCCCCGCCGGTCACCGTGAACGGCAACCCGGTGGCCAGCCTGCGCGCCGCCGTCGAGAACGCGATGGCCGGCGACATGGTCCTGCTGGGCGCGGGCACGTACCCGCTGTCGTCGACGCTGCACGTGGCGGGCGGCGTCACCGTCACCGGCGCCGGCGCGGGGCGCACGATCCTGGACGGCCGCGGCCTGGCCGTCGGCATCAGCTTCAACGCGACCGACCCCAAGGCGCCCACGGGCCTCGACAAGGTCACCGTCAGCGGGGCCGCCACCTGCGTCTCCGTCGGCGCCGGCGCGACCGGCATCGAGCTGACCCACCTGGTGGCGCACGACTGCGCGACGGCCGGCGTCGCCGTCGCGGCCGGGGGCACCGCCGCCGTCATCAACGCGACGCTGGTCGACAACGGCATCGGCCTCGACGCGACCGGCAGCGCCAGCATCAAGAACAGCCTGGTCTCCGGCAACCACGTCGGCCTCGCCGTCGAGAGCGCCGGCAGCCTGACCAGCAGCTACGACGATCTGTTCGGCAACCAGACGGACCGCCAGGGCGTGGCCGCCGGCACGGGCGATCTCGCGGCGGCGGTCACCTACGCGAACCCGACCGCCCACGACTATCGGTTGACGGGCCCCCAGCCTTCGACCGACCAGGGCGATCCGGCCGACGCGGCGGGCGACGAGCCGGCGCCGAACGGCGCGCGCATCAACCTGGGCGCGTTCGGCGGCACGGCCGAAGCCGAGCGCAGCGTGCCCGCCGCCGTGACGCCCGAGCCGACCGGTTCTCCCGTTCCGACCGCGACGCCGGGGGTTCCGGGCACGGTCGGCCACCCGGGCGACGAGGCCGGCGGTTGCGCGGTCGCGGGGCACGGGCCGCGTGGCTCGTCATCGTCCTCCGGGAGCTCGCTGCTGCTGGCGCTGGGCGCCGTGGGCGCGCTCATCCGCCGCCGCCGGCGCTGACAGCGGGCCGCCCCCGGGCGGCTGACCGTCGCTCCAGCCCTCGTGGTACGCTGGCAGAGAGCCCGCATGTCACGCTTGCGCGCAGCGACAGGGAGTCATGGGCGCCGCTGAGAACGCCCTGGTCGACGACCTCCAGCGTCGCTACCGATTCCTGAGCTCGGCAAGCGCCGCGCTGGCGGAGTCCCTGGACTATCAGCGGACCTTGCACCGGGTGGCGGAGCTGGCGGTCCCCGACATCGCCGACTGGTGCACGGTCACCGTCGTCGACGCCCACGGCGCGCTGCGCCGGGTCGCCGTCGTGCACGCCGATCCGGCCAAGCGCGCGCTGAGCGAGGAGTACCAGAGCAAGTTTCCGCCCACCGAGCACCGCAGCAATCAGCTGTTGAAGGTGCTGGAACAGGGGACCGCGTCGCTTTCGGTTCGCGTCAGCGACCAGGATCTGGTCCAGGCCGCGCAGAGCGAGGACCACCTGCGGATCATGCGCGGCCTCGGGACGGCTTCGTGCGTGATCGTCCCCATGGTGGCGCGCGGCGAAATCCTGGGCGTCATCTCGCTGGTCCGGGGCGAAGGGCGGCCGCCCTACGAGGGCGCCGACGTCGAGGTCGCCGAGCAGCTGGCCAACCGGGCGGCGCTGGCCGTCGACAACGCCCGACTTTACCGGGAGACGCGCCGGCGCGAGGAGACGATGCGGTTCTTCGCCGAGGCCAGCACGCTGCTGTCCAGCTCGCTCGACTACGTGTCGATCTGCGAGCGGCTGGCGGCGCTGGTGGTGCCTTCCTTCGCCGACTGGTGCGGCGTCGAGGTCACGGACGGCGGCGAGCTGAGCTCCGTCGCGATCGCCCACGTCGACCCGAGCAAGGTCGACGTCGCGCGCGAGATGCGCCGCCGCTATCCGCCCGACTCCGCCGCGCCCAGCGGCCCCTACGCCGTGGCGCGCACGGGCCGCCCCGAGCTGATCAACGAGATCTCCGACGAGATGGTGATCCGCGGCGCGCGCAACCAGGAGCACCTCAACTTCATCCGCAACCTGGGGCTCCGCTCGGTGCTCATGGTCCCCCTCATCGCGGGCGGCCGGCCCATCGGCGTGCTGAACCTGGTCTGGGCCGAATCCGGGCGCCACTTCGAGCCCGAGGACCGGGACATCATGCAGGAGCTGGGGCGCCGGGCGGGCCTGGCCATCGAGAACGCCCGGCTGTACGACGACGCGCGCAGCGCCGTGAAGCTGCGCGACGAGTTCCTGTCCATCGCCAGCCACGAGCTGAAGACGCCGCTCACCAGCCTGCGGTTGAAGGTCGACGGCATCCTGCGCATGACGGCGGCGGCGCCCGACACCCCCATCGACGTCCCCAAGCTGAGCGCGCGCGTTCACACGATCGACAAGCAGCTGGATCGCCTGTCCGAGCTGGTCGACGCGCTGCTGGACGTCAGCCGCGCCGCCGCCGGCCGGCTGCAGCTGAAGGTCGAGGACGTCGACCTCACGGCGGTCGTCACGGGCGCCGCCGAGCGGTTCAAGGACGACCTGGCGAACGCGGGCTGTTCGCTGTCGATCGTCATCACCGGGCCGACCGGACAGAAGAGCCCGATCGTCGGCCGCTGGGACCGGCTGCGCCTGGACGAGGTCATCACCAACTTCCTGTCCAACGCCCTGAAGTACGGCGCCGGCAAGCCGATCCAGATCCGCGTGGCGGCCAGCGACAGCACGGCGACCGTCGAGGTCGAGGACCACGGCATCGGGATCTCGCCCGCCGATCAAGAGCGGCTGTTCAAGCGGTTCGCGCGGGTCGCCTCGCCCGAGCACTACGGCGGCTTCGGCTTGGGGCTGTGGATCGTGAAGGTCCTGGTCGAGGCCATGGGTGGCCGCGTGTCGGTGCGCAGCGCCGTCGGGCGCGGGTCCGTGTTCGTCGCCGAGCTCCCGCGCTAGAGTCGCCGGCGTGCCCGACGCCGACAGCGACTATCTACGCCGCATCCTGAACGCCCGCGTCTACGACGTCGCCCAGGAGACGCCGCTCGAGCGGGCGCCCGGGCTGTCGGCGCGCCTGGGCACCACGGTCCTGCTCAAGCGCGAGGACCTGCAGCCGGTCTTCAGCTTCAAGCTGCGCGGCGCCTACAACAAGATCGTCAACCTTCCGCCCGCGGCGCTGAAGCGGGGCGTGATCGCGGCCAGCGCCGGCAACCACGCGCAGGGGGTCGCGCTGTCGGCGCAGAAGCTGGGCACCCGGGCCGTGATCGTCATGCCCGTCACCACGCCCGAGGTGAAGATCGCCGCCGTGCGCGCGCTGGGCGCCGAGGTCCACCTGCACGGCGAATCGTACTCCGACGCGTACGCGCAGGCGGTCGTGTGGGGGCGGCGGCGGCGGCTGACGTTCGTGCACCCCTTCGACGATCCGGACGTCATCGCGGGGCAGGGGACCGTCGGGATGGAGATCCTGCGCCAGCACCACGTGAAAGAGCACGGGGCGCTGCACGCCGTCTTCGTGGCGATCGGCGGCCAGCCCGCCGGGGTGGCCGCGTACGTGAAGGCCATCCAACCGGGCGTCAAGGTGATCGGTGTGCAGACGGTCGACTCGGACGCGATGGCGCGTTCGATCGCCGCGGGCCGTCGCGTCGCGCTGGCGGAGGTGGGGCTGTTCTCGGACGGGACGGCGGTTCGGCGGGTCGGACGCGAGACGTTCCGCCTGTGCCGGCGTTACGTCGACGAGATCCTCACCGTCGACAACGACTCGCTGTGCGCGGCCATCAAGGACGTGTTTCAGGAGACGCGGTCGATCCTCGAGCCGGCCGGCGCGCTGGCGGTGGCCGGCGCGAAAGCCTACGCCGAGCGGACGCGGCTCGACGGGCAGAGCGTCGTGGCCGTCGCGTGCGGCGCGAACATGAACTTCGACCGCCTCCGCTTCGTCGCCGAGCGCGCCGAGCTGGGCGAACGGCGCGAGGCGCTGTTCGCGGTGACAATCCCCGAGCGACGCGGCAGCTTCCGCCGCCTCTGCCGCGTGGTGGGCGACCGCAACGTGACCGAGTTCAACTACCGCATCGCCGCGGACGACGCCGCGCACGTCTTCGTGGGCGTGCAGCTGGCCAATCGCGGCGAGGCGCCGGCCCTGGCGCGCGCGTTCCGGAAGGCGGGCTTCCCGGCGCTGGACCTCACGCACGACGAGCTGGCCAAGCTGCACCTGCGCCATCTGGTCGGCGGGCGCTCGCCGCTGGCCACGGGGGAGCGGCTGTTCCGGTTCGAGTTTCCGGAGCGTCCGGGCGCGCTGATGCGGTTCCTGTCGACGATGCCGCCCGGCTGGAACATCTCGCTCTTCCACTATCGCAACCAGGGCGCCGACTACGGGCGGGTTCTGGTCGGGCTGCAGGTGCCGCCGCGCGCGCGCCGCGACGTGCGCCGCTTCGTCGAGGCGCTGGGCTATCGCCACTGGGACGAGAGCGACAACCCGGCCTATCGCCTGTTTCTGCGGTAGAAGCGGGCGTGACCCAATTGCTGCCGCCGGCGCTGGTCGACCACATCGTCGACCGGCTCTGCACCACCGACGGGCCCATCGTGTTCCTGACCGGCGCCGGCATCTCGGCCGAGAGCGGCGTCCCCACGTTCCGGGGCCCGGAGGGCTACTGGCGGGTGGGCTCGCGGAATTACCAGCCCACCGAGCTGGCCACCGCCCGGGCGTTCGCGTCGATGCCCGAGGAGGTCTGGCGCTGGTATCTCTTCCGTCGCGGCGTCTGCCGGGCGGCCGCGCCCAACGCCGCCCACGCGGCGCTGACCCGGCTGGACGAGCGGTTCGGCGATCGCTTCCTGCTGGTCACCCAGAACGTCGACGGGTTGCACCTGCGCGCCGGCAGCGATCCCGCCCGCGTCTACGAGATCCACGGCAACATCGATCGGTGCCGCTGCGTGCGCGGCTGCGCGCCGGCCGTGCGGACGCTGCCCGACGACGTCGACCCGGCCGACCCGGCGGCCCTGCGCTGCGGCTGCGGCGAGCGCCTGCGCCCGCACGTGCTGTGGTTCGACGAGTCGTACGATGAGCCGCTGTACCGCTACGTCAGCGCGCTGCGCGCGGCGCAGTCGGCCGCCGCGCTGATCGTGGTGGGGACCAGCGGCGCGACGACGCTGCCGGCCCGCATGTGCGAGATGGTGGCGGCGCGCGGCGCTCCGTTGATCGTGGTCGACGTCGAGGAGACGCCGTTCTCGCAGCTGGCCCGCACCACCCCGCACGGCCTGTTCGTGCGGGGCAGCGCCGCCGGCACCGTGCCGGGTCTGGCCGAGCAGCTCAGCGCGCCCAGCTGAACGCCGGACGCCGCGTCCGCCGGACGCCCCAGCCGATCGCGACCGCCATCGCGGCGCCCAGGGCCAGCCAGGGGGCCGAACGCCGCACCGCCAGCTCGGTGCTCGACGTGCGGGCCCGCGCGCCGAACGGGCCGTGCGCGCCGCGATCCCCCGGCAGCGTGGCGTCGACGTTGTCCAGGTCGTGGCGCTGGGGGTGGCCGGGCGGCAGGTCCGTGGTCTGCTGGCTGGCCCAGGCGTTCCGGGCCAGATACCCGTCCAGCGCGCCGGGGATCAGGCGCTGTCCGATGATCGCCTTGACGGCGCTCCAGCCGACCCAGACCTCGCGGCGCGGCTTCGCGGCGGCCTTCACCGCCGCGCGCGCAATAACCTCCGGCTGGTAGATGGGCGGGACCGGCTGCGGGTGCCCGGGCAGCCGATTGCGCACGACCTCGAACTGCGGCGTGTTCATGGCCGGCAGCTGCATCATCGTCAGCTTGACCCCGCTGCGCTCGTGGATGAGCTCGGACCGCAACGAGTCGGTGAAGCCCCGGATGGCGGCCTTCGACGCGCAGTAGGCGCTCTGAAGCGGGATGGACCGATAGGCCAGCGCCGAACCGATCTGCATGATGACGCCGCGATTGCGCGGCCGCATGTGGCGCAGCGCCGCCAGCGTGCCGTACACGTAGCCCAGGTAGTTGACCTCGGTGACGCGCCGGAATTCGTCGGCGGTCATCTCTCGAACCGGGGAGAACACCGACACCATCGCGTCGTTGACCCAGATGTCGATCGCGCCCCACTGCTGGACGACCAGCTCGGCCGCGGCGTCGACGGCGGGTGCGTCCGCGACGTCCAGCGGAAGGGGCAGCGCCCGCCGCCCCAGCTCCCGGATCTCGCGGGCGGCGTTCTCCAGCGCCTCGCCGTTGCGCGCGATCAGCGCCACGTCGGCGCCCGAGGCGGCGAACGCCCGCGCGATGGCCCGTCCGACGCCGCTCGACGCCCCCGTCACCACCGCCACTTTCCCGGCCAGCTCTTGCCCGTTCTTCATCTGTCCCCCTCTGTGACCCCCGTCCAAATCCTAATCATCGCGTCGCTACGCAACACCGTTCGTCCGGAAACATCCCCGAAACCTGGGGACGTCATGCTGAAAACATGCCCCCCGACTCAGAGAGCACCGATCTCTTGCTCCCCGATGGCTGGCAGCCGGAGGAAAAAGTCCGCCACCGGCGCCGGGTGGCGCTGATTCTGGGGGTGTTCGCCTGCGAGGTGGCCGCCGTGCTGCTGATCGTGATCGGCCGGCGTCCCGCGCTGGGCGGGTTGTGCATGGCGGCGGCGGTCGCGCTGGGGGTGGCGGGGCTACGCCGCTTTCGCCGGGCCGGCCTGAACGTGGGCGAGCGGCAGCTGGCGGCCGCCTGGACCGGGGCGGCCCGCGCGGCTGCCGAGGGCTGCACCGGGATGGCCATCGCCATCCTCGAGAGCACGCGCGCCCGCACCGACCTGAACCGGCCGGCGGCCCGGCTGCTCATCGAGCTGCACGCCAGCGCCGACGACGTCGGTCGCGCCGTGGAGGTCGCGCTCGAGCACCTGGACCTGCTGGAGCCCGCCGACATCCGCAACATGATCGCCTCGCTGGAAGCCTGGGGCGAGCGGCGCTACGCGGCGCTCCTGACGGCGGCCGTCTCGTTTCAGCGGGCGGCAATGATGAAGAGGCGCGGGAACGGGAACAGGCGCTTGCCGTCGATGCGCGCCGGGTAGGCCGACTCGATGCCGTGCCGGTAGGCCGCCAGGAACGCGGCGCGCGCGTCGCCCTCGAGATCGTCCAGATAGGGGCGCAACCCGGTCCCCTTGACCCACTCGACGATGGCATCCGCGTCCGGCATGACGTGGGCGTACGTCGTGCGCCAGATGTCGACGGCGCTGGCCCGCGGCGCGAGCAGGTCGTAATAGAACGCGGCGTCTCCCACCGGCGCGGCCGCGCCCGCCACGGTCCGCCCCTGCGCGACCGCCGCGCGGACCTCGCGCATGAGGCGGTGACTCGGCAGATCGAAGCTCTCGGGCATCTGCACCGCCAGCACGCCGCCCGGCGTCAGGCGCTCCATCAGCGACGGGAACAGCCGGGCATGGTCGGGCACCCAGTGGAAGACCGCGTTGGCGAACAGCAGGTCGGCGGGCCGGGCGGGGACGTACGCGGCGGCGTCCGCGCACACCCATTCCACGCTCGGGTCGTCCTGCCGCGCCCGCGCCAGCATCTGCTCCGAGTTGTCGACGCCCGTGACCCGGGCCTCCGGCCAGCGCGCCCGCAGCAGCGCCGTCGAGTTGCCGGGGCCGCACCCGAGGTCCACCACGCGCGCGGCGCCTTCCAGCGGCACGCGGGACAGGAGCTCGCGCGCGGGCCGCGTGCGCTGGTCGCCGAACTTCAGGTACTGCGCGTCGTCCCATCCGGCCATCACCGCATCATAGGTGACGCGCGGCGCTGATGGGCTTCAGTTTGCCCGCGCTCTGCCGATGCAGGTGCGGAGGTCCACAATGGCATGGCGAGCCAGTCCCACCAATGCGCCCCCGGCGCGCGACGCGATCGAGAACATGCTCGGGCGATCCTGCGTCGTGCGGGGCGACGTGACCGCCGAAGGCTCCATCCGCATTGACGGCACCATCGAAGGGTCCGTGGAATCGCGCGGCGCGGTGGTGGTCGGCGACAGCGGCGTCGTGCGCGGCGGCGTCCGCGGCAGCGACGTCGTGATCGCCGGCCAGGTGGTGGGCGACATCGTCTGCAGCGGTCACCTGGAGATCCTGGCCAAGGGCAAGGTCGAGGGGGACATCGACGCGGCGAGCATGCGCATCGAGACGGGCGGCGTTTTCTGCGGGACCAGCCGCATGGGACAGCAGCGGAGCGGGCGCGCCGACGGGGCCGCGGGGGACTCGTCGGCGGACGAGAGCGCCGTCGGTCACGGCGCCTTCAGCCCCGCCGCGTAGGCCATGACGCGAAGGCCGGACGGTCCGACAGGAACCCTGGGAGGGTTCCTTGGACCTCCCGCGACGACTCCGCTGGGCAAAGCCCAGCTTCCTCAACGCGATGACCCGGCCCTCGCGCTCGAACGGATCCGCAAGCAGCAGCAGGCGAAGCCGCCGCGCGCGCCGCTGCGGATCATGATCGCGACCGATCCGGACCGGCCCGTGCGCACGCTGTCGCTGCCGCGCGCGCTTCCGCGCTGGCTGGCCATCGGCGCCGCGGTGCTGGTCGCCGCGACCATCGTGCTGGCCTGCGGCTCGTGGAAGTTGAACGGCGCGCTGGGCGTGCTGGAACGTCGCGTTCACGCGATGGTGCAGGCGGCCGACAGCGTCGCGCTGGCGCCAGGCGCCCCCGCCGGCAGCGCCGGTGTGCTCAGCGCCGGGGCCGGCGCCGCGGGGCGGGCGCGCGTCCCTTCCGGCCCGAAAGGGCGATTCACCGTCGAATCCGTCAACACGGGCGAGACCATGGACGTCACCGTCGACCTGGCCACGGGCGAGCTGGACGCCGACACCTACCGGCGGCTGCGCCACGTGATGCGCTGCCAGCGCACGGGCGCGGAGACGCCGATCGACCCGCGCCTGCTGGACCTGCTGGTCCGGATCGCGCAGCGCACGCACCAGAAGATCCAGCTGGTCTCCGGTTTCCGGGCACCGATGTTCTCGCTGGCGACGCTCAGCTATCACACGCGCGGCATGGCGGCCGACATCCGCATCCCGGGCATGACGCCGCTGATGGTGCGCGACCTGGCAGAGTCGATGGGCGTGGGCGGCATCGGCTACTACCCCGTGTCCGGCTTCGTGCACGTCGACGTGCGCGACGATCACGTCCGCTGGACCGACTACGGCGGCAATCGGCAGGACCGCGAGGGCGCGGAGCACGGGCCCGACCACGCCGAGTCGGCCGAGACCGAAGAGTCAGCGGAAGCCGCCGAGGACCTCGGCGCGGCGCCGCGGTAGGTTGACGCAGCCGGCGTTCTCGGCGCGCAAGGCCGCGAACGGATCGCCCTGCGGTTTGAGCTTCAGCGCGCGCAAGGCCCCCACGTACTCGCCGGCCGCGCGGCAGGCGTCGCCGTGCCCGGACAGCGCGCCGGCCAGTCGCTCCACGGCACCGGCGGCGTCGCCGGCCAGATCCGCGCGCAACCCGGCGACGTAGGCGGCGACCGGAGAAGCGTCGCGCCTGGGCGCGGACGGCGGCCGGGCGCCCCGGGGCGTGAGCGCGGCCAGCGTCCGAAGGTCGGCGTCGGCGGCCAG
>CAZJMY010000558.1:0-8302 GCA_964546845.1 uncultured Myxococcales bacterium | reverse complement strand
ATCGCCGTCTACGACTTCGGCGGCGGCACGTTCGACATCTCGGTCCTCGAGGTCGGCGAGAAGGTCGTCGAGGTCATCTCGACCAACGGCGACACCCACCTGGGCGGCGACGACATCGACCAGCGGGTCATGGACTGGCTGATCGCCGAGTTCAAGAAGGACCAGGGGATCGACGTCTCCAAGGACAAGATGGTGATCCAGCGTCTCCGCGAGGCCGCGGAGAAGGCGAAGATCGAGCTGTCGTCCGTCGCGGAGACGGAGATCAACCTGCCGTTCTTGACGGCGGACGCGAGCGGCCCGAAGCACATGCAGATCAAGCTGTCGCGCGCGAAGCTGGAACAGTTGATGGGCGACCTGATCGAGCGCACGATCGAGCCGACCAAGAAGGCGCTGGCCGACGCCGGCAAGAAGCCGGCAGACATCGCCGAGGTCGTGCTGGTCGGCGGTTCGACCCGCATCCCGATGGTGCAGAAGATCGTGAAGGAGTTCTTCGGGAAGGAGCCCCACAAGGGCGTCAACCCGGACGAGGTCGTGGCGCTGGGCGCCGCGGTGCAGGCCGGCGTGCTGTCGGGGGACGTCAAGGACATGCTGCTCCTGGACGTCACGCCGCTGTCGCTGGGCATCGAGACGCTGGGCGGCGTGATGACCACGCTCATCCCGCGCAACACGACGATCCCGACCAAGAAGAGCGAGACCTTCTCGACGGCGGCCGACAACCAGAGCTCGGTCGAAGTGAAGGTGTACCAGGGCGAGCGGCCGATGGCGGCCGACAACCGCCTGCTCGGCAAGTTCGGGCTGGACGGCATTCCGCCGGCGCCGCGAGGCGTGCCGCAGATCGAGGTCACGTTCGACATCGACGCGAACGGCATCGTCAACGTGTCGGCCAAGGACAAGGCCAGCAACAAGGTGCAGCACATCACCATCACCGCGTCCTCGGGCCTGTCCGAGGCCGAGATCCAGAAGATGGTGAAGGACGCCCAGGAGCACGAGGCCGAGGACAAGCGGCGGCGTGAAGCGATCGAGGCGCGCAACAAGCTCGAGTCGCTGACGTTCCAGGTTCAAAAGCACCTGGACGACAACCGCGACAAGATCGCGGAGGGCGACCGCACGGAGCTGGAAGCCGCGCTCAAGGACGCCAAGGACACGGTCGAGAACAACCGCGACCCGAAGGAGGCGCAGGTCTTCGAGAGCGCCTTCGAACGGCTGCAGAAGGTCTCGCACAAGATGGCGGAGGCGTTGTATCGGTCCGCGGCCGGCGCGGCTGGCGGCGGTGAGGCTCCGTCGGGCGCTGAAGGTGGCGCGGGCGGTGAGAGCGGCGCCAAGGACGACGTCATCGACGCCGAGTACACCGAAGGCCCCAAGACCTAAGCGTCAGGTCGGCAGGGGAGGGGGCAGTCGCTCCCGACGAGGCGGTCCGGTCACCCGGGCCGCCTTTTTTTTTGCCCCGCGTGGCCGGCGCGGCGCATCGGCACTGTCCTTCTTGTCCAACCAGTTGCTACGGTTGAGGGATGGCGGCCTGGGACCTTCGGCTCGGCAGGCGAGCCCTCGAGCTGTCGGCGCTGTTCGCTGCCTATGTGGTCACCGCCCGGCTCGGTCTCACGTTCGACGCGCTGGGCGGTATCGCGACCACCGTCTGGCCGCCGACGGGGATCGCGCTGGCCGCGCTGCTCCTGGGTGGCATCGGCCTCTGGCCGGCCATCACGCTGGGCGCGTTCGTCGCGAACCTGCTGTCCCACATTCCGGTCTGGGCCGCGGCGCTGGTCGCGGCGGGCAACACGTTGGAGGCGCTGTTTGCCACCGTGGCCCTGCGCCGGACCGGCTTCGACCGGCGGCTGGCGCGCGTCGTCGACGTGTTGCTGCTCGTCGGTGTGGCGGCCGTGGGCAGCACCGCGATCAGCGCCGCCGTCGGTCTGGCCGCCGCCCGTCTGGCCCACATCCCGGCCGCCGGCCACGCCGGTGGATTCTTCGCGGTGTGGTGGGTCGGCGACGCGCTGGGCGATCTGTTGATCGCGCCGCTGATCTTGGCGTTCGCGGACAGGCCCGAGCTCTCGCGCCGCCCGCTGCGCTGGATCGAGGTGATCGCCCTGGCGGTCGCCACGGTCGTGGCGGGCTTCACGGTCTTCCGTCACGAGATGGCCTGGGATCTGCTGCGGGGGCTGTCGCGCGGCACCTACCTGCTGGCGCCGGTGTTGATCTGGGCCGCCGTTCGTTTCGAGCAGCGAGGCGTGACGATCACGCTGCTCCTGCTGTGTACGATCGGGGTCAGCGGCGCGCTGCAACGGCAAGGCGTCGTGGACGGCGACACGCTGCACGACCGGCTCCTGTTCATCCAGGGATACGCGGTGGTGACGGCGGCGAGCATGCTGATGCTGGGCGCCGCGCTCGCCGAGCGGCGCGCGGCCATCGGCGCGCGCGACGAGTTCATCTCGATCGCCTCTCACGAGCTGAAGACGCCGCTGACGGCGTTGAAGCTCCGGCTCGGCTCGGCAGAGCGGGCGGCGCGCCGCCTCTCGCAGGCGGACGCGATCAACCCGCAGGTCGACAAGGTCTTGCGCTCGGTCGTCGCCGCCGGCGCCACGGCCGACCGCCTGGACGCGCTGGTCGACGACCTGCTCGACGTCTCCCGATTGAGCGCCGGACGGCTCGCGCTGCGCCTGGAGTCGTTCGACGCGGGCGGGCTCCTGGCGGACGTCGCCGGAAGGGCCCGCGAGCAGGCGGCGGAGGTCGGCTCGACGATTGACCTGCTGGTGGCCGGCCCCATCGTCGGGGCCTGGGACCGCAGCCGCCTCGAGCAGGTCGTCACGAACCTGCTCTCGAACGCGATCAAGTACGGGATGGGCAAGCCGATCCGGCTCGGGGCCGAGGCGCTGGGCGATCGCGTGCGCATCTGGGTCGAGGACGCGGGCCCCGGGATCGCGCGCGCCGATCAGCAGCGCATCTTCCAGGCCTTCGAGCGGCTGGCCAACGCGCAGCGCGTGGGCGGCCTGGGCCTGGGCCTCTACATCGGCCAGCAGATCGCCGCCGCGCACGGCGGGGCGCTGGCGGTCGAGAGCGAGCCGGGACACGGCGCCCGCTTCACGCTGGAGTTACCGCGCGCCCCCCGGCTCCGGCCAGGTGGCGTCAGAGCACCTGGCTAAGGGGTTTTGTTCGGCGGGCCCTGGATGGCCCGGAGCTGGGTCTGGGCCGACGCGATCCAGCGCCGCTCGCCGGGGCGCTTTTCGAGGGAAAGGTAGGTTTCGTACGCCTTCCGGGCGTCCGCCTTTCGTCCCAGGTTTTGCAGCGCCCGGGCCAGTCCGTAGTACGCGTCAGGATCGTTGGGGCGTAGCTTGATGTAGCGCTGGTACGCGTCGACCGCCTCCGCCTGACGCTCGCGGACGCGCAGCGCGAACGCCAGGTCGTAGAGGGCCTGCGGGAAGCTGGGGTTTCGCTCCAGTGCCGCCCGAAAAACGTCGATGGCTTCATCGTCGCGATGCACCTGCAGCAGCAGCTCGCCCAGCGCCGCCCGCGCCGCAATGCGCTTGGGGTCGGCCGCGATCGCCTGCTGGTACTTGACGATGGCTTCGTCGATCCGCCCGCGATCGCGCAGGGCCTGCGCCTCGGCCAGCTCTCCCGTCGCGGGCGAGGCCGGCTTGCCGGTCTTGTCCGTGGCGGCCGCCGCTTTGCCGGCATCCGCGGCGCCGGGCAGCGGTGGCGGCATGGCGGGGGCAGCGGGCTCCGGGGCGGGCGCGGCATTGCCTGCGCCGCCGCCCAGATCCGCGATCGTCGCCCGGGCGTTGTCGACCCACTTCTGCGCGGAAGGCGCTTTCTCGAGCGCGATGTACTTCTTCAGCGTCTCGATGGCTGCCGACTTGTCGCCCGTGTCTCGGAGACACAGGCCCAGACCGTAGTAGGGTTCGGGCTTCTCGGGCTCCAGCAGCGCGTACCGGCGGTACGCCGCGATGGCGGGCGCGCATTCGCCCATCCGGCGGCGGGCCACCGCCAGCGCGTACCAGGCTTGCGCGTGACCGGGATCGGACGCGACGGCCGCCTCGAACTTCTGCGCCGCCTCCGGCAACTTCTTGGCAGCCATCAGCGCCTGGCCTTCGGTGAACGACGCCTCGGAAGCGGGCGTGGCCGCGTTGACCGCAGTGGTCACGGTCATCAACACGGCGAGGGTCGTGGAGAAATGGCGGCGGGCGAACACCGAGAGCATTGTAAACGAAATCACAGGAAAACTTGACGGGGCCTACAGGTGGTCTAATGTGTGTGAAGGTATGATTTCAGTCATCGGCAGCCTGGTCATGGGTACCTTTGCCTGGGTTCTCTTCTGGGCGACCATCTCGCTCGGTGGTCGCGCGGAGTCGCCGCGCGCCAAAAGGTGACCGCCGCGCACTTGACTGTAGCCGGCGGCGCTCGCGCGACCTAAGCTCTGCGCCGCCGCATGCGGACCGTCCGGTACGAGGACTTCACGCTCGGCGACCTGACCGCCATCCGGAACCTGCTGCGGGGCGGGTCGGTCATCGACTGGCACCGCCTCTACTTCACGGACCGGGACGAGGTCGATCGCTTCCTGCGCGTCAACGAGCTGGATCCGAATGACGCCCACGACATGCGGCGGCTCGGTGAGCTGAGAGCCGCGGCGGTCGAGTACCTCGAGCGGCATCTGGGCGTCGAGATCCCCGACGAGGTCGCCAACGGGGTTCCGCCGCGCGACCTCCTGCTGATCGCGTCGCAGAAGGGGCGGCGCCGGACGCACGCTTGCGTGGTCCTGAAGGTGATGCACGTCCTGCATCACCTGGCCGGCCGCGAGCTGCTGACGAAGCTGCCGGTCTCCGACGACCAGATCTTCCACCTGATCGAGGAGAAGGTCCTGCGCACCGTCGAGGAGATCAAGGCGGTGGGGTGCCCGGTCGTCGAGTTCGAATGGAGCCGCAAGGCCGCCGACAGCCTGATCACGAAGCTGCTGGCCAAGAAGGAATCCATCGCCGCCGACGTCTACGACAACCTTCGCTTTCGCATGATCACGAACACCGAGGAGCAGCTGGTGTTCGTGCTGCGCGAGCTGACGCAGCGGCTGGTGCCGTTCAACTACGTCATTCCGGGCCAGTCGGTGAACGACATCGTGAAGATCCGCGAGACGCTGTCGCGTTCGCCGGCGCTGGAGCGGTTCCTGCCCGAGATCACCGACCTCGCCGCCGTCGCCGCGGACAAACGGCCGTCACCGCAGAACGAATTCTCAGGGCCGGGTTATCGGGTGATCAACTTCGTCGCCGACCTGCCCGTCCGCATCGACAAGTATCTGTGCCGGCTGCCCGACGATCCGCTGTTCGCCGAGAACGGCACGATCGTGTTCGTCTTGACGGAGTTCCAGATCATCGACGCGCGCACCGCCGAGAACAACGAGAGCGGCGAGAACAGCCACGACCGCTACAAAGAACGGCAGATGGCGCGTGTGAAGGCCCGCCTCATGCACGGCATGAAGGACGAGGGCCCCGGCGACTGATCAGGCGCGGCGCTGATCGCCCGGCTCAGTGCCGCCGGAGCTTTTCCGGGTCGCGCTGGGCTTCCTTGACGACGCGGCGGATCCGTTCGGCGCCCTCGAGCGCGTCGGCGATCAGCTCGTGCATCTCCTGCGAATCCGGATCGCTGGCGGGCGGCAGCCGATCGGCGAGCACCTGGAGGTTGGCCATGACGTACGTGAGCGGGTTGTTGATCTCGTGGGCGATCTCCGCCGCCATGGTCGCGAACACGGCGGCCGTGTTGGCGACGGCGGCCCGTTGCTCGGCCGCGTGATCCGTGACCGCCCGGATCTGGCCGACCAGCTCGCCGAAGTCGAGCGGCTTGCGCAGGTAGGCGTCGGCCGCGATGGCCCGCGCCTTCGCGCTCATGTCGGCGGACATCGCGATCAGCGGGACCTGACTGAGAGCGGGATCGGAGCGCTGCTCGACCCGGAACTCCCAGCCGTCCATCACCGGCATCATCAGGTCCAGCAGGATCAGGTCGGGGACGCCCGCGGTGCGCAGCTCGCGCAGGGCCTCACGTCCGTTGACGGCGGCGGTCACGGTCGCCCCTTCCTCTCGCAGCAGCTCGGTGAGGGCGTCCCGGATCATCTCGTCGTCCTCGACGACGAGGAGGCGGATGCCCTGCAGAAGACCGCGAAGAGGGGTGACCGCCAACATTCTCGAAAAGCTATATCCCCGTCGTCAAGCGGCAAGTGCCTCGATGCGTCAAGCCTTTGACGGCCCGATCAACTCGTTGACCAGCGGACCGTGGATGTAGCGTTCGCCTCCGTCGCACACCATGAAAACGATCGATTTGCCTGAATATTCCGAACGTCCGGCAATCCGGAGGGCCGCGGCCAGGGTGGCCCCCGACGAGACCCCGGCGGAGATCCCCTCCTCGCGCGCCAGGCGCCGCGCATGCGTGAAGGCCTCTTCGTCGCTGACCGCGACGACCTCGTCGATGACGTCCCGATTGAGCAGCGGCGGGATGAACCCGGCCCCGATTCCTTGAATCATGTGGTTGGTGGCCCGGCGGCCGGACAGGACCGCGGCCGCCGCCGGTTCGACCGCCACGATCCGCACGGCGGGGTTCTTCGCCTTCAAGACCTCGCCCACGCCCGTGATGGTCCCCCCGGTGCCGACGCCCGCGACGAACACGTCGACCTCGCCGTCCGCGTCTTCCCAGATCTCGCGGCCGGTCGTTTCGCGGTGCGCCTGCGGGTTGGCGGGGTTGCGGAACTGGTCCAGCGCGACCGCCCCGGGGATCTCGTTCCGCAGCGCCTCGGCGCGTTGAATCGCCTCCGCCATCAGCGCGCCCGACGTCAGCGTGACGCGTGCCCCCAGGTACCGGAGCAGCATCAGCCGCTCCTTCGACATCCGTTCGGGCATGGTGACGTGAAGCGTGTAGCCCTTCATCGCCGCGACCTGGGCGAGGGCGATGCCGGTGTTGCCGCTGGTCGCCTCGACGATCGCGCCGCCGGGCTGAAGCACGCCGCGGCGTTCGGCGTCCTCGACCATCGCCAGCGCGATGCGGTCCTTGACGCTGCCGCCCGGGTTGCGCAGCTCCAGCTTGGCCAGCAGCCGCGCGCCGTCACCGATCCGGCGCAGCTGCACGAGCGGCGTCCGTCCGATCGTCGCGTGCACGCCCCGGTACAGCATCCCGGGGGACATCATACGCCCCCGACGGGGCGGGCGCCCTCTAGAGCCGGAAGCCCAGACCCACGTCGATGTCGAAGTTGATCGTGAACTTCGGGGCGCCGATCTCGCTGTTGATGGCGGCGATCAAGCCCAGGCTCTCGCCGATGTCGTACCAGAGGCCGGCCGTCGGCCCGATCAGGAAGGCCCCGCCCAGCACGGCGTCGACGCAGCCGGTGTTCCGGTTCATGCCGCAGTTCTTGGCGTCGGGGAACGACACCGCGTGCGCGATGTAACCGCCGCCGACCTGACCGCCCACCGTCCAGTGCAGCGGGCCGTCGCCCAGGAACCAGGTCGCCCGGGCCAGCACGGCCATCGCCAGCGTGGTCGGGTTGCAATAGGTGCTGCCGTTGCTGCCACAGCCGAACTCGCCGTTGGTGCCGCTGACGTACTGAAGGCGCAGCGCCAGCGACAGCAGGGTCTTCGCGTCGAGGAAGTAGCCCACCTGCGGCTCGACCTGTCCCAGCTGACCCGAGGCGAAGCCGGCCGAGGCCAGCTTGTGCGAGGGGTCCAGGTGTCCCGAGCCGCTGGCGATGCCGGCGCCGCTGCCGATGGTGAGGCCCAGGTAGAACCCGCCGCCCTTGGCGCCGCCCTCTTCGCCGCCCCCCTCGTCCTCGTCGCCGGTCTTCTTGCGCGGCTTGGCCTTCGGCTTGGGGCGCGCCGTGTGATCGTCCTCGTCGTCGGTTGCCGCGTGTTCGCCGCCGCCTTCGGCCGTGGCGCCGCCGGCCTCGCCTTCGCCGCCGCCGGATGCCGCGCCGCCGCCCTCACCGCCGTTGCTGGCCAGGACCGCCTCCTCGAAGGCGTCCTGAAGCTCGGGGGTGACGATCGACTTCGTCAGCTTGATGTCGGGCTGGATCTCCAGCGCCTTCTTGAATTGTTTGATGCCGGCCTCGCGCTGCTTGAACCCGGTGATCGCGACCGCGCCGAAGTGCAGGTGCGTGCGCGCCGTGATCGGGTGCTGGTCCAGGCCCGCGTCGGCGCACGCCTGCAGCGCCTGCTTCAGCAGGTCCTTGGCCGTGTCGTAGTCCTGCTGGCTGTAGGCGGCCAGCGCCTTCTTGTTCAGCTCGGTGACCTTGCTGACGGCGGCTGGATCGCCCGCTGGTGCCGCCCAGACGGCGACGGGAGCA
>CAZJMY010000557.1:0-26976 GCA_964546845.1 uncultured Myxococcales bacterium | reverse complement strand
CCCCGGCGCCCGCGCCCCCAGGGGCGGCGCCGGCCTGGCCGCCCGCGCCCCCCGAAGACACCGCCCCACCGCCGCCGCCACTGCCGCCCGACCCGGAGCCGCCGGCCGCGCCGCCCCCCTGTCCGCCCGCGTCCGCACACGCGGCCAGCAGCAGGGTCAAGGCGAGCCGCAACCCTTTTGCGAACGTGGTTTGGCGCCCCATCGTCGGTCCCTCAACAAGGGCGGCACGACGTAAACCTGGTGCTCGGTCAGGCGAACGACGCGCCGACCCGGAGCTGGCAGACCTCCAGATAGCGGGCGGCCGGCCAGTGGTGGGGCGTCGGGTAGTCGGGCGGCAGCCCGCCCAGCTCCAGCAGCTGCGCGTCGCGCTTGGCCAGCGCCAGCCCGGCGGTCACGTGCTTGAGGACCGCCGGACCACTGTGCGTGTTCGACGAGATCCCGAGGTGGCCGCCCTCGTCCGGCAGCACGGCGCAGGCGGCCGCGATGAGGTCGGGGTAGTCCCGCTTCTGGGCCCACAGCGACGCGCGCGCGCCCGAGACGGTCGGCGGATCCAGGATGATCACGTCGTGGGTCGTCCCGCGCTGCCGCTCGCCCTCGAGGAAGCGGAACACGTCCGACACCTCCCAGCGGTGCGCGCCCGCGTCCAGCCCGGACAGCGCGAAGTTCGCGCGCGCCCACGCCAGGGGACCGGCCGCCAGGTCGACGCTCGTGATCGCCGACGCGCCGGCCAGCGCCGCGGCGACCGACAGGGCGCCCGTGTACGCGAACGTGTTCAGCACGCGCTTGCCGCGCACGAACCGCGCGAGGCCCGCGCGATGCTCGCGCATGTCGGTGAAGAGGCCGACGTTGATGCCGCCCCGCAGGTGCACCTCGTAGGGGACGCCCGTCTCGCGCACGATGAGCTTGTCGGGCGGCGTCTCGCCCACGACGTCGTCCCTGGCCCGCTCGGGCGTGTTGCCGCTGCCCTTGAGCCGCGTCTTCAGCACGGCGCCCCGCAGCGGCAGCCCCTCTTCGGGGAACAGCTCCAGCGCGCACTGGGCCAGCAGGCGCGCGTGACCCAGCAACCCGCGCGACAGCGCCGTCACCACCGCGAACGGCCCGTACACGTCGGCCGCCAGCCCCGACAGCCCGTCGCCTTCGCCGTTGACCAGACGGTACGCGGACGCGCCGTCGGCCAGGCCCAGCGTGCGCCGCAACGCCAGCGCCGCCCTCAGCTTGCCGCGCATGAACGCGGCGTCGGGCGCCCGGCTGTCCTCGCCGTGCGACCAGATGCGGACCACCTCGTTCTCGGGATCGGCGACACCGGTGGCGTGCGTGGCGGCGCGCGCGTCGATGAGACGAACCGGCCGCCCCGGCTCCAGCTCGCGCGCGGAGCCGAGGTCGGACAGCAGCAACTGCGGCGGCCGCGCGCGCAGGCGCTGCTCGCCGGCGGGTGTCAGGGTGACCCCGAGAAGCGGCATCCCGGCATCATGTCTCCTCGCTCCCGGAACCGCGAGCGCAACCGCGACTCCGGTGAGCACCGACATTTTGCTGGACGCCTTGTGCAGCGAAGGGGCGAACGCACGTTCCAGCGCGGAGGTGCCCCATGGGAAGAGTGTGTGGACGACGAATCCTTTCACTTACGGCCGCGGCGTTGCTCGCGGCCGGGTGCGCGGGAGAGCCGGAGGAACCAGCGTCCGGCGAGCCGCCCGCGATCGGGGCGGAGGTCGCGCCTGCCGCCGCGCACGCGCGCAGGCGCCTGCGGCCGGTCGCCCCGCTGTCGGGGTCTCTGGCGGGCGCGCCGCGTCCCCGGTTCCGGGTAACGGGCGCGCCCCCCGCCGTGGTGCAAATTTGCGCCGACCGCGCGTGCAATCATCCGCTGCAAGAGCTCGTCGCGGTGGAAGGCTCGGGCCGGCCGCTGCGCCCTCTTCGGGCGGGCGTGGTGTTCTGGCGCGCCCGCGCGCTGGACGGGCGCGGGTCCTGGACGGCGCCGTGGGAGCTCTTCGTGCCGCCGGGCGGCCGGGCTCCGGACGCCACGCGCGGCCTGCGCCTGGACGCCAACGCCGACGGGTTCGCGGACGCGGTCGTGCGCGACCAGAACGGCGAGGCGGCGACCGATCGCCTGCACGTCTACCTGGGCGGCCCCGGCGGCTTGAATCCCGCCAGCGACACCGTCCTGCCTCTGGACACGTCGCACTTCGGCGTTCCGGCCGCGAGCGCCGGCGACGTGAACGGGGACGGCTTCGGCGACGTGGCGGTCTCGGACGGCCGCGGCGTGGTCGTCTACGCTGGATCGGCCGCGGGCCTCGCGGCGGCGCCGCTGTCGGTCAGCCCCGCTCTTGCGGGCATCCAGCCGTTCGACTTCGGCTGGCAGCTGCTGGCGGGCGGGGACGTGAACGGTGACGGCTACGGCGACGTGTTCGTCAGCGACGGCGGCCGGCACGTCTGGCTGTACCTCGGCTCCCCGGCCGGTTTGCCCGCCACGCCCGTCTGGACGCTGGACGCGTCGGCGACCGGGAGCTCTGCGGCCCTGCTGACCGCCGCCGACCTCAACGGAGACGGGTTCGGCGACGTGGTCGTGAAGTACGGCGGCACCGAGACCGGCTTCCGGGTGTTTCGCGGCGGCGCCGCGGGACTCGAGCCCAGCGGCGCGGGGACGTTCGTGGCCCGCCCACAATTGCCGTCGGGCACGGCCGGGGACCTGAACGGGGACGGCATCCCCGACCTGGTCACGACCGAATTCACGCAGCTCGCTTTCTTCCCGGGCGGGCACGCCTTCCCGCCGGCCGGCCCCACCCAGGTGCTGCCGACCGCGAACCCAGTGGCTCCGCTTCAGATCGCCGACTTCGACGGCGACGGGCGCGCCGACCTGGCGGCGATCACGTCGACCCCGACCGACAACATCTACTTCACGGACGATCGCGTCGACGTCCACCGGGGCACGCCAGGCGGGTTCGCGACGCCGCCGCACACGACGATCCTCGAGACGGCGGTGTTGCCCGACAACACCCTCAACTTCGGCGAGCGGATCTCGGCGGCCGACTTCGACGGCGACGGACGGGACGACCTTCTGGTGGGCGCGCCCGCGCCGTTCCCGACGCCCTTCTTCGCCACCACCAACCCGGCGGTCTTCGTCTTCGCCGGTTCGTCGGCCGGTTTGCAGCCGGCGCCGGCGCCGCGCATCACGGGGGTGCCCGGCTACGCGAGCTGGGTGTCAGCGGCCGCCCCCGGCGACGTTCTTTGAACCCCCTTCACTGAGCGCGTCCGAACGGGGCGCCGTCGCAGGCGCCCCGT
The DNA here is from genome assembly GCA_964546845.1 of uncultured Myxococcales bacterium. Lineage (GTDB taxonomy): Bacteria > Myxococcota_A > Polyangia > Fen-1088 > Fen-1088 > JADGRB01. The sequence goes on along the minus strand of CAZJMY010000557.1, from coordinate 23,703 downwards.
TTGCGGGAGTCGTCACCGGGCTGTCGCACACCAGCGACGAGAACCTCTCCGAGTTGTTGCCGGACGGGCGGCATCCGCGCGGTACACCGCCTCCGGCTCGATATGTCCAACCCGGAGGTTCCTTCATGACCTGCAAGCGCGCACTCTCCTACGCCTCGCTGCTGCTGATGGGCGGCTGCACGAACGCCGTCACCGGCGGCGGCACCACCGCCACCGACCAACCCGCCGCCGTCGCGTTCGAATCGGCGGCCCAGCTGGTCGGCAAGCTGAACATCACGCCCGTCCCGACCGCGCAGGGCAAGAAGCCCGGCTTCTCGTCGCCGAACCTGCTCCCCCCCGAGCTGATCGAAACGGCGGTTGCCCAGGGGTCGATCCCGCTCGAGAACCCGCAGACGGTGACCCTGGCGGACGGCACCACGGCCGTCGCGGCCTTCTACGGCTACAACGGGGACGGCCCGCTGCTGCCGGCGCCGGGCGACCTGCCCAGCGCCACCCACCTGATCGAAGCGACGAAGACGGAGCCCGACAAGAACACCTACCTGGTGCTCTACGGGCAGAACGGCCCGGACGCCTCGTACGACTACGGCACGCACTTCCTGTTCCAGGGTCACGAGGGCGGAACGCCCGGCATGATCACGCGCATCAACCTGGACGCCGACGGCGCGCACAAGGTCACGCTGATGGCGGCCACCGACAACACGGGCGCCGCGCTGGCCGACATCGACGGATCGACGTGGGATCCGTTCGCGCAGCGGTTGATCTTCACGACCGAGGACGCCGGCGCGCCGACGTACCAGGCGACGCTGTCCTACCCGTCGGTGGTCGAGGACATCTCGGGGTCGATCGGTCGCGGCGGCTACGAGGGCGTGCAGAACGACGGCGAGGGCAACCTCTGGATCGTCGAGGACAACAGCGGCGCCACGACGCCCGCGACGCCGCACGCCAAGGCGCCGGCCGGGTTCATCTACCGCTTCGTGCCCCGCCGCGCCGAGGACCTGAAGCACGGCAAGCTGCAGGTGCTGCAGGTGACGTCGCTGCAGGACGGGCAGCCGATCGTCGAGCATGACCCGGCCACCGACACGCTGTCCGCCGACCAGGCCGACCTGCACACCTACGGCAAGACGTTCAAGACGCGCTGGATCACGATCCACGACACGGCTCATGACGGCAACGCGACGCCGTTCAGCGCGAACGACCTGGCCAAGGCCAAGGGCGGCACGCCGTTCAAGCGCCCCGAGAACGGCCAGTTCCGGCCGGGCAGCAACTTCCGCGAGTTCGTCTTCGCGACGACCGGCGACACCAGCGCGCTGACCGAGGCGGGCTCGGCCTTCGGCGGGTTCGGCGCCGTCTTCAAGGTGACCCAGCACGCGCCGGGCGGGGACACGGGCACGCTGACCCTGGTCTACCGCGGCGACGTGGCGCACACCGGCTTCGACAACTGCTCGTTCATCAGCAAGAACGACATCGTGTTCGTCGAGGACGGGGGCGACACGCTGCACGCCCAGCGCAACGCCCTGGACTCGGCCTACGTCATCGATCTGACCGCCGACTACGCCGACCCGGCCAACGTCCCGGCGCGGCTGATCGCCGAGGGGCGCGACCCGTCGGCGACGCTGGACTCCGCGCTGGGCGCCTTCGCCGGTTTCCAGAACGAGGGTGACAACGAGATCACCGGCTTCCACGTCTCGAACGGCGACCCGTCACCGCGGGGCCTGCTGGGCGCCTCGATCCCGCGCCCGTTCAAGGACGGCTGGCGCATCTTCTGGACCCAGCAGCACGGCGAGAATCAGACCTGGGAGATCCTGCCCAACAGCGCCAGCGGCTGCTCGCCGTTCGGCGACGACTGAGGCCGCCCGCGTGACGTCGCGCCCTCCTGCCGCACCGTCGGTGGGGGGGCGTGGTTTTGGGGGCCTGTGTGTCGCCCCGGCCTGCGCCGTGTAACAGGATCTTCTACCTCCTGTTAATTCACGGCTGAATTCGACGATCCGCCAGACCGGGCGGGTTCGCACCGCAGTTTCGCGTGCTAGCTGTTGGATGGGGCGTTTCACATCAGCGGCAAGCAAACGGAGGTGCAGCAGTCGATGAGGTCGGTGGTGATGGTGGTGCTGGCGAGCACGTGGGCCACGGGCTGCGCGGCCCCCAGCCCTCATCCGGTGGTCGTCTCCAAGACGCTTCCGTCGCCGGTGGTCTCGCAGAACGAAGAGGTGCTGGATCCCGCTCTCTTGAAAGAGGCGCTGGGTGAAGGCGAGGGACAGCCGTACAGGGTCGGTCCGGGCGACACCCTGCTGGTCGCCGTTTACAACCACCCCGAGCTGGCGGTGGCCACCTACGCGGGGTCCATCGGCGTGCCGGGGACGGGCACCGCCGCGCGCACGTCCGGCCTGTACGTCGACAACGACGGCTCGATCGAGTTTCCGTTGATCGGCTCCGTCCAGGTCGGCGGCAAGACGTCCGACCAGCTGCGTTCCTATCTCGAGACCGAGCTGGCCCGGTTCGTCAAGGATCCCAAGGTCACCGTCCAGGTCATCTACAACGGCAGCATTCGATACTACCTGCTGGGGCAGTTCGTGACCCCGGGCCTGAAGCTGTCGGACCGGCCCATGCGGCTGCTGGAGGCGCTGTCGCTGGGTGGCAGCGTGGTGATGGATCACGCGAGCCTGTCCAGCGCCTACGTCGTCCGGCAAGGCAGGCGCCTGCCTGTCAGCTTCCGGCGGCTCTTGCGCGACGGCGACATGGGTCAGAACATCCCGTTGCACACCGGCGACACGATCGTCGTGCCGGACAACCTGACCGAGCAGGCGTTCGTGTTCGGCGGAGCCGCCGGCAGCAACTCGCGCGGGGGGCCCGTGCCGTTCGTCGACGGCCGGCTGGATCTATTGCAAGCCCTGGCGGCCGCGGGCATCGGTTTTCGCGAGCGGGTCCAGGGGAAGCTGTCCGAGGTGCGGATCATCCGCAGCGAGGCCGACCGCGGGCGGTTCTTCGTCGTGGACGTCAACAGGATCCTGCGCGGCGACGCGTCGTCTTTCTTGCTGGCGCCAGGCGACATCGTGTTCGTTCCGGAGACGGCCGTGACCAGCTGGAACGAGGCCATCCAGGAGATCTTGCCGACGCTGCAGACGGTCTCCGGGCTGCTGAACCCCTTCGTTCAGATCAAGTACCTGTCGCAGTGATGCGCGGCGCATGAGGAGTCGTATGGCGGAGGAAGCGGAACGGATCGACGTCGGCCAGATCTGGGCGACCATTCGCGAAGGAAGGCGCGTGATCTTTCTCTGCGCGGCGGCCGTCCTGCTGGCCGTATCGCTGCTGACGGTCTTCGGGCACATGCGCTTCAAGGCCCACGGCAGCCTGTACCTGGGCGAGCTGCAGGGGAAGGGCGCCGCCGGCCTGGGCCAGCCCGATCAGTTCGAGCTGTTCGGCGAGCGCGGCGGCGATGTCGGAACCGAGATCGAGATTCTCAAGAGCCACGACTTGCTGGCGCGCGCGGTCCGGGAGTCCGGTTTCAACGTCACCATCTCCCCCGTCGGCTGGTCGCCGCCGCGCTACTGGCGCTGGCGGTTGATGCAGCGGCGGCTGGATCTGTTGGATCCCGCGTCGGAGCAGGTCGTCGCGCGCGACGCCGACGTCGTCGACGGGGCCGCCGAGCCGCGCCGGTTCGTCGTGGCATTCCTGCCGGGCGGGGCGTACCAGGTGCTGAGCCGCGACGGCCGCCAGCTGGGTGAGGGCGCCCTGGGCAGGCCGGCCGCCGCGGGCGGCGCGCGCCTGACCTTGCTGGCCGGCCCGGCGGGCGCCCCGCAGGCCGGCACCAGCTTCGAGGTGACGGTCAAGGCGGTGGACGACGTGGCCGACGGCCTGGGCCGCGTGCTGAGCGTGGGGACGCCCAAGACCAGCTCCCCGACGGAGCAGGTGAAGGTGGTGTCGGTCGATTTCAGCGACCCCTCGCCGCGGGCGGCCGCCGCGTTCGTGGCGGCGCTGATGCGCGCGTACCTCGACCGCCGCCAGTCGTGGAAGAGCGAAGAAGCAACCGCCGCCGAGACGTTCGTGACCCAGCAGGTGAAGAACATCAAGGACTCGCTGGATCGGGCCGAGCAGCAGCTGGCCGACTACAAGCGCGGCTCGCCGGTCGTCGTCCTGGGGGACGAGGCCAAGGGCATGATCGACCAGCTGGCCCGGTACGAGGAGCAGCGGGTCGCGGCGCAGCTGCAGGTGGTGACCTTCAACCAGATCGACGAGGCGCTGAAGCACGGGAACGGCTCGATCGAACAGTTCCTGGTGGGCGAGGCGGCCGATCAGGTGCTGGCCGGGCTCAGCGGCAGCCTGGCGCAGGCGGAGCAGGAGCTCACCCGCATGCACGCGCGATTCACCGACGACGCGCCGGCCCTGCGCGAGCAGCAGTCGCAGGTCGACATGCAGGTCAACATGATCAAGAAGTACGTCGCCGGCAGGCGCGCGCGCGCCCAGGACCAGCTCGGGTCGTTGAACCGGATGATCGGGCAGTTTGAGGACAAGCTCCGGACCGTCCCCAGCGCCGAGCAGCAGCTGACGCAGCTGACCCGGAACAGCGACGTCCTCAGCAAGATGTACTCGCTGCTCCTCGAAAAGCAGCAGCAGGCGGCGGTGGTCAAGGCCTCGACGATCTCGAAGAACCACGTGCTGGACGTGCCGGGTGTTCCGCGCCGCGAGGACTCTCCGCTGTTGCTGCTGCGCCTGGCAATCGGCGCGCTGCTGGGCCTCTCGCTGGGCGCGCTGCTGGTGGTGGGGCGCCGCCTGATGGCCGTGACCTTCCAGACCGAGAAGGAGCTCCGCAAAGAGCTGGGGCCGCTGCCGGTGTTCGGGGCCCTGCCCTACCACGGCGGCACGGCCCACGCGCCGTCCTTCGACGTCTTCGCCGCGGATGCCCATTCGCCGTTCGCCGAGGCCTTCCGCCACCTGCGAACCAACATCTACTACTCGGGCGCGGGACGGACCGACAAGGTCCTGCTGATCACGTCGCCCAGCCAGGGCGACGGCAAGACGCTCTGCGCGCTGTCGCTGGCCGCCGCGCTGGCGGCCGACCGCAAGCAGGTGCTGGTCATCGAGGCGGACATGCACCGCCCCTCACACTACCGCCTGTTTGGCGCACCACCGGAGCCCGGGCTCAGCGCCGTGCTGACGAGGCAGGTGACCTGGAAGGCGGCGGTCAGGGTGGTCGAGACCGCCTACGGGACGTTCGACGCGATCCCCGCCGGTGAGATCCCGCCCAGCCCGGCCGAGCTCCTGTCCAGCCCGGTGTTCGGCGCGCTGCTGGCCCACGCGAAGACGGCGTACGACTACGTGCTGGTCGACGCGCCTCCGTTTCCCCTGGTTTCCGACGCTCTGGTGATCTCGATGTACGTGGACCGCGTGCTCAGCGTCCTGAGACTCGCCAACACGCCGCGCCGGCTGGCCGAGGAGCACCTGACGAGGTTCTCGGCGTCGACGCCGCGACACGGCGTGGTCATGAACGGCGTGTCGCCGGTCTCTCCGCGATATCGCTATGGCCGCGTGCCACCGGTCGGGACCGGCAAGGCGCCGGCGGTCATTGCCGCCACGCGGGCGGCGGGACCGACGGCGGTGTGAACGGGGACCGCATGCGCGAGGAGCCTCGACCACTGCCGGCACCGGGCCAGCCACCGCTGGTGACCGTCTACATGCCGACCAAGAACCGGCTGGCGCTGCTGCGGCGGGCGGTGGGCTCGGTGCTGGCGCAGACGTACCGCCACGTCCAGCTGATCGTCGTCGACGACGCGTCGACCGACGACACGCCGGCGTATCTGGCGGCGCTGGCCGCCGCCGACCCGCGGGTCACCTGCATCCGGAACTCGACCTCGGGTGGGGCTCCGGCCGCGCGCAACAGCGCCATTCGCGCGGCGCGCGGCGAGCTGGTGACCGGGCTCGACGACGACGACTGGTTCGACGAGCGCCGCCTGGAGGTGATGGTCGCCGCCTGGCAGCGCCTGGAGCGGCAGGGGCGCCGCTTCTCGTGCGTGTTCTCGCAAGACGTGCGCGTCGACGGCGACACGCGCACCGTCAGCCGGAAGCGCGGCACGGTGCGATTCCAGGACCTGTTCTTCTACAACTCGATCGGCAATCAGGTGCTGACGCGGACCAGCTTTTTCGTCGAGGCCGGGCTGTTCGACGTCGCGATGCCGGCCTGGCAGGATCTGGACGCCTTCTTGCGGCTGTTGGCGCTGTTCGGGCCGGCGCACCTGGTCGACGAGCCGCTCTACTTCCTGACCCTGGCGCGCAGCGCCGACCGCATCTCGTGCGGTCCCAAGGACCGGCTCTGGGCCGCCTACCGCCGGCTGCGCGACAAGTCCGCCGGGGTCACGCCGGTCCATCGCCAGGCGCTGTTCCTGCAGATGTTCGGCGAGGCCTACGGATTTCCGTTCGATGGCCGCGATCTGCGCGAGTTCTGGCGGCACGGGCCGCACCTTCGAACAGGGCTGATGCTGGCCCGCATCCTGCTGCGCGGATCGGGCGCCCGCGCCGCCCGCGCTTTCCGCGCGCCGGTGACGCCGTGAAGGTCGCGCTGTTCGTGCACGGTTTCCCCATCCCGTCCGAGACCTTCGTGATCCATCACGCCGCCGTGTTGCGGCGCGCCGGCGTCGATCTGTCGATCATCTGCGAGACCGCCGGGGATTGGACGGCTCTTCCGGCCGACCTCCGTGGCGACCTGGAGGGCCGGGTCGTGCGATTGCCGCCGCCCCGGTCCGCCGCGACCGCCGCCCGATCGATGCTGGGCGCGGCCCTGCGGTCGCCGTGGGCGCGAGGTCCCTGGAGGCGCGGCTGGGCGGCCGCCGTGGCGCTGGTCCAGCGCGACAGGCAGGCGCTGCGCGACGTCGGGGCGGCCGAACCGCTTGCGGCGCCTTCGCGGTTCGACGCGATCCTGGCGCACTTCGGACCGACCGGTGTCCGGGCGGCGGCTCTGCGCCGGGCCGGCTTGCTGTCCGGCCCGATCGGGACGGTCTTTCACGGCTACGACGTCAGCCAGACCGAGACGCTGCGCCGCTACGGCGCCAAATATCGGGCGCTCTTTCGCGACACCGAGCTGCTGCTGCCGGTCTCGGAGTTCTGGGCGCGACGATTGCGGAGCTGGGGCGCGCCCGCCGACAAGGTCCGGGTGCTGCGGATGGGCGTCGCGCTGCCGCCCGAGCCGCCGCCGCGTGCGGGCCGGCCGCCGGGAGAGCGGCTGCGCGTGCTGACGGTGGGCCGCTTCGTCGAGAAGAAGGGGATCGAGTACGCGCTGGCCGGCGTCGCCAGCAGCCGCCGGCCCGTCGACCTGACCGTGATCGGGGCCGGGCAGCTGGAGCCCGAGCTGCGGCGGCTGGCGGCGCGGGTGAACGCAGCCGGCGGCGATCACCGCGTGACGTTCCTGGGACAGCGGCCGCACGCGTCGGTGCTCGAGCACATGGAGGCGGCCGACGTGCTGCTCCTGCCGTCGGTGACGGCGGCTGACGGCGACATGGAGGGCGTGCCCGTGGTGCTGATGGAGGCCATGGCGCGCGGCTGCCTGGTCGTCGCCACCCGGCACAGCGGCAACGCCGAGCTGATCGAGGACGGCGTTTCGGGGCTGCTGGTGGGTGAGCGCTCGGCTGCCGAGATCGGTGCCGCGCTGGACGCGGTGGCCGGTGGACAGATCGACGCTTCGGCCATGCGCCGCGCGGCGCGAGCCGCGATCCGCGGGCGCTTCGACGAGCCGACGACCGACGCGGCGCTGCTGTCGTCGGTGGCGTTGCTCGCGCGCCGAGTCGGCCGCCGGCCGCGCCTCGGCTGGTCGGCGCCTTCCCCCGCTGCCGGCGCGCGGCCGGAAGGCACGGCTTCGGCGATCGGGGGAGCGGCCTGACATGTTGCGATTACCGGCCGGCCGCCTGTTCGACTCGTCCGGTCTCGCGGCGCGCGCGGGCACCGCGTCGGCGCGCGGGGGCGCCGTCAGCATGGCCGCCCAAGGCGTGCAGTTCGTGCTGACGTTCGTGGGCGCGGCGGCCATGGGGCGGCTGCTGACGCCGGGCGAGTACGGCCTGGTCGCCATGTGCACGACGACGGTCGGGTTCGTCGCGATGTTCAAGGACGCCGGCCTTTCGACCGCCACCATCCAGGCGCCCGAGATCACGCGGGAACAGGTCAGCACGCTCTTCTGGATCAATTGCGCGATCAGCGCCGCCGTCGCCGCGATCGTCCTGCTGCTCTCTCCGCTGGTGGCCGCCTTCTTCCATCGCCCGCAGCTCGCCGCGCTGACCGCGTGCCTCTCGCTGTCCTTTCTCCTGAGCGGGATCGGCCTGCAGCACAACGCGCTGCTGCGGCGCCACATGATGTTCACGACGCTGGCGCTGATCCAGGTCGCGTCCTACGTGGTCTACGTCGCCACCTGCGTGGTGGCGGCCCTGCGCGGCGCGGGCCCGTGGGCGCTGGTGGCGGGAACACTGGCCCAGGCGACGGCCACCACCGCGCTGACGTTCCTCTTTTGCCCGTGGATCCCCGGCCGCCCCCGACGGCGCGCCGGCGTCCGCAGGCTGGTGATGTTCGGCGGCCAGCTCACCGGGTTCGACTTCCTCAACTACTGCGCGCGCAACCTGGACAACGTCCTCATCGGGCGCCTGTGCGGCCCGGGTCCGCTCGGCGCCTACACGCGGGCCTACAGCCTGCTCACGTTGCCGCTGAACCAGCTGAACGCGCCGCTCAGCACGGTGGCGGTCCCGGCGCTCAGCCGATTGGCGGGCGCGCCCGACCAGTACCGCCGGTTCTACACGCGCGCGGTGTCGATGCTGGGTTTCGTGACGATCCCCGGGATCCTGTTCCTGGTCATGATGGCCGGCGACGTCGTCCCCGCGCTGCTGGGCCCGGGCTGGGGCGAAGCGGCGGTCGTCTATCAGCTGCTGGGCATCGCGGCGGTCACCCAGCCGGTCGTCAGCAGCACCGGGTGGCTCTACATCAGTCAGGGCCGCAGCCGCGACATGTTCCGGTGGGGCGTCATCGGCAGCGCGATCACCGTCGCGGCGATCGTCATCGGCCTGCGCGGCGGCCCGCGCGGCGTGGCGCTCTCCTACTCCTGCTTCCAGTGGGCGGCGCTTCCGCTGCTCTGCTGGCTGGTGTTCCGGGAGGGCCCCGTACGATTCCGTCACGTCGCCGGGGCGGTCCTGCCGTTCTTGATCGCGGCCGTCTGGGCGTGCGGGGCGTTCTGGCTAGCCCGTCGCTTCGCGCCGCCGGCGCTGTTCCCGCTGCCCGCCGGGCGCCTGGGCCCGATGGGTCTGGCAGGCGCCGCGGCGATGGTCGGCAGCTTGTACCTGCTGGCCCTCTCCGCCTTTGCCGCCGGGCGCGCCCGGCTCGCGCAGTTTCAGTCGCTGTGCCGCTCGTTGGTGGCCCGGTCGCCGGCCCCCGCCGCGTCCGTGCCGCCATGAGCACGACAGCCGTGGAGGCGATGTCGCTGGCCCCGCCGGCGCTGCTGCCGGCCCGCGCCGGCCTGGCGGCGGGCCGCAGCCGCCGCTTCTTGCACCTGGCGATGCTCTCTTGTCTCTGCCTGCAGCGGTTCGGGCTCGATCTGAATGGCAGCGTCCTGTTCGTCAGTCTGCCCGCCTTCCTGCTGCTGGTCGGCTGGATGCTGGCGACCGGGCAGGCGACGCTCGGCACCCGGCCCCTGCTCGGCTTCGCCCTGTTCGCGTGCTGGACCGTCTTCTCGCTGGAGCTGGCCCTGCTGGCCCCGGATCCCCGGACCGCCATCAGCCTCGCCTCGTGGGCGGACGTGCTGGTGACCTACTTCGTCTGGTCGGTCCGGCCGACGAAGACGTTCGACACGCGCGCCACGCTGGAGGTGTTCCTGCTGTACGCGCGCCTGTGCGCGGTGGCGGGCATCGCGCAGTTCGCCCTGCAGTTCGCGGGGATTCGCTGGTTCCAGTTCACGCAGATGCTCCCGCCGCTTTCGCCGCTGCTGGTCGAGACGCACTATGCGTTCAACGCCACGCTGGCCTACGGCTCGCCCATCCTGCGCAGCAACGGGTTCTTCCTGCTGGAGCCCAGCATGTTCTCGCAGCTGCTGGCGATCGCCGTGTGCGTCGAATTCTTCGTGAAGCGCCGCTTCCGGTTCCTGCCGGTCTATGGCCTCGCGTACGCGGTCTCGTTCTCGGGCACCGGGCTCCTCAGCCTGGCGCTGGCGCTGCTGCTCTACGGTCTGACGTCGGCGCGCCGCCTGGCCCGGGTGGCCGCCCTGCTGGCGATCGGGGTCGTCATGGCAGTGGTGGCGGCGCTGGCGATGCCGCAGGTGTTCGCCGCGTTCGCCGCGCGGGCCACGGAGTTTCAGCGCACCGGATCCAGCGCCCACGCGCGGTACTTCGGCCAGCTCGACGTCTTGCGTCCGTTCATTCAAGAGGCGCGGGTGCTGTTCGGCTACGGGCCGGGCGCGACGGAACGGTCGCTCTCCTTCAATCTGGGCAGCGCCAGCCCGGCGTTGAAGCTGGTCATCGACTACGGCCTGGTCGGGTTGGTGGCGTTCTCCGTGCTGGCGACGGCGATGGTCCGGCGCGCCACGCCGATCCTGGCGATGCTTTGCCTGGTCATGTTCCAGCTGGGCGGCGGGTACCTGCTGTTCTCGCCGTTCGTGGTCTTGATGACGCTGCTCTGCGCCTGGTCTGACCGAGACGACGAAACGAACGAAGAGGGAGGGGGGTGCCATGAAACGCTGGATGCAAAAAGCGATCGTTCAGAAGGTGATTTCCTACCTGCCGTTTGATCACCACATCAACTTCCTGTTTCAGAAGTACGTCACCCGGGGGGTCGCGCTGACCGACGCCACCTTCGAGGACCGTCTGTCGCACGCCGCCACCCACCTGGAGAACTTCCGCCGGCTGTCCGGGAAGGCGGTCCCGCGGCGGACGCTGGAGATCGGCACCGGTTGGTATCCGGTGGTCCCCGTGGCGCTGTTCCTGGCCGGCGTCGATCAGATTCACAGCGTGGACCTGCGTCCTCTGATCTCTCGCGCGCGGATCGCGGTCACGGTGCGCCGGTACCTGGACGCCCACGCGGCGGGCCAGCTGCCACCATCGGTGACCGTCGTCGGTGAAAGGCTTTCTCGGCTGAGCAGCTTGCTCGCCGCCTGGCCAGGCATGTCTCTGTCCCAGATGCTGGGCGCGCTCAACGTTCGCTACCTGGTCGAGGACGCGCGCCACCTGAGCCTCCCCGACGACAGCATCGATCTGATTCACTCGAACAACACGCTCGAGCACATCTATCCGGCCGTGCTGGTGCCGATCCTGACGGAGTTCAAGCGGGTGGTCCGCCAGGACGGTGGCGTCATGTCTCATTTCATCGACATGTCGGACCACTTCGCGCACTTCGATCGCTCGATCAGCATCTACAACTTCCTCCGCTTCAGCGATCGGGCCTGGCACTGGATCGACAACGGCGTCCAGCCCCAGAACCGCCTGCGGTTCCCCGAGTACCTGGACCTGTACCGGGAGGTCGGCGTTCCGGCGACGGACGTCGTCCAGCGCCCGGGGAACCCCGACGCGCTGGCGGGCATCGCCCTGGCGGCGCGGTTCGCGGCCATGCCGCCCGAGCAGCTGGCGGTCAGCCATTGTCACATCAGCTCGCGCATGCCGGCGGGAGCTCAGCCGGCTTGACGCGCCTCGCGCCGGCGGCCGCGCTGCTGGCGGCGGTCGCGATCTTGCCGTCGCGCCCCGCGGCGGCGGCGCCCGCCAGCGTCTTCGTGTACGAGGGGGCCGGGTGCACGGGGCGCGGGAAGCTCCCGGCGTTCGAGGCCTTCCTGGGCCGCGCCACCGACGGCGTGAGCGACTTCCTCGCCTTCGCCAGCTGGGACGACCTGGAACGTTCGGCGCGATGGGTGGTCGGCTGCTGGAAGAGCACCGGCAAGCGAATCGCCCTGGGCGTTCCGATGCTCCCGAAGGACGGCTCCACGCTTCAGGCCGGCGCAGCCGGCGCCTACGACGCGCGCTTCGCGGCGCTGGGGCGCGCGATCGTCGAAGCCGGCGCCGCGGACGCCTTCCTGCGCGTCGGCGTCGAGTTCAACGGCGACTGGTTCCCGTGGGCAGCCGCGCGCGACCCAGCCGCCTTCAAGACCTACTTCGCCCGCATCGTGAAAGCCCTGCGCTCGGCGGCGGGAGCGCGGTTTCGGATCGTGTGGAACCCGAACGTGGGACCACTGCGGTTTCCGGCCGATCGCGCCTACCCGGGGGACGACGTCGTCGACGTGATCGGCCTCGACGTGTACAACCAGGTCTGGGCGGCGGCCGACCGCGAGCCGTCGGCGCGCTGGGCACACGTGCTGGAAGAGCCGTTCGGGCTCGCCTGGCTGGCGACTTTCGCGCGCCAGCACGGCAAGCCCATGGCCCTCCCCGAGTGGGGGACCGGTACGCGACCGGACGGCCACGGCGCGGGCGACGACCCGCTGTTCATCACCCGCATGGCTGCCTGGATCGCCGCCCATGACGTGGTCTTCCAGAGCTACTGGGACTACCGCGCGCCCGACTACGACGCCCGGCTGTCCGACGGACACTTTCCCGCCAGCGCCCGCGCGTTCAAAGCCGCCTTCGGCCGCTGACCCGGCGCGCGCACGACCGACGGCAGGTCGGCCGACAGAGCCGCCACCGCCCTCGAGAACGCCGCGTGCGACGCCTGGGCCGCGAAGGTCGCGCGGTTGATTCGCGCGATGTCGGCGCGCGTGGCCGGATCGCGCAGCCGGTCGACGATCGCAAACGCGAGGTCCAGTCGCCCCACGGGAAACAGGCAGCTCTCGTCGACGAATGGGCGTGTCCCCGGCAAGCTCGACGCAACCACGGGAACTCCCAGCGCCATCGCCTCCAGCATCACGAGGGGAACGCCTTCGTAGCGCGACGGCAAGAGCAGCACGTCCGCGTCCTGCAGCACCGGCACGGGATTCGCCCAGGGCTCGATCCGGACACGGGCAGCCAGCCGCGGCGACCCGGCCACACGGGTCGCGAGCGCCGCGCGCGACGGTCCGTCGCCGACCAGCCTCACCTGCACCGGCCCGCCACATGCGTCCGGACGGTCCAGGTGATCCAGCAGCAGGTCCAGCCCCTTTTGCTGGACGTCCAGGCGGCCCAGCACGACGATCCGCAGCGCCTCGCCGGCGGCCCGAGGCGCGGGGTCGTTGGCGGCCGCGCGCGCCTGCTGTTCGATCTCGGGCGCGACGGTGTTCGGCAGGACCAGGATCGGCCGGCGGGCGCCGGTCCAAGACGCGAACGAACGCGCCTGGTCGGCCGTCAACACGATCCACGCGTGCGGGACCTGAGCGAACCCCAGCTTCATCAACCGGTCGCGCAGCCAGCCGGTGCGAAACCCCATCTCTGCCGTGGGCTGCGTCAGCGGCAGGTAGACGGCGACCCGCGTACCGGCCAGCCGGCAGACCAGCGCGGGGATGGGCTGGGACAGGATCGACCCTTCGGCGACGACGCACAGCGAAGGCGCCTCGACGCGAAGCGCGCCCCAGATCGCGCGCGCGTCCCGCCACGCCGCCCGAAGCCGCGCGAACAAGCTGCCGGGAGAGGTCCCGCGCGACGGCAGCGCCGCGGCGGTCGCATGGGCGCCCAGTCGCTCGCGCAGCCGCGTGCCGTCGCGGGCCAGGACGCGCGGGCGGACCCGCCCCTGCCGGACCAGCTCCTCGACCAGCCGGGTGAGCATCACCTCGTGGCCGCCGAACGAATCGGCGGGGTCGACGAAGAGCCACCGTTCGCGCGTCATTCGGAGACGACGCCCGCCGGACGCGGGGCGCCCCGGCCAGCGGGGACCGCCGCGGTGGCCCGGCCGGCCAGCGCTTGCCGATAGAGGCTGGCCGTCGCCGCCCCGATCCCGATCCACTCGCCGGCGGGGGCGTAGGCGGCCGGCCGCCTCGGGCTCTCGATGGCGGCGGCCAGAGCACGCGCCAGCTCGGCCGGCGCCTCGGGATCGACCAGCGTCCCCCGGCTGCCGTCGGCCAGATCCTCCGCGAACACGCCGACCCGGCTGGCGATCATCCACTTCCCCAGCGCCTTGGTCAGGTAGTAGACGCCGCTGGCGTCGACCTGACGATACGGGAACACGAAGCAGTCGGTCGCCGCGAACAGGTCGGCCATCTCGGGCTCGGTCAACCGCCGCGGCCGCAGCTCGACGAGCCCGTCCAGCCCCAGGGCCTCGATCTGGCGCTGGATCGGCTCCAGGTCCATGCGCGCCCGCCCGGCGACGACGAACCGCGCCCGGCTTCGCAGCGCCGGGGGCAACGCCGCCACCGCCTGCAGCAGGACGTCGATCCCCTTGTAGGGCTTGAGCTCGCCGAACAGCGTGAACCGACGCACCGAGGGCTCCGCCGGGGGTTCGGGCTGCGCCGGCACGGGAACCGTCAAGGCCAGAGGCCCGTGCGGCACGACCGCGAGCCGGGAGGCGGGAACGCCGCGCGCGATCAACCGCTGGCGCGCGTCCGCGGTGTGGACAATCAGGACGTCGCAGAGCCGCAGCGCGCGCGAGAGAGCGGCCGTTTGCAGCCGCGACGGGCGATCGCCGTTGAACGGGACGGTGTCATGCACGGTCAACACCAGCACCGCCCTGCGCCGGATCACCATCATCGCCAGCAGGTCCAGCGGCGGGACGACCAGCCACTGAAAGTGCACGACGTCGGGACGCTGGCGAGCGACCCGGACGACCAGCCGGACCAGCCCCCAGAGGTGCGCGATCCCCTTGGCGACCGCGCGCAGGGCCGGCGGGAGGCCGGACATCTGGTCGACGCGCCGGTAGAACATCGGGTCGGCCAGGCCGGGCGGAAGCTCGGCGCGATCGCCCGGACGGGTTGGGCGGACCGCCCACACCGGCTCCGTCCCGGACGCCAGCAGCCCTTCGGTCAACGCGGCGTCGTACGGCGCCGTGAACAGCGACGGATCCACCAGCAGCGCGCGCAAGCTCAAGAGCCGGCCCCCTGCCCGGCCGGCTCCAGCGCCAGCTGGACGGCCAGCTCGCGGCGCCAACGGAGCTCGCGCGTGCGCAGCAACGAGAGCAGAAACCCGCTGCCCCAGGCCAGGTGCATGACCGCCGCGGCCGGCCCCGCCCACAGTCCGCAGAGCGATCGATGCCGGGCCGCGAACCAGACCGAGCTGGCCAGCAGCGCCACCAGATAAAGCGCCGGCCACAGCAGCGCCGGCCGCCACCAGGGGGCGATCGCGAGCGCCAGCGCCGAGACCAGCAGGTGCGTGGGGACCGCCAGCTGGCGCGCCCGCAGCGAACCGCGGTGCCGCCGGGCCGTGCGCGAGCGGCCGGCGCCGTACCGGTAATACTGCGCAGCCAGCGCGCGCAGGGTCCGCCGCGGGCGGTACCCGACGCGGATGTCCGCGTCCAGATAAACGCGCGCGCCCAGGCTGCGCTGCCGGCAATCCAGCTCGGCGTCCTCGTTGTGCGTGAACGTCTCGTCGTAGCCGCCCGCCCGCCGGAAGGCCGCCATCCGGAAGGCCGCGTGGTGCCCGTGGTCGACGAAGCCGCTACGGCGCCCGCCCCGGTGCGCGGCGCCGCCGGTCCCGATCGGCGAATTGGAGACCCAGGCGATGGCCCGCTGCAGGCAGGTTTCCCCGATCGAGTCCATGGGCACCACCACCGCATCGGCCTCGACGCGCGCCAGCGTCTCGACCAGCCGGCGACAATAGGCGGCGGGGTACGCGGCGTGCGCGTCGCACCGGATCAGGACGTCCGCGTCCGCGCCGAAGCGGCGCGCCGCCAGATTGACCGCCGCGCTCTGGATGCGGGCGGGGTTGTGGATCAGGCGGACGCCCGGCCAGCGGCCGCTCATCTCCATCACGACCGCCGTGGTCCCGTCGGTGCTGCCGCCGTCCGCCACCACGACGCGCAGGTCCCGGAAGGCCGCCTTCTCGTCGGCCAGGCCGCGCAGGACCGCGCCCACGTGGTCCCGTTCGTTGAGCGTCGGCACGACGACCAGAACGCGTTGGGCCGTCGTGGCCTCAGTAGGCATTCTTGTTCACGAATCCCTTGAGGACCGTCAAACAGAGAATCTTGAGGTCGAACGAGTACGACCAGTTCTTGATGTAGTGGAGGTCGCAACGGATCCGCTCGTCCAGGGAGGTGTTTCCGCGCCACCCGTTCACCTGCGCCCAGCCGGTGATGCCGGCCTTCACCTTGTGGCGCAGCATGTAGTGGTCGATCTCGTGCCGGAACTTGCTCACGAAGACCGGCCTCTCGGGGCGGGGACCCACCAGCGACATGTCTCCCACCAGCACGTTCCAGAACTGGGGCAGCTCGTCGAGGCTGGTCGCCCGCAGCAGCGCGCCGATCGGGGTGCGGCGATCGTCGCCGGCTTGCGCCCAGACGGCGCCGGACTTCGCCTCGGCGTCGACCCGCATCGAGCGGAACTTGAACATCCGGAAGCGGCGGCCATCGAGGCCCATGCGTTCCTGGCCGTAGAAGATCGGCCCGGGCGACGTGACTTTGACGGCGACGGCCACGATCAGGAAGATCGGCGAGAGGATCAGCAACGCCACCGCCGAGAGCGCGATGTCGGTGATCCGCTTGGTGACCGCCCCCCAGCCACGGAGCGGGGAGCCGTTCAGGCGCACGATGGGCACGCCGTCCAGCGTCTCGACCTCGCACCCCAGGGTCACGTATTCGTGAAGGTCCGGAACCACCTGAACGTCGACGGTGTCGTCGCGGATCATGGCCAAAATGGCCTCGAGCTCGGACCATCGCCGGCGCGGCAAGGCGATCACGACCTGCCGGGCCCCGGTGGATTCGATGGCTTCGGCGACCCGGCTGAAATCGCCCAGGACCGGCGCGCCGGCGACCAGCGGGCCGGCCTGGGTGTCCGCCGGAATCAGGACGCCCGCGACTTCGACACCCAGCTCGGGGATCTCGGTCAGACGCGCGATGAAGGTGGCCAGCGGCCCCGGATCGCCGATCAGCAAGACGCGCCGCCCCCGGAAGCCGCTGCGGCGCAGGGCGGCGATGGCCGACCGCAGCGCGAGTCGGCCGCCAATCAGCGCGACGCCGGTCAGAACGCCGAAGATCACCAGGACGCCGCGGGAGAACCGGTACTCGGTGAACACGTACGACAGCGCGACGAAGACGATGATGGCGGTGAGGTGCGCCTTCAGCACCTTCCATGAGTCGCCGTGACCACGCGGGCGCGCCGACGGCACGTACACCTGCTGCGCGTCGAACACCAGGAACCAAAGGAACGCAATCAACGGCGTGACGGCGGCATAAACAGAGAACTCCGGAAATCCTTTCGTTACGGCAACGATGGGAACGTAAAAACGCAACCAGAATGAGGCCACCCAGATCCCCGCCACGACGCTGACGTCCAACAAACGCGCAATCAGTCCGACTGTGAATTGATACTGCAGCAACATCCCGTCCCCCCAACAGTTTGAAAATCTTTCGATGATTATCATTCCTAGTGGGGGTGATATTTCGGATCAAGGCAAACGCCGTCATTTGACAAACAAGTTACGGCGCATTGATGCTTCCTCGACAGTCCCGCACCGCGCCGCAGGTCACTGGCCGCTCCGGCGAAGAAGAGGTTTCGTTCGTCTCCGGGAATCGTTTCGAGCCGACGCTCAGGCCGCACTCCGCGGCGCGCCGAATCAGACGGGCTCGCGGTCGGTGATGGCGGCGTGTCCCGCTCGCGCGCAGCCCCTTCTGGCGCGCTTCCCCGCCTTCCGCCCCGTCACAGCAGGCGGGCGGCGTGTCCCGCCCTCGCGCCGACTCGTCACTTCCGGGATCTTGTGGCTGAGCTCGGGGACGTCTACGATGGCGCATCCGCGCGGAGTCGACGGACGCGGACGGCGTAGGACCACGACGGAGGACTGGATGAGAAAGCTTGCTGTTTGCGGGACGGTGCTGGGGGCGATGCTGATGATCGCCTCGGCGGCACACGCACAGGGTTACGGGATGGCCGGCTGCGGCCTCGGCTCCCTCGCATTTCACGAGAACTCGACGGGCATGCAGATTCTGGCGGCGACGACGAACAACATCATCGTCCCCCAGACGTTCGCCATCACGTCGGGGACGTCGAACTGCGTCGGCGGCGGCGTCGTCAAGGCGCAGCGCGAGCAGGCCGCCTTCGCCGAGGTGAACTTTCAGGACCTGAAGCGCAACATGGCGACGGGCGGCGGCGAGTACCTGACCTCGTTCGCGACGTTGCTCGGCTGCGAGGACGCGGCCAAGCCGGCGCTGGCCAAGATGACGCAGGCCAAGTACGAGGCGATCCTGCCGACCGAGAAGACCTCGGCGATCGAGATGCTCTCGGGCGTGAAGGCGCAAATCAAGGCCGATTCGACGCTGGCGAGCTCCTGCAGCGACGAGCGCGCCGTGGCGCGCGCCGAAGGCAGACTGGACACCAAGGTCGCCGCCAAGCCGGCGCCCGCCGCCAAGAACGTCGCGCTGGCCACCAGCAAGCCGGTCAAGTAGCGCTTGCTGGCTGGAGTCGCCGCGGCGGCGCGCTGGTTGCTCGCCGCGGCGACTTTGACTCTGCCGCCAGCCGCCGCGAAAGACGTCGACGCCCTGGTGAGCGCGGCGCGCAGCCGCCACCTGGCCGACACGCGCGACTGGCAAGTTCTGCTGCACTACCGCCGCACGCTGGGCGGCGGCTGGAAGAGCGAGGCGGACGGGCTGGGATTCTTCCTGGCCGGCGCCACCGGCCAGCGCGACCCGGACGCGGAGCTGGCCGCCACGCTGCGGGCGTTCTTCGCCCCCGGGCCGGCCGACGACGAGCACGCGCAGTGCCGCTTCCCCGCCCGCTGGGACTGGCTGCAGCGCCAGCTGGGGATCGACCCGGCGCGGGCGCCCCACCCGGTCTGCCACAACTATGACTTCTGGCGCGTGGGAATCTCGGCGCAGGCGGCGACGCTGGTCTACGCGACCGCGTTCATCAACAGCCCCGCGTCGATGTACGGGCACACCTTCCTGCGCCTGTCGCGCTCGACCGGCGAGGGGAACCCGCTTCTCGACTACATCGTCAACTTCGCCGCCGACGTCAACACGAAGAGCGGGATCCTGTACGCGGCCAGGGGGCTGACCGGCGGGTTTCCGGGGCGCTTCTACGTGATGCCTTACTACTTCAAGGTCCAGGAGTACTCGAACATCGAGAGCCGGGACCTCTGGGAGTACGAGCTGTCGCTCACGCCGGAGCAGGTGCGGCGCCTGGTCATGCATGCCTGGGAGACTCGCACCACGCGGTTCGACTATCTGTTCCTGACCCGCAACTGCTCGTATCAGCTGCTGTCGCTGCTCGAGGTGGCCGACCCGAACCTGCACCTCACCGACGAGTTTCACGGCGTCGTGATCCCGGCCAACACCGTGCGCGCCGTGCTGGCGGTGCCGGGGCTGGTGCGCCGCATCGGCGGGCGCCCGTCGCTGATGACGATCATGAAGCGGCGCAAGGCGCGCCTCGCCGGCGGCGAGGCGGACATCGCCGCGGCCTGGGCCACGGCGGTGCCGGGCGCGACGGTCCCGCCGCTGCCGGCGGGCGCGCCGCCCGAGCGGCAGGCGCTGATCCTGGACGCCGCCACCGACTACCTGCGATTCCAGGAGCGGGGCGCCGCCGAGCCGGGGGAGCTGGACAAGCTGCGCGAGCGGCGCCTGCTGCTGGCGCGGGGCCGCCTGGGCGTGCCGCCGCAGGAGACCGTCACGCTGCCCGCCGTCGCTGCCCCCGAGACCGGTCACGCGAGCATGCGCGTGGCGGCCGGCGCCGGCGTGGGCGATCAGGGCGGCCCGTTCCAGACCCTGTCGTGGCGAGGCGCCATCCACGACGACCTCGATCCGCCGCGCGGCTACCCGGCGGGCGCGCGCCTCGAGATGGGCGAGGTGCGGCTGCGGTTCGAAGACCGCCCCCGCCGCATCGGGCTGGACCGCGTCGATCTGATCGACATCGTCTCGGCGGGGCCGTTCGACGCCTGGGTGAAGAGCGCGTCGTGGAAGGTGTGGGTCGGCGCCGACAACGCGCGCGAGATCGGGTGCGAGCAGCCCGGCTCGCCCCACGCCGGGTGGCGCTGCCTGTACGGCGGCGCCACGACGGGCGGCGGCATCGCGCTGTCCCTGGGGCGCCAGGCGATGTTGCTGATGCTGGCCGAGACGGACCTGGGCGCCGGCCCCGCGTTCAGCGGCTCGCACGATTTTCGCCTGGGCGGCGGCGGCGAGGCGCGCCTGACGGGCGGCGGCGACCGCTGGCGGTTCGAGCTGGGGGCGCGCGCGATCTATTACGCGCTGGGCGCGCGCGGCGCGGTGCTGCGGACGCGCGCGCTGCAGTCCCTGCGTCTCTCCCGTTCCTTCGCCGTGCGCGCCGGCGCCGAGACGGACGGCGCCTACGCGCAGGCCACCGTCGAGCTGGCCGCGTACTTCTGAAGGTAGACACCGAACCCTGGGAGGGTTCCTCGAGCCTCCCGCGACGACGCGACTCTAACGGACGACGAACGGGATCTCGATCTCGGCCACCTCCTGCCCCTGCGGCTGGTTCATGTCGGCGTGGAAGGTCACGCGCTTCTCCTTGCGCGTGGCGTTCTCGAAGTAGAGAAAGCCCGAGATCTCGCCGCGGTCGGCCAGCACCCCCTCGGGCAGGGCCATGCGCCGCATCGGGCGGCTCGGCAACCCGTCCTCCCAGCGCTGGTACTGGCGGGCATAGAAGCCCTCGTCTCGGGCGAGGGGAGCCGACCAGGGATCCAGGGTCGGGTAGACCCCGTGCAGCCGCGGCGCGACGAAGAAGTTCGACGCCGCGTACACGGGATGCACGGCCTGCGCGCCCGCGTCGTCCACCTGCGCGGGCGGCAGCGGCTGATAGCGCCGCCCGTGGCTGCCCAGCAGCGCGAACTGCTGATACAGCACCTGAACGGGCCCGCCGCTGCGGTTGACGATGCGAACCCTGATGGGCGTCAGCTTCTCCGGCAGGTCCTCGGGGGCGGCGCTCCAGTCGTTGGCCTCGGCGGAGACCCGCACGCCGCTGTCCTCGTCGGCGGCCGCGCTGGGCGCGTCCGGAATGACGTGGGCGGTCGAGGCCGGCAGCAGGCGCCCTTGCGCGCAGCCGAAGCCGGCCACCCCCATCGCGACCGGAAAGAAAATCGACGCCCAGCGCCGCGCCGTCAGCGATCTTGCCGTCTGTGTGCCTGCGGTACGCATGCCCGCCTCACACAGCAAGCCCCGCACCAGGTCAGAGGCCGATGACGCCCATGACCCGGCCGATGAGCGCGCTGGCGGCCATCGCGAAGCCGCCGCCGGCCAGCACCCGCAGGGCGCCGCGCAGGCGGGCGGCGCCGCCCAGGGAGGCGCCCAGCGCCCCCAGCCCGGCCAGCGCCGCCAGCGAGACGGCCGCGACCGTCGCGACCGCATGGCCGGCGGGCGCCACCGCGAAGCCCAAGATCGGGCAGATCGCCAGCGACGAGAAGCTGCCCGCGGACACCAGCGCCGCCTGCACCGGCCGCGCGCGGTGGGCTTCGTGCAGCCCCAGCTCGTCACGAAGGTGGGTCTTCAGCCGGTCGCGCGCGCTCAGCTGCTCGGCGACCTTCTGCGCCAGCTCCCGCTCGAGGCCGCGCTCGACGTAGATGTCGATCAACTCGGCCATCTCGACGTCCGGGTTCTCCTGCAGCTGGCGGCGCTCGATCTCGATGTCCGCCTCCTCGACGTCGCGCTGCGAGCTGACCGAGACGTACTCGCCGGCCGCCATGGCCAGCGCGCCGGCCGCGAGCCCCGCGACGCCGGCCACCACCACTGGGCCACGGGCGACCGAGGCCGACGCCACGCCGATGATGAGGCTGGCGGTGGAGACGACGCCGTCGTTGGCCCCCAGCACGGCGGCGCGCAGCCAGCCGCCCCGGCCGGTGAGGTGAGCTTGCTGAGGTGTGGCGCGCGCGGTGACCGACTGTTGCAAGGCGTCTCGCGACGCCGATTCTAGCCGAAACTATTCCAGCGCGGCGACCAGAGCGAGCAGGCTCTCGGCGCCCCGCGTGAAGGCGCAGACGTCGGGCACCAGGCGGTCCGATTCGCGGCGGAGCTGGTCGATGATGGCGTCGACCGCCGCCTGGTTGCGCCGGCTCAGGCCGACCGCCGTCCTCGGAACTTCTTCCTCGACGAACTTCACGACCTTCTCCATCAGGTGGCGTTGTCCGGCGATGGTCAGGCTGTCGAGCATCAACAACATCTCGCGGATGACCGGCAGCGGCAGGTTCCGGGAACCGCGGTCGACGTCCGCTCGGATCGGCGGAAGGCGCTCGCGAACCACCTCGGTGGCGACCATGGGCACGCTCATGTTCGGTTGGCTCCAGTCTGTTGCGGCTTCATGGTTGCTCTCCCCCAGATGTGCTTGGTCGCCGTGCCGTCGGGCTTGTGATGCCGCATACGGGATGGTCGGGACCTTGCCTTCCATTGATAGTGATCGGCGCTCGCGATCGGAAGAGCCCGACCGATCCGAAATCGGCGCCGCGCCTGCAGTTACGTGAATGCCTGACGCCGGTGGAGGTCGCATCGACGCCCTCCGGGCGCCTGGAACCTCGACCGCGCCGCGGCAGCGTGGGGGCCGGCCGTCACCGTGCGCGGCTCGGCTACGCGAATCTCTTAATCAGCCGCCCGGCGGCACGGCAGAGCTGGCTCGATCGCGGAGCCACGCTCGAGCGACGCGACCTCACCTCGGCCGCTCCGGTCAGGGGCTGGCTTTGCAGACGCCGGACGGAACGGGCAGGCCGTACGACTTCGCCAGCGCCGGGTACCCGTCCATGGCGGCGTTCGTCTTGTAGACCTTGCCGGTGCGGGTGAAGAGTGTCCCGTCGCCGTTGACGCTCGGGTAGTCGGCCGGTTCCCAGTTGAACGAACCGCGACCCAGGCTGTTGGGCAGCTTGCGCATGACCCCGTTGATGATGGCCCCCGCGGGCGCGTTCGGGCTCTTCGCGTCGTACTCGCAGCTCATCACCGGGACCTTGTAGGTGTTCACGACGTAGGTGAACGACTCCGTCCAGTCGGCGCCGTCGTTCGTGGTCCCGTACGTCGACCCGCAGATCGCGTCGACGTCGATCTTGGGCGTGTAGGGCGACCTGCCCGACAGGTACTGGTCGACCCATCCGGTGAAGTTGCTGCCGCCCGCGCTGTCGGGACGGGGCCTCCCGTTTTGCGCCCAGACGACGATCTTGGGATCCGTCTCGCGAACCGCCTTGATGCCGGCGTTCACCAGCGCCGAGAACTGCGGCCACTTGCTCATCGCGATGCCGGACATCCCGGTGTTGGTCTCGTTGCCGATCTGCACCATGTCCGGCTTGGCGCCGGCCGCGACCAGCGCCTGCATGACGTCGTAAACGTAGTCGTGCGCCGCCTGGTAGAGGTTGTTGGACAGCTTGCTGGTGTTGCTGACGGGCGTCGACGGCACCGTCTGCGACAGCCCTTGCCACGCCAGCGGCATCGCTGCCGCGTTGGCGTTCGTCCCCAGCGACTGCCACGTGTCGCTCATGTGGAAGTCGATGAACACGCCCATCCCGCAGGCCTTCACGCGCCTGGCCATCTTCACGGTGTCGTCCTTGCCGCACCAGTTCGCGCCGCGCGAATACCCGTCGGACGCGGACGGGTCGACGAACGTCCGCAGGCGAACGTAGTTGAAGCCGTTCTCGGCCAGGATCTGCTCCATCGGCTTCGTGCCCGTCGCGTCGGCGTACGTGTAGCCCTGCGATTCGTGCTGCGTCGTCCACGAGACATCCGCGCCCAGGATGAACGGCGGGT
>CAZJMY010000556.1:0-3689 GCA_964546845.1 uncultured Myxococcales bacterium | reverse complement strand
CGTCCTGCCGCGCCACCGGCGCCCGCGCGCCCGCCCGACCCCGCGACGCCCGCGCCGGCCCGTCCGCCGGTGCCGCCCGTCCCAGAGGAATCGCTGCCACAAGCCGCCACCAGCCCGGTCGAGGCCATCACACCAACAATCAGCAGACGTCGCATCGAATCGCTCCTTTGAATGCTTTGAACGGCACGCAAAAACCCCTCGGTCGCAACGCGAACGAGGGGACGGTGCCAATCTCCCAGGAGCGAGAGACGAGCCGCCGTTCTCCGTCCGCGCGGAGAAAAAAGCTCCAACCTTCGGTAGGTCTCCTGGCTCGTGGATCGCAAATCGCAGGCGTCGCGAGTTGCTGCCACCCTCTCCTTCCCCGACCGTTGGTCGAGTGGTTCTCGAGGGCGGGCTCCACTTACAGTGGCGGGACCGCGCCGGCATCGCACCGGCTTCCCTGTTATGCCCGAGTGGGCACCGAAGGCACTATTCAGTTTTCAGACGTATCGCCCGCATCAACCATCGCCGGGGTGGCGCTGTCAAGCGGCATCGCCCCGGCGCGCGCCGCAGCCGGCTCTCGCGGGGTGCGCGCGCGATAGGCCGCCGTCATGTCGCCCAGGTGGTTGCCGACGGACGCCAGGGCTCGATAGAGGCTGACCTCTTCGTACGGGATGCGCCGCTCGGCGCAGAAGCCGCGCACCACCGCGCGCATCCGACGGTAGCGGTTGTGGGCGACCCGCGGGAACAGGTGATGCTCGATCTGTGAATTGAGCCCGCCGTAATAGAAATCGAGCAACCGCGGGTTCGAGATGTTGCGGCTGGTCGTCACCTGCTGCTCGAGGTAGCCGAGGCCGTGCTCCTGGCCGAGCCGCCGCATCCCGATGTGATTGGGGATGAAGACGGAGGCCGTCATCAGAGACGACAGACAGGACACGGTCACGTACGCGAGCGCGGCGGCCTGCCAGCCGACCAGCAACGCCGGCGCGACCATCAGGACGATCCAGTGAAGCGGCATCACGAAACGATCGACCTTCGTCTCCCGGGGCCGCTGGAAGAGATCGCGAATCCCGTCGTACCGAAGCGTGACCCAGTACAGCGAAGCGAGCGGCCAGAAGGCCCACTTCTGGATGCGCAGGAACACGCGGCCCAGCCGCGTCTGCCAGCTCGCCGAATCGGGATAGACCGAGAACAACACGCCGAAATGCATGTCCGGGTCGCCACCCACCTCCTGGCAATGGACGTGGTGCAGGTTGTGGCGCGAGCGCCAGAAGCCGAAGCTCATCCCGCAGAGGAAGGTCATCCCGAAGTGACCCCAGAGGTCGTTCACCCATCGCTTCTTCGACAGCGCGAAGTGTCCCGCGTCGTGGCCGACGTAGCCCATCGTCAGCAGACCGACCGAGGCCACCAGCGCCAGAAACGCCCACAGGAAGCCGAAGGGCAACAGCAGCAGCCCGACGTAGGAAGCGAAGAAGGCGGGCACCCAGACCAGGAGCTTCCAGGTCCAGAAACGCGAAGCGTCGAAGAGCCCGCTGCGGGAGAGGCGCGCCCGCAGCTCTTTCAGCGCCGCGCAATCAGAGTCTTCTAGCGGTGGAACGAGCGCGCTGGACGACATCTGCCAAGGGTCACACGGGCAGTCGCCCATTTCTGTCATGATGTCGTCACGTTCGCGCCGACATGTCGTTCGACGCCGGACGAGCTGCGGCCGCGCGATGAAGCTCGCTACAGGCGGCGGACCATCGGGATCCGGCGGATCGCCTCGAAGCCGGCGGCCGCGTAAAGGCGGCGGGCCGCGATGTTCTTGGGATAGACGAGAAGCGTGACCGCACGCGCGCCGCCGTCGCGGAGCGCGGTCGTCACCTCCGCGAGCAAGCGTGCCCCGAGGCCCTGGCCGCGCGCCTCCGGTCGCACGAACAGGTCGGTCAGGAACGCGTCCGGACCGGCGAACTCCAGATCGAAACCAAAGGTGCCGATCGCGTACCCGTCCAGCCGCCGGCGCCCCGGCCTGGCCGCCAGCGCGACCACACCCAGGCTGCGCTCCCGCAACAGCCGGCGCAGCCCCTCGGCCACGCGCGCCCGGCGAAACGCAATCCCCTCGGCCCGGTTGAAGGCCGCCATCAGCGGCATCAGCGCGTCGAGATCCGCCGGCCGCGCGCGCCGCACCGTCGCGTTCGAAATCGAAGCCATCCCCTCCCTACGCCCGACCCGCGCTCCGGTTACCCTTTCGGTTGGCGGTGGACCGCGACTTGACCAGGTGTGAGGCCAATCGTATACGGCAGCCGCGCGGCCTCAAATGACCGGCCCACGAGAAACGGCCACACCTGCCGGCCGGACCACGCTCGCGGAGCTGGCGGCGCTGTTCTCGAGGCTCGGCGCCACGGCGTTCGGCGGCCCCGCGGCGCACATCGCCATGATGCGCGACGAAGTCGTGCGCCGACGCAGGTGGATGACCGACGAACGGTTCCTCGATCTTCTGGGCGCCACCAACCTGATCCCCGGCCCGAACTCCACCGAGCTGGCGATCCACATCGGGTGGGATCGGCGCCGGTGGGCCGGCCTGGTCGTCGCCGGGGTCTGCTTCATCGTGCCGGCCATGCTGATGACGGGCGCGCTGGGGTGGGCCTATGTCCGGTACGGGAAGCTGCCCCAGGCGCGCTGGCTGCTGTGGGGCGTGAAGCCGGTCATCGTGGCGGTCGTCGCGCAGGCCCTCTGGAAGCTGGCCCCGACGGCGGCGCGCACGTGGCCCCTGCGGGTCCTGGGCGTCGTCGCGGCCGTCGCCGCGGCGCTGGGCGCCAACGAGCTCGCGATCCTGGTGGGCGCCGGCGCCCTGCTCGCGGTCGCGCGGGCGTGGCCGCTCCGCGACGGCGCGACCCTGCGGCAGCTCATGCCGGTCCTTCCCGTCGCCGCCGGCGCGCTGCCCGCCGGCGTGAGCCCGTCGGGGCTGTTCTGGGTGTTCCTGAAGATCGGCTCCGTGCTCTTCGGCAGCGGCTACGTCCTCCTCGCGTTCCTGCGGGCGGACCTGGTCGAGCGACTGCACTGGCTGACCGAGGCGCAGCTGATCGACGCCGTCGCGGTGGGACAGGTGACGCCGGGGCCCGTGTTCACCACGGCGACGTTCATCGGTTACGTGCTGTCGGGACCATGCGGCGCGCTGGCGGCGACGGCCGGGATCTTCCTGCCGGCCTTCGTCTTCGTCGCGGCGAGCGGCCCCCTGGTGCCCAGGCTGCGTGCCTCGAAGGTCGCCGGGGCGTTCCTCGACGGCGTGAACGTCGCGTCGCTGGCGCTGATGGCGGTCGTGACCGCCCAGCTCGGCCGCGCCGCCATCGTGGACCTGCCGACGGCGCTGCTCGGCGTGATCGGCGGGATCTTGCTCGTGCGTTTCAAGACCAGCTCGACGTGGCTCGTGCTCGGCGGCGCGCTCGTCGGGCTCGGCGCGCATGCGCTCGGCCTCGCCCGGTGACGAGCAGCAGCCCCCACGCGAGCAGCGACCACCCTCCGCCCGCGCCGTCCGCCACGGCGCAGCTGCATCCCGACGACGCGTTGGAGGCGGTCGCGGTCCCCGCGGCACCGTCGTTCGTCCCGGCGCCGGCTGCTCCGGCACCGCCACCCGCGCCCGGCGGCAGAGTCGCCCCGGCGGCGCCACCCGCCCCTCCCGTTGCCGCCGCGCGTCCGCCGCCCGCGCCGCCCGTCGTTCCGGACGCGCCCCCCGT
>CAZJMY010000555.1:0-1008 GCA_964546845.1 uncultured Myxococcales bacterium | reverse complement strand
ATCACCATGGCCGTCGCCCAGACTGCAGCACCGGCCCTTCTGCCCCAGGGACGCATGTGGTCGCGGCGGAGTATAGTCATCCCGCGCGCGCATGACCGACAACTGGGACCGGCCGCCACCCGACGTCACCCCCGCCGAGCTTTTCGAGCAGTGGTTGCCGCAGGCGTTTGCCGCCGCCGGCTGGCGAGCGCCGGCGGGCGTGCCCCGGCTGCGCGTCAGCGTCGGCGGCGCCGCGGGCGGCCCCAGGGACCTCTCGGTCAGCGGCGACACGCTGAACGTCGCCACGGCCAGCCGCCAGGCGCCCGACATCTGGATGCGCCTGTCGCAGGCGGACCTGCGCGTCGCGCTGGGGGCCCAGGATCCCGACCTGCCGCCGATCGCGCCTCCCGGGTGGTCGATGCGCGATCTGCTGATCGTCGAGCCAGCCGACGTCGATCTGGTGCGGCAGATCTCCGGCCGCGTCGCCGTCGAGATCGAAGGGCGCCGCCGCCGGCGCTGGACGCTGGACGTTGGCTTCGGCGCCGCCGGCGTCAGCGCGGGCCGCCCGCGCACGACGCTGCGTCTGGACGCGGCGACGTTCGAGGGGTTGCGCAGCGGCGCCTTGCCGCCCATGCAGCCGCTGCTGGACGGGCGCCTCAAGATCGAGGGCGACCGCGCGCTGGCGATGCAGCTGCTTCTGCTAGTCGGCAGCCGGCTGAGCCGGCGCTGACGGGGCGGCTTCCGCGGCCTCGTCCGGCTGCTTGCCCGGGACGCGGGCGGGCGCCTCGCGCGCCGGCGCCGGCGTTTCCTTGGCGGGCTCCGGCTCGGCCTTGTCCTCGGCCGGCTTGGCAGCGGCGGCGGGTTCGGGCTCGGGCTTCGCCTCGGGGCTCGCTTCCGCGGGGACCTTCGCCTCCGACGGCGCAGGCTCGGTGGCCGGCTTGGCTGAACGCGCCGGCTGGTCGGAATCAGCCGCCGGCTCGGGCGCGGGCGCAGCCGCGGGCGAGTGCGCCGCCGTCGGCTCGGCCGGTT
>CAZJMY010000554.1:0-13199 GCA_964546845.1 uncultured Myxococcales bacterium | reverse complement strand
CCGCGTCCGGGTTGCCGTCGGCCAGCTCCAGACGGGCGCGCGCCCACAGCGCGGCGGCCACGCCCTGCGCGGCCGCCCGATCCACCAGCTTGCGATCGGCGGCGCGCAGCTCGTCGTCGGACAGCCGCGCGTCCAGCCGCGCCAGCCGGGTCAGCGCCGCCGGATCGCCCTCGAACGCTGCCAGCTCGTAGCAGGCGCGCGCCGCGGCCCGCCGGTCCGCGTACTCGTGAACGACGCCGATGGCCAGCAATCGCTCGGCCGGAAGACCTGGCGCGCAGGCGCCGCCCAGCGCGCGCAAGGCGGCGTCGGGCCGGTCCTCGACCAGCCGGATGCGCGCCACCAGCTGGGGCGGCAGCCGCGCCTGATGCGCGGCTGAGCCCGCCTCTCCCAACAGGCCCGCCCGCAGCGCGCGCGCTTCGGCCAGGTGCTCGGGCGCGGGCTCGCGCGCCAGATAGGCGACCAGATCGGCCAGCGCGCCGTCGCGATCGCCGGCAGCGGCGCGGGCCGTTGCGCGCGCGAAGCGGGCGTCCTGCACGTTCAGCTCGACGGCCCGGTCGATCCAGGGGCGCACCAGCCGTTCGACGGCGCCGTCCGCGTCGCGACCAGCGGCGCGCGCGCCGCCGGCGCCCAGCTTGCGCCCGCCGGCCGCCAGCGCCCACAGCCCCGGTCCGTCGTCCTGCAGCGCCGCCACCGTCGCGTCCGGCACGGCGCCCGTCACCGCGTACAGCGACAACGCCGCCGACACGAACGCGGGCGAATCGGCCAGCGCCTGCTCCAGCATCTCACGCCCGAGGCCGATCGGGTCGCCGACGTCGATCCAGTCCTCCGCCTCCTGGACCAGCGCGCGCGCCTTCTCCGACGGGGCGGGGGCGCGCGACGGCGCCGCCGGCGCGGCCGCGGCGTGCTTGCGCCGCGCGATCTGCGCCCGCAGCTCGCGCAGATCGGCCCAGCCCGGCTCCAGCGCCAGCGCGTTGCGGAGCGCGTCGTCCGCCCGGTCCAGCTCCAGCGCGCCGCCGTTGGCGGCCAGCAGCCGCCCCAGCGCGCGCCAGGATTCGCCGTCCGACGGCGCCAGGTTCACGGCGATCTCCAGGTCGCGGATGGCGTCGTCGACCCGACCGCTCTCCTCGGCCGCCTGCGCCTCGTGCGCCAGCCGCCGCGCCACCTCCGGCGCCGGCGCCGGCCAGTCCTCCAGCGAGCGCGCCCGATCGTCCAGCGCCACCGCGTCCAGAAGGTCCAGCACCCGCTTGCGCTGCAGCCGGGTCAGCGGCGGCGCCGCGGCGTCCAGCAGCGGAGCCAGCCGCGCCCGCGCCTCGGCGGTGCGCCCGACGGCGCGCTCGAAGCCGGCCAGCGCCAGCGCCAGGTTGAAGCGCCCCTTGCGGTCCTCCTTCAGCGCGTCCAGCCCCTTCTCCAGAAACGTCACGATGGCGTCGCGCCGCTCCCACCGGGCCGGGTCGCTGGCCAGCAGGTCGGCCAGGTTGACGTAGGCGTAGAACCGACGCGGCTCCTTGTCGATCGCCTCGCGCAGCGCCGCCTCGGCCTCGGCGCGCTGGCCCACCTTGGCCAGCGCGAACCCCCAGTCGGTCAGGTAGGTCGCGTTGCCGCGGTCGTGCGCGGCGGCCTGCCCGAAGAGCTGCGCGGCATCCACGGCGCGCCCTGCCCGCAGCGCCGCCAGCCCCTGCGCGTGCTCGCTCTTGGCGCGGCCGCGGGCGGCGGGGTCAGCCGCGCTCGTCGGTGGCACCGCCGCCGGCGAGGCCGCCGCCGGCGATCCGGCCCCGCCAGTGGCGCCGGGTGTCGTCGCCGCCGGCGACGTGGCGGGCGGCGCGACTTCCGGAGCAGCGCCACCGTCGGCGCTCGCGATCGCCGCCAGCAGCGCCAGCGCCGCGATCACGCCGTCGTCCCGCGCAGATCGCGCACCCGCAGCCCCAGCTGGTTCATGCGCAGGTGAACCTGCCGGGCGGTCCCACCGGGCCCCAGCAGCTCCCGCGCCATCCGCGCCAGGTCGCCCGCGCAGGCGTCGTAGATCGCGCGCAGGTACTGGCGCTCGACGTCGGCCGACACGCGCGCGAAGCTGCCGTGCGCGGCGACGTCCACCTCGATGCGCCGGCCGCCGCCCCGCCCGCCCCCGGTCGCACGCCCCCCGACCCCGCCGCGCCGGACCTCGCCGCCCAGCAGGCGCGCGATCAGCGGATCGGGCACGTCCAGAACGGCCGGGGCGCGCGCGGCCTGGGCGACGTCCCCGCCGTCCAGGTGCTGGGTCAGGCCGAACACCACGGCGTTGGCGGCCAGCAGCTTCAGCTCGCGCTGGTTCCCCGGCCAGTCGCTGTCCGTCAGGCGCGCCAGCGCCTCGCGGCTGATGAACACGGTGAAGGCGTCGCGGCGGGCGACGGCGGCCCGCGGGCGCCCGAACACCACCTCGTTGCGCGCGTCGTCGAACGGGTCGGGCGTCGGGAAGCGGGCCAGGTACGCGCGCACCAGGGGCTGCAGCGCCTCCGACCGCAGCGCCTCGAGAAAAGCGAAGCGCACCAGCTCGGGCAGATCGGCGCGCCGCTCGCGCAGCGGGGGCAGCCGCAGCCGGGTGGCCGGGTTGAGCCGCATGAACAGGTCGGGGCGGAACCGGCCGCTGCGCACCGCCGCGTCCAGGTCGGCGTTCGTCGCCGCGACCAGCCGGGGCGCCGCCGGCCGCGGGCGCGTGTCGCCGAGCCGCGTGACCTGCCCGCGCTCGAGCACCAGCAACAGCTGCCGCTGCAGATCGAGGTCCAGGTTCCCGATCTCGTCGACGAACAGCGTTCCGCCGTGCGCCTGCTCGAACACGCCCGCGTGGTCCTCGACCGCCCCCGTGTAGGCGCCGCGGCGCGCGCCGAACAGGTGGGCCGCCAGCAGCGACGGCGGCACCGTCGAGAGGTCCGTCACGACCAGCGGTCCCTTCACGCCCGATCGCGGGTGGATGACGTGCTCGGCCAGGAAGCTCTTGCCGGTCCCGGTCTCGCCTTCGATGAGCAGCGGCAGCGGCGACCGGGCCAGGGCCTCCAGCTGGCGCCGCAGCTCGGTCATCGCCGGCGTCCGCCCCCAGAAGACCGGCCCCTCCTGGGCCGTGTGCGACAGCGCCAGCGCCCGCGAGATCTCGGCGGCCAGGCTGCGGCTGTCGACCACCTCGTTCTCGCACAGGTACACCAGCGGGTCGTCGGGGCGCTCGGCGCCCAGGTCGGAGCCGGTCGTCGTCAGCATGACCACCGGCAGCGCCGGATAAAGGACGCGCAGCTGCTGCAGGATCAGCAGGCCTTGCCGGCGCCGCAACCTCTCCACAGCTGCACGGCGCTCCTTCGGGTCCGCGGGCAGGTCCGACTTGTCCTGGGGCAACAGGCGCTCTTCGGGGAGCGCGAAGTGCAGGTCCAGCACCACCAGGTCGGGCAGCGTCGGCGCGCGAGCCAGGACCTCGGCCGCTTCGGCGAAGTCGTGGGCGCAGCGCAGCGGGCACCCGCGCGTCCGTTCCTCGCAGACCTGGCAGGGGATGCGGCGATCGCAGCGGGTCACGGTCTCCAGGTGCGGCAGTTGCCGGTGCACCATCTCGATGGTCTGATCTCGGTCGTCGACGACGAGCAGGCGGGGCATCAGCCCGGTTCTCCATCCAAGGATCGCGCCAACGCAGCGGCGAGGTCCGCGAACGCCGCCTCCAGCGCCAGCACGCCGTCCAGATCGTCCGCGCGCGCGGCGTCGACCGCGCGCGCCACGGCGGCGCCGAACGGGGCCAGCGGGGCGGCCGGCGGCGCGTCGGCGGCCAGGGCCGCCCACAACGAGGCGGCCGTCGTGGGTCTCCCTTCCTCGTCGATCACGGAAGCGACCAGCTCGCCCGGGACGACCGGCCCGCCGGCGTCCCGGCGATCGCGCGCGGGCCAGACCAGCCGCTTCACCAGGTCGTGGCGCACCCGGGCGAGCCAGGGTCCCGCATGCATGTCGTCATTCTACAGAACTCGATATTGAAATCATAGATTGCTCGATCGGCCGCCCGAAACCGGCGGGGCGCGGGCCTTTGCGGGCGCGGCATGGCGACTGCAAAGCAGCTCCGGCATGACCGGACTCGAGTTTCTGATGTCGGCGCGGGCGTTCGCGGGCGAGCGGACGCAGGCGCCGCTGGCCAGCCTCACCCTCGCCCGTCGGATCGTGAACCGCGAACCGATCGACGGCCCGACGGCGGCCCACCCGCTCGCCGCCGGCGAGCAGGTCTACGCGCACACGACGATCGCCGGCCACGGCGCCGGCTTCATCGAGCACGTCTGGACGCGCGACGGGGTCGAGCTGGCGCGCCACTACATGCCCGTGGGCGACGACCGTTGCTGGCGGACCTGGTCACGGCACCGCGTCGCCGCCGGCCGCACCACCGTCGAGGTCTTCGGCCCCGACGGACGCCGGCTGGACAGCGTGACCTTCACCGTTTCCCGAACCTGACCCCGCGACCCAAAGGAGACTCCATGACCACCATCCGCGAACGCCTCAGACGAATCGCCGCCCGTCTCTACGTCTTCGTGCGGGCCGCCGCCGCCGCCGTGGCGCTGGGCTGCATCGAGACCTTCGCCAGCCCGCGCCACCGCCGCTACCTGGCCGCCGGCTTCATCGCGGGCGCCGTGCTGCTGCTCGTGCTGCGACCGCCCGTGCAGGTGGTTCCCGCCGGCGAGGTCGGCGTGCGCCTGAACCGCCTGACCGGCGGGCTGAGCGTCATCCCCGAGGGGCCGACCGTGATGCTGCCGCTGGTCCACGAGCTGCGGCGCTATCCGCTGCGCGACCAGGTCTATCGCCCGCAGGAGAGCGCGACCGCCGACGGGCCGGCGCCGTTCCAGACGGTCGAGGGGCTGTCCGTCGGCGTGGCGGTGACGGTCCGCTACGCCATCGACCCCAACCGCGTCGGCGAGGTCGCCAAGCGCCTGCCGGTGAACGTCGGCCACGATCTGATCGAGCCCGTCGTCGAAGGCGTCCTGCACCGCGCGCTGGCGCGCCACACGGTGCGCGAGATCTTCACGGACAAGCGGATCGAGATCCAGGACGACATCCAGGGCGAGCTGCGCGGAATCCTGGCGCCCGACGGGATCACCGTGCGCTCGCTGTACCTGGGCCACGTCGATCTGCCCCAGGAGTACCGCAAGGGGCTCGAGGGGATGCTGTCCGAGGAGCTGGCCACGGAGAAGATGCGCTACACGCTGCAGCTGAAAGAGAAGCGCGTGAAGGAGTCCGAGCTGGAGGCCGACGCCGCCAAGGTCCAGCGCGAGAAGGCCGCCGAGGCCTCCGCGTCGGAGGAGATCATCGCGGCCAAGGCCCGCGAGGAGGCCATGAAGCACGTGCTGCCGCTGAAGGAGAAGGAGATCGAGCAGCGGCGGCTGGAGGCGGAGGCCCGCAAGGTGCAGCGCATGAAGGACGCCGAGGGCGACGCCGAGGCGCGCAAGATCGAGACCGCCGCCGAGGCCGACGCGCGCCGGAAGCTGGCCGACGCCGACGCCTACCGCATCGAGGCCACCGGCAAGGCCAACGCCGAGCAGATGGCGCGCGACTCGGCGCTGATCGCCCGCAACCCGCTGCTGATCCAGAAGACGCTGGCCGACAAGCTGTCCGACAAGATCCAGGTCATCGTCGCGCCGCCGTCGGCGGGCGGGTTCTTCGCGGGCGGGCTGCTGGGCATGCAGGCCCAGAGCCACGGCCCCGTCGCCGCGAACACCAACGCGCCGGCCGCCCCGCGCGCCGCCAACGACAACGCGGAGGCGGAGTGATGACCGCCGCGGTGGTGCTGCTGGTGGCGCTGGTGGCCGAGGATCCGGCGGTGCTGCGCAACGCGCCCCGCGACGACGCGCCGGCGCAGGCCACCCTGGCGCGCGGTGACTGGCTGGAGGTGCGGGGCGAGGCCGCCGGGTTCCTGCGGGTGTACGACCACCGGCACGAGCGCCCCGGCTACCTGCGTCCGTCGCAGGTGCGCGTCTACCCGCTCGACGCGGCCGCGACCCCCGAGCTGACCGCGGTGGTCCGGTTCCTGCGCGACGCGAACGGGTACGAATCGCTGGGGATCGGCTACGCGGCGCTCGCGCTGCGAACGGCGCCCGCGGGCGCGGACCAGAGCGAGCTGCTGGCGGCGATCGGCACCATGGCGGACCGACTGGCGCGCCGCGCGTCCGCGCGGCGGGTCGACGGGCGCGACGGGAAGGACGCCACGCTGGCGGCGCACCTGGAGGTCGCGGTCAGCTACGGGGTGAAGTTCAACGTCGTCGACCCCGAGACCCCGAACGGACGGACCCGCGTCTGCTACGACGGCGAGGCCTGGGAACGCGTGCTGGCGGCCCCCGGCGCGGCGCCCGTCGAGCGGGCGCGGGCCGCGCTGGCTCTGTCCGTCGACCGCTGCGCCGACCCGAGCGCGGCGCCCACGCTGGCCCGCGCCTTCAACGACCGCCGCCTGCAGGCGCTGACCTCGATCGACTTCATGGCGGAGCGGTCGATCGCGCCGGCGCTGGTGGGGCGCGTGCGGCTCCGCCGCGCCGAAGCCTTCGCGTGGCGGGCCTTCGATCAGGCGCGCCAGGGACAGCTGGACGCCGCCGCGCGCGCCGAGGGGGCCGCCGTCCGCGAGCTGGCGCTGGCCGACCGCGGCGTGCTGGCGCCCGAGGACGGCGCGCTTTACGACGAGGTCGCGGTTCGCGTGGCGGCCTCGCGCTGGGCGGGCGAGACCCCGCCCAGGCCAGCGCACGAACGTGCCGTCGCGGTCGTCGCCGAGGCGCGCGGCCCCGGCGAGACCTGCCTGCGCATCGTCGACGGCGGCGGCAAGCGCGCGGGCGCCGTGCTGGGCGAACGCTGCACGTTCGGCGTCGTCTGGACCAGCGCGCTCCGCTGGGCGGCCGCCGGTAACGTCGCCACGATCGCCGTTCAGCCCCTTCCCGCCTGGACGGAGCTCTGGGTCCTGCGCCGCGCGCCGGGCGGCGCCTCGTGGACCGTCGACACGCTGACCCCGGCGACCGCCAACCCCGACGCCGGCGCCGGCTACGTCGAGACCGCCGGCATGTCCCCCGACGGCGCCAAGCTGCTGGTCGTGCGCGAGGCCCACGTCGACGGCCACCCCAGCCGGCGATTCCAGGTCCTGGACGCGCCGACCCTGTCCGTCGACAAATGGGCCAGCAACGCCGACAAGCTGACCGCCTTCAAACGCTGGAGCTCCCCGACCTGGCGCTCGTCCACCCTCGCCCTGCGCTGACGCTGCGTCTCCGTCCGCGGCCCTCACCGCCAGGCGCGCAGGTACTGAACGGGCGCGGCCACCGGCGCCCGCAGCTCGCGAGCGGCGCGCAGCGGCCAGTACGGGTCGCGCAACAGCTCGCGGGCCAGGAAGACCAGGTCGGCCGCGCCCGCCCGCAACGTTTGCTCGGCCTGGGTCGCCGACGTGATGAAGCCCAGGGCCGCCGTCGGGATGTTCGCCTCGGCGCGGATGCGCGCCGCGTTCGGGACCTGATACCCGGGGCCGGCGTCGATGCGAATGCCCGGCGCGATGCCGCCCGACGAGCAGTCGACCAGATCGACCCCCTCGCCTTTCAGCCGCCGCGCCAGCGCGATCGAATCCTCGACGGTCCAGCCGCCACCGGAAACGCCGTCGAGCCAGTCGGTCGTCGAGAGCCGCATCAGCAGCGGCAGCGCGTCCGGCACGACGCGCCGGACCGCGCGGACGATCTCGACCGCCAGGCGAACGCGGTTGTCGAACGTCCCGCCCCAGTCGTCGTCGCGCCGGTTCGTCACGGGCGACAGGAACTCGTGAATCAGGTAGCCGTGCGCCGCGTGGATCTCGAGGACCTCGAAGCCGGCCCGCATCGTCCGGGCCGCGGCCGCGCCGAACGCGGCGATCACCTGGGCCAGTCCGGGTCCGTCCAGCGCCACCGGCGTCTGGTACCCGGGGCCGAACGCGATCGCGCTGGGGGCGACGATGGGCGCCCACCCGTGCGGCGGATCCAGCGGCTTGTCGCCGTCCCAGGGGCGCGACACCGACGCCTTCCGCCCGGCGTGGGCGAGCTGAAGCCCCGGCGCCGCCCCCTGCGCGCGCACGAACCGCGCGACGCGGGCCAGCGGCTCGACGTGCTCGTCTTTCCAGAGGCCCAGGTCCTGTGGGCTGATGCGGCCGCGCGCCTCGACGGCCGTGGCCTCCGCGATGACCAGCCCGGCGCCGCCCACGGCCCGGCTCCCCAGGTGAACCAGGTGCCAGTCGTCCGCGAACCCGTCCTGGCTCGAGTACTGGCACATCGGCGAGACCCCGATGCGGTTGCGGAGCGTCACGCCGCGCAGCACGAACGGATCGAACAGCATGGACGGGGAGATAGCGCCGGTCGGTTCAGGCGTCCAGCAGGAACCCGCCGACCTGCCGCCGCCACAGCGTCGCGTACACGCCCCCGCGGGCCAGCAGCTCGGCGTGGGTGCCGTCCTCGACGACGCGACCGCCGTCCAGCACCAGCAGGCGATCCAGGTGCGCCAGCGTCGACAGCCGGTGGGCGACGGCAATGACGGTCTTGCCGGCCATGGCCTCGCTGACGCCGGCCTGGATCAACGCCTCGGACTCGCTGTCCAGCGCCGAGGTCGCCTCATCGAGCACCAGGATCGGCGCGTCCTTCAGCAGCGCGCGGGCGATGTCGATCCGCTGCCGCTGGCCGCCCGACAGCTTGACGCCGCGCTCGCCCACCAGCGTCTGGTAGCCGTCGCGCAGGCCCAGGATGAACTCGTGCGCGTGCGCCCGGCGCGCGGCCCGCATCACCTCGGCGTCGGTCGCGTCCGGCCGCCCGTAGCGGATGTTCTCCAGCAACGTCCGGTGGAACAGCACGACGTCCTGCGGGATGAGGCCGATCGACCGGCGCAGGCTGGCCTGCGTGACGCCCGCGATGTCCTGCCCGTCAATCCGGATGACGCCGCGCTGGATGTCGTATAGCCGCATCAGCAGCGTGACCAGCGTCGTCTTGCCCGCGCCGGAGTGGCCGATGAGGCCGATGCGCTGCCCGGCCGGGATCGTCAGGTCCAGCCCCTCGAACACCGCCTTGCGGTGCTCGTACGCGAAGCCGACCCCCTCGAAGCGCACCTCGCCGCGCGTGACCGCCAGCGCGGCCGCGCCGGGCCGGTCGCGGATCTCGCGCGGCACGATCAGCATGTCGAGCGAGTCGCGGATGCTGCCGACGATGTCGTAGGTCTCGGGCAGCCCGTTCGCCATGTCGAACACGTTGCGGATCAGCTGGATCATCAGCGTCGAGATCAGCAGGAAGTCGCCCACGCTGATGGCCCCGCGCACCAGCCGCTGCAGGGCCAGCGGCAGCAGCACCGCGTAGATCACGAAGTTCAGCGCCTGCAGGATGACCCGCATCTGCACGAACGCGCGGTACTGGGCGCGCTGCGCCTGGAACGTCTCGGCCACCGAGTCGCCGACGATGCGGTCCTCGCGCTCGTGCGCGGCGAAGAAGATGACGTTCTTGATGTTGGTGATCGAGTCGACGATCCGCCCCGTCAGCTGGGCCTTGGCCTCGCTGTGCGCCGCGCCGAACGCCGCGATCCGGCGCCCCATCGTGGTCGTCACCGCCACGTACACGGCCAGCCACGCCGCCAGGATGCCGGCGAACGTCGGTTGCGCGCGGAAGAACAGCGCCAGCAGCAGCGCGCACTGGATCGCCAGCGGCAGGTAGTCCCAGTTCGTGCGCTCGAACAACGAGACGGTCTGCTCCGGCAGCAGCATCGCCCGGTGGGCGACCTTGCCGGTCAGCATGTTGTCGAAGTACGTCGGGCTGTGCCGCTGCGCGTACGTGAACACCAGCTGCCGCGCCCGCGCCAGCACGGGGATGCGGCTGGAGTACGAGCAGTACCAGGCCGCCCACTCGACGACGATGAAGACGCCGACCACCGCGAAGAACGACAGCAGCGGCGGCCGCAGCACGCTCCACACGCCCGGCGCGTGCAAGTCGGCGTGCACCGCCGTGTCGACGATCCGCTTCATCGCGTAGAACTGCATCACGGACAGCGCGCGCAGCGACAGCGCGGCCGCCATCATGCAGATCACCGTCACGCGGTGCGGCCGCGCGAACAGCCAGAACAGGCGGACGATCGATCGGGGAAGCTCGTCGGGAACTTCGGTGGGAGAGATGGCGGGGGCTGCCGAGATGCTTCCCTCGGCGGCGGCGGTCGTCATGGGGCCGGAAATATACTGGGCCGTACGCGGTTGTCCCGTCCTCGGCGCGCGTGAACCGCCGAACGCGGGCGCCGGACGGTGGTTCGGTGGCGCGCGACACCGGCCGGGCACGAAAGTTCCGTCGGAACTCAGGCGTGGGCGGCGTGTCTCTCCGGGAAAGGAGCTCCCATGCAGCACCTCGATCCGCGCCGCGACCGTCTCCCAGGCGTCCCCGTCCCGCCGCCCGCAGGTTCGCCGAGCCACGGGACCGACCCGCCGCGCGACGGCGCGTCGCCCGGCTCCGCCACGATCAGCCTGGCGGCTCCCGCCCTGCTGGTCGAGGCGCGCTTTCGCGACATCACGCTGGCGGCGCGGCTGCTGCGCGCCGATCGCCCCGGCCGCTTCACGGTGGGGCCGGGACGCGGCGCCGACGCCCCCGTCAACCCGGCCTGGCTCACGGCCGCCGAGGATCAACCGCCCCACCCGCTGGTCGAACGGACGCCGGCCGGCTTCGCGGTCAGCTTGACGCCGGCGATGGGCGCCCAGTTGTGGACCGCCCACCAGCGCCTGCCGCTGCGCCCCGACGCGGGCCGACCGGAGGCGCCGCTGGAGCTGCCGCCCGACGCGCACCTGCGCATCCCGTGCGGCGAAATGGTCTTCGAGCTGCGCGCGGCGGAGATCCCCGGCACCGTGCCACGGCCCTGGCTCCCGCCCGGCTGGAGGGCGGGGCTGCGCTACCCCGCCGGCGTGGCGGTGGCGCTGCTGGCGGTGATGTCCGTCGTGCGCTGGATGCCGCCCGATCCCCGCGCGCTGTCGCTGGACGTCTTCGGCGCCGATCGCCGGCTGGACCGCACGGTGGTGATCCCGCTCGACGTGGCGGCGCCGGCCGTAGAGAAGGCCCGCGAAGCGGCGCGGTCACCGGCCGGCGGCAGCCGGGCCGCCTCGGGACCGTCCGGCCAGGCCGGCTCTCCGCGCGCGCCGCGCCGCGAGACGCGGCTGGCCGTCGCCGGGACCGCCAGGACGGACGCGCGACAGGCAGCGGCGGCCGTCCGTTCGTCCGGGGTGCTGTCGCTCCTCGACGGCCCCCGGTCGGCGGCCGTGGCAGACGTCTTCGACACCGGTCCCGCGATCGGCGGCGACGCGCGAGACGCGATCGGTCATCTGGAGGGCGTGGACATCGCCGCCGCCTACGGACTGAACGGCCTGGGCCGCCTGGGAACGGGCGCCGGCGCCGCCGGGACGGGCGACCGGACGATCGGAGACGGCGCGATCGACACTCTTGGCCGCTTCGGGCATCGGCCCGGCTCCGGTGCAGGATCCGGCTACGGTAGCACCGCTGGCTCGCTTGGCACGCGCAAACCTCACCCGCCGGACATCTTGATCGGCAGCGCGTCCGTGCGCGGCTCGCTGGACAAGGAGATCATCCGCCGGATCGTGCGGCAGCACCTCAACGAGGTGCGCTACTGCTACGTCAACGCCCTGGCGGCGCACCCGACGCTGGCGGGTCGGGTCGTCGTGCAGTTCACGATCGCGCCGACCGGCAGCGTGCTGGCCGCGGTGCTCTCCAGCTCGACGCTGGGGAACCTGGCCGTTGAATCGTGCGTGGTGGGCGCCGTGCGCCGCTGGGAGTTCCCGCAGCCGCAGGGCGGCGGCCTGGCCAGCGTCACCTACCCGTTCCAGCTGTCGCCGGCCGGGCAGTAGGCGCGGCGCCGGGGCGCGCCGATCACTCGTGCGCGAGCAGCAGCTCGTGGATGGCGATCAGCGCGCCGACCGGCAAATCGACGAACCGCAACCCCATGCCCGGCGCGCGCGGGTCGTTGGCCGTCGCCTCACCGGCGCGCGTCCAGCGGACCTCGGCGCCGACCGAGATCGGGCGCTCCAGCTGCGGCAGCTGGAGCTTGATCGCGAGCCGCGTACCGACCTGCGGCAGCCGATCCGTCGCCACGAAGACGCCGCCAGCGCCGATGTTCTTGCAGGCGGCCGTGAAGGCCCCCTGATCCGTCGCCACCTCGACGGGGAGCTCGACGTCCGCTCGTCCCGACCGCCAGGCAAAGTCGCGCATGTCTGATCCTGCCTTTAACGCCAGGAACGTTAACTAAGTTTAGAATTCCCGAAAAGACACCGCGCCGCAATGCAGCGCCTCTTTTAAAACGAATCAGCCAATCCGAATCGGCGCGCACGGATTGGCAACCGCTAGCGAACCAGCTGATTGGCGGTCAGCGCCGCGTACCACCGGGACGCCATCTTCTGCGACCCCTGCGTGTTGGGGTGGACGCCGTCGCGCGTGTCGGCGGTCGCGTCGAACCCCGTGTATTGATCGACGACGATCACCGGGGACTGCGGGGTCGCCTTGCCGGCCGCGAACGTGACGATGGCCGTGTTGAGCGCCGGGATGGCGGTCGGGCAGCTGGCGCACGAGCACCCGGAGCAGGTCGCGCCCGTCACGTTCATGGGGATGATCTGCGCAAGAAGAATGACGACCGACGGATTGGCCGCGCGCAGGGCATCGATGACGGTCGAGTACGCGTTGGTGATGCTGGACGAGGACTTGCCGTTCCAGACGTCGTTCGTCCCCCAGTGCATCAACACGACCTGCGGCCTGGCGGCCGCGAACGCCGTCTGCAGGTCGTTCATGTTCGGGCAGTACGGATCGCACGTGCGCGCGTTCGTGACGCCGGCGACGACCTCGGTGACCAACGAGCTGCTGTAGCCCTGGTTGTCCCGGTCGAAACCGGAGACATTGCAGCCGTAGTCCGCCTGCAACGTCCCGACGAAGTCGACCTTCCCGGCGTACGACTGCTGCAACTGCTGCCAGAGGAAGTCGCGCCAGCAGGTCGCCCGTGTGACGGAGTCGCCGATCGCCATGATGCGCACCGGGCCCGCGGCGCCGCCGGTCGCGCTGGCGCCGCCGCCGGCTCCGCCCGTCCGGCCACCACCGCCACCGACGGACCCGCCCGCCCCCGTCGTGGAGGCGCCGCCGTGGCCGCCCGACGGATGACCGGCCCCACCCCCCGGTCCGCCGGTCGCGCCGGTGCCTCGGCCGGCTGCGCCCCCG
>CAZJMY010000553.1:0-1979 GCA_964546845.1 uncultured Myxococcales bacterium | reverse complement strand
GCACGGACGCCGCACGAGGTGACCGCGATCTCCGCCGAGGAGGCTCGGTCGGTGACGGGCGCCGTCTGGTCCGGCGCGTCCATCCGCGTCGGCGACGAGCTGCACATCCTGGGCATCTCGGGCACGTACGACCCCGAACGGCTGGCCAAGGTCGCGCGGGTTCCGCTGGACTTCGCGGTCCCGGCCGCCGAGGCGATCCGCAGCGGGCAGGTCGTGTGGGCGGCCGGCGAAGCGGCGCTGGCCGCCCGCTACCCTCACTTCGAAGCCAGCTGGCGCGGCCACGGCGTGCGGTCGTGGGGCGCGGTCCCCTTCTCTTTCGAGGGGCGCAGCGGCGCGATCTCGGTGTCGTTCGCCGAGGCGCGCGAGCTGGGCGCGACCGACCGCGACTTCCTGCGCGCCGTCGGCGAGCTGACCGCGCAGGCCCTGGAACGGGCCCGCCTCTACGAGGCGCTGCAGAATCGCGAGGAGCAGCTGCGGGTCGCGCTGAGCGCGGCGCGCGCCGCGACCTGGAGCCTGGACCTGCGCACGATGACCAGCACGCGCGACGCCTCGTACCTGGCGCTGCTCGAACTGTCCGACGCTCACGTCCCGGCCGACTTCACGCCCATCCACCCCGACGACCGCCCGGTCGCGCGCGACGCCTTCCAGCGGACGCTGCGCGAGGGCGCGCCGTACACGCCCGAGGTGCGCGTCCAGCGGGGAGACGGATCCTTCACCTGGATCCGATCGCACGGCCGCGTGATCAACGGCCCCGACGGCAAACCAGCCGTCCTGGCGGGCGTGATCGTCGACATCGACGAGCAGAAGCGGGCCAGCCTGCGCGCCGACGAGGAGCGGCGCATCAACGACACCCTGCACCGCCTGGCCAGCTCGTTCGCGAGCGAGCTGGATCATGATCGATTGGTTCGGTTGATCACCGACGAGATCGCCAAGCTGGTCGGCGCCGAGCAATCCTCGTTCGACCTCGGGCATCAGCCCGCCGCGCGGCTGGACGACGCCGCCGGGGATCCCCGGTTCGACCCGGCCGGCACGCGCAGCTATCTGGCCGTTCCCGTCGTCACGCGCACGGGCGAGGTCTACGGCAGCCTGTCGTTCCGGCATTCGCAGCCGGGGCGGTTCAGCGAGGCGCACGAACGGCTGGCGACCAGCATCGCGGGGCAGGCCGCCGTCGCGCTTGAGAACGCGCGTCTGTACAAGACCGTGCGCGAGCAGAAGGAGCAGCTGGAGCGCGCCGTCGAGCGCGCCCGCGTCGCCGACCGGCGCAAGGACGAATTCCTGGCCATGCTGGGGCACGAGCTGCGCAACCCGCTGGCGCCCATCGCCACGGCGCTGGACCTGATGAACCTGAAGGCGAGCTCCGCGCTGCACAAGGAGCGGGACATCATCCGCCGCCAGGTCGACCACCTGTCGCGACTGGTCGACGACCTGCTGGACGTCTCGCGGATCACGCGCGGCAAGATCCAGCTGATGCGCCAGCCCGTCGAGATGTCGGCCGTGCTGGCCAAGGCGATCGAGATGGCCAGCCCGCTGCTGGAAAAGCGGCGCCAAGGGCTGTCGGTCGACGTCGCGCGCGAGGGGCTCACGGTCGACGCCGATCCGACCCGCCTGGCGCAGGTGTTCCAGAACCTTCTGACGAACGCCTCCAAGTACAGCGAGCCGGCCACGTCGATCGCCGTCCGCGCCCGCGCCGACGGCGACCGGGTCGTCGTCCAGGTGCGCGATCAGGGGATCGGCATCCCGCGCGAGCTGCTGCCGGAGGTCTTCGACGTGTTCGTGCAGGGGCAGCGGGCCATCGATCGCTCGGAGGGCGGGCTGGGGCTGGGCCTGGCGATCGCGAAGAGCATCTGCGAGCTGCACGGCGGCCGCATCGAGGCCGCCAGCGCCGGCCCCGGTGCCGGCAGCGTCTTCACGGTCACGCTGCCGGCGGCGGCGCGCGCAGCCGTCGCGCCGATGGCCGCCGTCCCGCCGCCCGTGGT
This sequence comes from uncultured Myxococcales bacterium, assembly GCA_964546845.1. Lineage (GTDB taxonomy): Bacteria > Myxococcota_A > Polyangia > Fen-1088 > Fen-1088 > JADGRB01. The sequence goes on along the minus strand of CAZJMY010000553.1, from coordinate 3 downwards.
CCG
>CAZJMY010000552.1:0-3277 GCA_964546845.1 uncultured Myxococcales bacterium | reverse complement strand
GATGCCCGTCGGGATGTGCGTGATGCGCACGGCCGACTCGGTCTTGTTGACGTGCTGGCCGCCGGCGCCGCCCGACCGCATGACGTCGATGCGCAGGTCCTTCTCGTCGATCTCGACCTTGATGGTCTCGTCGATGTCCGGGTAGATGAAGACGCTGGCGAACGAGGTGTGACGCCGCGCCTGCGAGTCGAAGGGCGAGATGCGCACCAGCCGGTGGACGCCGGCCTCGGCGCGCAGCCACCCGTAGGCCCACTCGCCCTCGACGCCGATCGTGGCGCTCTTGATGCCCGCCTCGTCGCCGGCCTGCCGGTCCAGCTCCTCGACCTTGTACCCTTTGCGCTCCGCCCAGCGGATGTACATGCGGAGCAGCATCTCGGCCCAGTCCTGCGACTCGGTGCCGCCCGCCCCGGCGTTGATGCTGACCAGCGCGCCGTTCCGGTCGTACGGGCCGGAGAGCATGCGCGCGAACTCCATCTTGGTGATGGCGTCCTCGGCCGCGCGCAACGTGGCGTCGGCTTCGATCGCCGTCGCCTCGTCCTTGGCCTCGTCGGCGAGCTCGATGAGGACGTTGGCGTCCTCGAGCGCCCGCACCTGCGCCTCCCACCCGTCGACCGTCGACTTGAGGCGCGCCTGCTCACGCAGCACGGCCTGGGCCTTGTCGGCGGCGCTCCAGAAGTCCGCCTCGCCCGACTGGTGCTCCAGCTCGGCTATCCGTGTTTTTTTGCCGGCGATGTCAAAGATGCCCCCGGAGAACCTCGAGCCGGCTCTGCAGCTTCGACGAGCGCTCTCGCAGGGGACCGATTTCCATGGCCGCGGAGTCTACACGATCGCAGTGGCAACGGCGGGCGGAGAAGAGAAGAGAAGAGAAGAGCGGAAAAAGCCGGCGGCCGAGGGCGAGTCCGAGTTCGAGTTCGTGTCCGAGGGGGGCGGGCGTGTTCGGGCGCGTGGTCGTGGGCGTGTTCGAGTTCGTGTTCGTGTTCGGCCAGCGTGCTCGTGGCGGGGCTAGCGTGGGTACAGACCGGGTGTACACCAAGTGTCACCTATGTACCGGACTGTCCCCCCACACGCGGACCTCACGACGAACACGCTGGCCACCCTCGAACTCGAACTCGAACTCGCCCACGCTCACGAACACGTGAGCCACCCTCGAACTCGAACTCGAACTCGGACTCGCCCTCGTTCCGATCTGCCTCTGCCTCTGTCATCCGCTCCGCAATGAGTCGCGGAGGTAGTTTTCTTTGAGGCGGACGTACTTGGCCGCGTGCGCGCGGTGGAAGGCTTCGTCGTCGGGGGTCAGTGTCCGAATGACCTTCGCCGGGACGCCCAACACGAGGCTGCGGGGAGGAATCACGGTGCGCTGGGTGACGACGGCGCCGGCGCCCACCACCGAGCCCGCGCCGATGACGGCGTCGTCGAGGACCGTCGCCTGCATGCCGATGAGGCAGGCGTCCTCGACGCGGCAGGCGTGGAGCATGGCCCGGTGTCCGACGACGACGTCGGCGCCGATGACGCACGGGCCGTCGTCGGCGACGTGAAGGACGCTGCCGTCTTGCACGTTCGTGCGGGCGCCGACGCTGACCGGCGCCAGGTCGCCGCGCAGCACGCAGCCGTACCAGACCGATGCGTCTTCGGCCAGGCGGACGTCGCCGACCACCGCCGCGCCCGGGGCGACCAGCACGCGCGCGCCGATGGCGGGCAGGGACGCGAGGTACCGGTCCACGATGGCGCGCGGGAAGCGCGCCCGCATCTCGGCGAGCTTGGCGTCCAGCTCTGCCGCCGCCGCGGGCGGGCCGTCGATGACCGTCACCGACGTCGCGATCGTCGCCATGGCGCGGCCGGCTAGCCGGTGATGAGGCGGAGCTGCCGCAATCGGGCCGGCGGCTGCTGCGCGATCGGGTAGGCGTTCGAGAAGCAGGCGTCGCAGAAGCCGCCCCGCTTCTCGTCGTTGCCGCCGTTGACCGAGGCGTAGAGCCCGTCCAGCGACAGGTACCCCAGCGAATCGGCCCCCACGTAGTCGCGGATCTCGTCGGGCGTGTGCGCCGACGCGATCAGCTCTTCGGTGGTCGGCGTGTCGATGCCGTACCGGCAGGGCCCCACGGTGGGCGGCGAGCTGATGCGCATGTGCACCTCTTTCGCACCGGCGCCCCGGATCATGCCGACGATCTTGCGCGAGGTCGTGCCCCGGACGATCGAGTCGTCGACGACGACCACCCGCTTGCCGGCCAGCACCTCACGCACGGGCGACAGCTTCAGCTTCACCCCGAAGTGCCGGATGTGCTGCGAAGGCTCGATGAAGGTGCGCCCCATGTAATGGGACCGCATCAGCCCCTGGTCGTAGGGGATGCCGCTCTCGCGGGCGTAGCCGATGGCCGCTGCCACCCCGGAGTCGGGCACGGGAATGACCACGTCGGCGGGGACGGCGTGCTCGATGGCCAGCCGCCGCCCCATCCGCTCGCGCGCGCGATAGACCGACTTGCCGTCGATCGTCGAGTCGGGCCGCGCGAAGTAGACCCACTCGAACACGCAGCGGTGCGAGGCCTGCTCGCCGAACGGGCGCTCGCTGCGGACGCCGTTGCCGTCGATGATGACCATCTCGCCGGGCTCGACGTCGCGGACGAACTCGGCCTCGAGCAGCTCGAACGCGCAGGTCTCGGACGAGACGACCCAGGTGTCCTTGGACTTGCCCAGGGCCAGCGGACGGAACCCCATGGGGTCGCGCACGGCGATGACCTGGTCCTCGGTCAGGAACACCAGCGAGTAAGCCCCGCGCACCTGGCGAAGGGCGTCGGCCACCCGCGCCGGCAGCGTCTGCTCGCGCGAGCGGGCGATCAGATGAACGATGGCCTCGGTGTCGGCGGTCGTCTGGAAGATGGCGCCGTCGGCCTCCAGCCGCTCGCGCAGCTCGGCCGCGTTGACCAGGTTGCCGTTGTGGCCGACGGCGACCGAGCCGCCGAAGTAGTCGACGGCGATGGGCTGCGCGTTCCGCTTGGACGAGTCGCCCGCGGTCGAGTACCGGACATGACCGATGGCCGCGTAGCCGCGCAGCTCGCGGAGACGGTCGACCGTGAAGATGTCGTTGACGTGGCCCATCTCCTTGACGGACCGCAGTCGTTCGCCGTCGGTGGCGACGATTCCAGCCGATTCCTGGCCGCGGTGCTGGAGGGCGTAGAGGCCCAGGTACGCCAGGTTCGCCGCTTCCGGGTGTCCATAGACGCCGATCACCCCGCACATGCGCGTGCAAGGTAGCACACTCGGGTGCGCCTCGCGGTCCATTCGG
>CAZJMY010000551.1:0-4416 GCA_964546845.1 uncultured Myxococcales bacterium | reverse complement strand
AAGGTCTCGGGCGCCGACAACGACCTCATCACGCTGCCGACGACGGGCAAGGGAGCGGGGATGGCCATGCCCGCCTGCCCGTTCGGCTCCAACTACCCCGTGCTGGGGACGTTCGAGTACGCCACCTTCGCCGACTCCGGCAAGCTGACGTTCAGCTTCTCGGGGTACGACAGCCAGCCGGTGATGGACAGCTTCCTCTGCGCCACCGGTTCGGTCGAATTCACCGCCGGCAGCACCATCACGCAGATGATGACTCTCATGGTCACGGCCGGCCCGCACGAGTGCGTCTCCCAGACGCAGCAGTAGCTCCGGCGCACGGCCGCCGAAAATGAAAAAGCGGGGCCCCGTTGCCGGGTGCCCCGCCGCTCAGTCGCGCATCCGCGCCGATCTCAGTCGCTCAATCGAGCGTATCGTCGATCTGGACGCCGTCGCCCAGCTCGGACACCAGGTACTGGCGCAGGCGCTTCTTCAGGCGCTCCTCGATCTGGCGGACCCGCTCGCGGGTGACGCCGAACCGCTCGGCGATCTGGACCAGCGTCGCCGGCTCGTCGTTCAGCAGGCGGTCGCGGAAGATCTCCAGGTCGCGGTCGCGCAGCGTGGCGCCGAAGGCGTGCAGCTTGTCCTTGAGGATGGCGCCGAACTCGCCGGACTCGACCTGCAGGTCGGGCCGCGACGACGGCGCCGCGCGCACGAAGTCACCCTGCGTGCGGTCGCCCTGCTCGTCGGAACGCATCGGCGCGTCCAGCGAGGTCTCCGCCGCGTTCAGCCGGCGCTCCATCTCGATCACCTCTTGCTCGGTGACGTCGAGGGCGGCGGCCAGATGCTTGGCTTCGACCTGGAAGCCCTGCTTCTCCAGCTTCTCGCGCTCCTTGCGGAGGTTGAAGAACAGCTTTCGCTGGGCCTGGGTCGTCCCGACCTTCACCAGGCGCCAGTTGGCCAGGATGAACTTCAGGATGTACGCGCGGATCCACCAGGACGCATACGAGGACAGCTTCACCCCGCGGTACGGGTCATACTTCTGGACCGCGTGAATGAGGCCGATGTTCCCCTCCTGGATGAGGTCCAGGATGTTGCGGTGGGCCCGGCGGTACTCCTGGGCGATCTTGACGACCAGCCGGAGGTTCGCGGTGATGAGGCGCGCCGCCAGGGCCTGTTCGGCCGTCTGGGAGTACCGCACCGCCACCTCGTGCTCCTCTTCCCGCGTCATGAGCGGGTAGCGCCGGAGCTCGTGGAGGTAGGCGCCGATGGTGGAGTAGTCCGAGGGGACCGGCTCCGCTTCGGCAGCGGCCGGGGTCTCGATCTCGGGGCCGGCCTCGATGGGCAGTCCCACCAGGTCGGTCATGGGGCTCGCGCCCTCGGCCCCCAGCTCCATTTCCGGAGCTTCGGTCGATTCGGCCTCGACCTCTTCGCCTTCGACCGCCTTCAGGTGGCGGCTCTTGGCAGTCTCCGGACGAACAGCGCCTGCCTCGGAGGTCCGGCGGCGGCGCGGTTGATGACGTTTCGTTGAAGTCGTCGCGATGCTGAGCATGCCGCCCATCATCGCAAGGCCCATGCCACGAACCCGGCAGGCGGGGCCGCGGAATCATGGGGCTTATTCGCTGGTCCGGTGGAGGAGGTTACGATCCAGTAGCGTTACCCCCCAGCCTCTCCGATCCTACGTAACCATCTCCACCCACGGTGTCTAGGTCCCGGACCCCGACTCAGGGCGCGCTATCGTAATGCTCGGTACGTCCAAAGATGTCGTCGTGGTACCGGATGAAGAAATAGATGGAGACGGCGCCGAGAACGGCGGCTGAGACGAACGAGACGTTGGCGGCCAAAGCCAGGTTTCTCTTCTGGTCCAGATCGTCGGCCGCCTGGGCCCGGGTCGCGCCGCTCGGCTGAAGCTGCGAGAGCTCGCCGAGGAAGCCGCCCGCCGCCAGCGCGGCCGCTCCGGCTACGGCGGTTCCGTAGGCGGCATAAGCCGGCCAGCCGCGGCGGCGCGGAAGGTTGTCGGGCGTCAGCCGGATCTGAAGCTCCTCGCCGGGGCGCACCTCGACCCGCGACATCCAGGGGAAGCGCCCGTCGGCCTCGACGCGGACGCCGTGCTGCCCCGCCAGCAATGTCCCGGACAGGAGGGGCGTCACCCCCAGATACGCGTTGTCGATCGACACGCGCGCGCCGGGCGGCTGCGAATCCACCTGGATCTTTCCCGGCTCGACGTGCGGGCGGAACAGCTCGCCGCAGGCCTCCTGGACCGCGTGGATCAGGTCCTCGACGCCCCCCTCGACCAGGCGGAAAACGCGGCTCTCGACCTTGCCTTGTTCGACGTTGTTCAAGTTGAGGTTGAACAGGAACTGCTTGCCGCGCGTGCCGACGGTGCCGGCCACGATGCGCCGCACGCCCAGCGACACGCCCGCGCGCCCCAGGCAGGAGAGGTCGTCGAGGCACTGCTGCGCCCGCCGTTCGTTCTCGACGCCCAGGCGCGCCCGGAACTCCTCTTTGCCGGCGATCTCGAAGCCGCCGTGCTGCGCGACGTAGGCGATCAGCACCTCGGTCAGGTTGTCGGCCAGCTCCGATTCCTTCTCGGACGAGCCGAGGACCAGGACGGCGATCTTCTCCGCGGCGCGGGCGGGGCGGGCCGCCGCCGCCGTGGCCAGGAGCAGCGCCGCCAGGGCCAGCCGCCTCACCCGCCCACCGCCGCGCAAACGCTGCCGCCGCCCGAGGTGGTCGTGTCCGGCTGGCACACCTTCGAGGCGCACTGCCCGTCGGCGGTGCAGGGGGCGCCGCCGTCGCGCAAGGGCAGGCAGACCCCGCTGGCGCCGCAGAACGACTGGCCGGCGGTCCAGCGGTCGGCCTGGCAGTCCTCGTTCGTCTGGCACAGGGTCGTGCAGTTCCCGAGCTTCGGCGGCGTCGCCGTGAGGTCGGCGCCGCGGCAGGTCAGGTCGCCGACGCAGTTCGCGCTGGTCTGGCAGGGGTACGGGAAGAAGCCGGGATAGCAGCCGGCGGCGGGCGTCCCGGCTGCCGTCGAGAAGGGCAGGCAGGTGTGCCCCACGCCGGCGCGCGGCGCGCAGTCGTTGGTCGCGTCGCAGGGGCGCAGGCAGGTGCCCAGCTCCTTCGGAGACGTCGGCGGCGACGAGAAGAAGCAGGAGGTGTTCACGTCGCGCGTGCAGTCGGCGTCCGTGTGGCACGAGTTGCCCCGGTAGGCGTTCGGCATCTCGCAGTGGCCGCTCTTGCCGCCGACGCCCACGCCGATCGCGCAGAAGAACGTCCCCTGGTTGCTGTCGAAGACGCTGCATTCGTCGTCGCGATCGCACCCCACCGTGCACAGCTTCAACCCGTGGTCGGGGTCCGGGTCCAGGTCGCTCTGGCAGGTGCCGACCAGGCAGTCGATGTCCGACTGGCAGATGAACCCCAGCAGGCCCGGGATGCAGATGGCCGGGTTCGCGGGGCCCGAGATCTTCTGGAAGCAGACGTGGTTGGGCGGGCAGTTGCCGTGGGCGTCGCAGTTGGGCACGCAGATGTCCGGCGCGTGCGCCGCCGCAGGCACCAGCAGCGGCAGGCACGACTGCCCTGGCGAGCAGGCCGAGTTGCCGCTCTGGCAGTTCTTCTGAAGGCAGTAGAGGTGGTCGGCGTGCATGGTCTGGTTCTTGGCGTAGAGCTCCCCCAGGAAGGTCGCCGCGCAGGTGGAGCGCACGGGATCCGTGCAGTCCGCGTCGACGGAGCAGGGGGTCATCGTCGTGCAGACCCCCTCCTGGCTGGTGACGTCGGTGCGGAGGCAGTCGAGCTGGCTGCTGCCGCAGGCGCCCGCGGGCGCGGACGGATCGCAGAACGCCAGCTCGGCGCCCCCCTCGACGCAGACGTTGCCGTCGGGCAGCGACATCGGCGTGTCGCCGCAGCCGGGCGCGCAGAAGTCGGTGCCGTCCAGCAGGCTGCCCGGGTAGCAGGTCATCGGCGTCCCGTGCGGGCCCTTGCCGCACCCCGGGTCACGCGCCGACGGGTTGCAGGCGAAGACGCGCGCGTCGAACGCCGCCTGATCGACCTTGCACCCGCCGCCGAGCACCGCGATTTCGAAGACGACCAACCAGAGACCTCTCCCCCCACGGACGCGGACAATCACTTGATCATGCTCTTCACGAATGGTGCGTCGGACGCGCTGGGCGCCAGTTCGAGGTACTTCTTGTAGTTGTCGTTCGCGTCGCGCGCGCGGCCGGCGCGCATGTAGCACTTGCCGAGGAACTTGTAGACGGCAGGCAGCCGCGGGGCGAGGCGCTTGGCCTCTTCGCCGCGCGCGCAGGCGTCGTGGACCTCACCCTGCGCCAGCAGCTTGTCCGCTTCGGACAGCAGCTGGCCGGCGTCGCGCGCCGGCGGCGCGGCGGGCGGCGGTGGGGGAGCCGCCTCGCTGGGCGGCGCCGCCACGGTCGGTGCGGCGGCCAG
>CAZJMY010000550.1:0-1039 GCA_964546845.1 uncultured Myxococcales bacterium | reverse complement strand
CGACGCCATCGAGTTCACGTTGTCGGTCAGGTCCTTCCAGACGCCGGCCACGCCGGGCACCTGGGCCTGGCCGCCCAGCTTGCCGTCGGTGCCGACCTCGCGCGCGACGCGCGACACCTCCGACGCGAACCCGTTCAGCTGATCGACCATCGTGTTGATGGTGTTCTTCAGCTGCAGGATCTCGCCGCGCACGTCGACGGTGATCTTGCGCGACAGGTCGCCCCGCGCGACGGCGGTCGCGACCTCGGCGATGTTGCGGACCTGGCCCGTCAGGTTCGACGCCATCGAGTTCACGTTGTCGGTCAGGTTCTTCCAGACGCCCGCCACGCCCTCGACCTCGGCCTGGCCGCCCAGCTTGCCGTCGCTGCCGACCTCGCGCGCGACGCGCGTGACCTCGGACGCGAAGGCGTTCAGCTGATCGACCATCGTGTTGATGGTGTTCTTCAGCTCCAGGATCTCGCCCTTCACGTCGACCGTGATCTTCCGCGACAGGTCGCCGTTGGCGATGGCGGTCGCGACGTCGGCGATGTTGCGGACCTGACCGGTCAGGTTCGACGCCATCGCGTTCACGTTGTCCGTCAGGTCCTTCCAGGTGCCGGCGACGCCGGGGACGACGGCCTGGCCGCCCAGCTTCCCCTCGGTGCCGACCTCGCGCGCGACGCGCGACACCTCCGACGCGAACCCGTTCAGCTGGTCCACCATCGTGGTGATGGTGTCCTTCAGCTCCAGGATCTCGCCCTTCACGTCGACCGTGATCTTCCGCGACAGGTCGCCACGGGCGACGGCGGTGGTCACGGCGGCGATGTTGCGGACCTGGTTGGTCAGGTTCGACGCCATCGAGTTCACGTTGTCCGTCAGGTCCTTCCAGACGCCGGCCACGCCGGGCACCTGCGCCTGGCCGCCCAGCTTCCCCTCGGTGCCGACCTCGCGCGCGACGCGCGACACCTCCGACGCGAACCCGTTCAGCTGGTCCACCATCGTGTTGATGGTGTTCTTCAGCTCCAGGATCTCGCCGCGGACGTCGACGGTGATCTTGCGC
>CAZJMY010000549.1:0-3792 GCA_964546845.1 uncultured Myxococcales bacterium | reverse complement strand
CAGCACGACGCCCGCCGCCAGCTGCCACTCGTCGCTGCGCCGCGGATCTTCGGTCGCCGCAGCGGCGTCGGCCAGGAACGGCGCCGCCTGTTCGGGCTGGCCGTCCAGGGCCAGCGCCATGCCGACGTCGTAGGCGGTCTGGGGCGGGATCGCCTCCGGTCCCCCCTCGGCGGTCAGACGCCGCGCCTCCCAGCCCGCCTCCCGACTGAGGCCCAGGCGCAGCAGCGTCGCCACGAAATCCGGCGACGCGGGCGCCGGCTCCGCCATCGCCGAGTGTACGCCCAGCAACGTCACGACCAGCACGACGGCTGCGACGAGCGCGTGCCGCGGCAGCGCCCGCCCGTCTGGCGTGCGGCCGGACGCCGCTTCAGGGGTCCAGGCGCCGTTCATACGCACGATCGATCTCCTGCATCAGCGCGTCCTCGGCGTCGCGGCGCTGCACAATGGCGCCCACCGCGGAGCCGTAGACGTTCCCCACGTACAGCAGCGCGGCCACGCTGCCGAGGATCCACCCGCGAACGGAGCCCCGTCCCTCGTCGTAGAACCCCTGGGCGGCCAGGGCGCCGGTGACGCCGACCAGGACGAAGCTCATGACGCCGTCGGCGACGCGGCCCAGATAGACGCGCCCCAGCCCCGGGATGACCGCGGACAGCGCGCCCGCCAGCCAGGGCGATTTGCGCGGCATGGTCTCGTAGCGGCGAATCAGCTCGCCGTCCTGTTGCTGCCACACGTCCGGCAGCCCCGGCGCGGCGGGCGCGGCGGCCAGCTGCCGCGCCTCGGCCCAGCGCCGAGCGCGGATGACGCGCATCCGCAGCGTCGCGCGCGCCAGCGCGTCGGCGGTGTCGCCAGACGAAGCTGCGGGCCCGCTCTCCAGCGCTGAGCAAACCGGCGCTGCGAGGTCCGACAGAAAAACCTCGGTCAGGCACAGTCGCAGCCGGCTGCGCGGCCCCAGCGGCGTCCCCTCTCCGGGCAGCGCCAGCACCAACCGCCGCGCGTCTTCGTAACGGCCGGCCAGCGACAGGCAGAGCGCCGCGCGATCGAACCCACGCTCGCGGTCGCCCGGGTGCTGGTACGCGTACCGCAACGCTTCGACGGCGCACGCGTCGAAGCTGCCCAGGTTCCGCAAACGGTCCGCGAGCTCCAGAAACGAGGGCGCGACCGTCGGTGGGCTGATCGTCGCGTCGGCAGGCGCCTGGGCGTCCGCCCGCCCGGCCCACCCGAGGACCGACGCCAGCGCCAGCGCGACGACGAACAGCGCCCTCGGCCGCGGCACGGGCGCCTTCACTCGGCCCGCGTCAGGCAATAGCGCGCCGGCTCGTCGCGCAGGAGCCGGCTGCCCTCGGCGCGCGGGTAGAACGGCACCGCGAGCGGGTGATCGCGGAGCAGGCGATCCAGCGTCAATAATGCGCCCTGGAACAGGCCGCACCGGCCGATCACCGCCTGCGAGAACCGCGAGCACGACGGACTGAACACGCAGCCCCCGGCGTCCTGGGACGACAGCACGAGGTGGTACGTGCCGAACAGCGCCCGCGTGACACCGCTGCCCAGCGCGCCGTCCCAGACCGGCGCCGCCTCCTCGTGCTGCGCCGGCGCCATCGAACCGCCCAGCAGGTAGGCGACGGCTTGCTCGGGCTTCCACAGCTCGGGCGCGTCCGGCTGCGGCTCCGCCGCGCGCGCCGGCAGCGCTCCGCCGACGTGCGCGAACGCCGCCGCGAACGCCAGCGCGGCCATCATGATTCGTCGTCTCACCACTGGAGCGGCTGGATTTTCGTCTGCGCCCCCAGCTTCGCGCAACCGACGGGCCCCTTCTGGGGATCGAAGCGCGCGATCCGATCCAGCGTCCACTGCTCCTCGCGCTGGCGAGCGCCGCCCGGGGCGTAGTAGTCGGCCACGACCGTGCGCGGGACAGTGCGGATCCCGACGCGCACGCGGTCGCCGAACGTGAACCGGCGCTGCGGCTGCCCGTGCCCGTCGACCAGCTCGATCGATCGCGCGCCCATCCGGTTCTCGACCGCCCGCAGCTCGCCCAGCTCTTTCCCGCTGCCGTCGACGACCCGCCAGCGCGTCAGCAGCTCGCCGTTGGCCCGCTTGCGCTCCAGCAGCTTCGACCCGGCGGGCAGGGTGCTGGCCGGGTCGACCAGCCCCGCGGCCAGCGCGTCCAGCATCGGCGGCGCCAGGTGAGCGACGAACGCCAGGTCGCGATCCGGGTAGTAGATGACCATCTCGCGCGGGGAGAGACGCATCTCCTGCAGCCGCGGCGACTTCACGGCGACGCAGATCTCGCCGCCCGGAACGAAGCTCAACGCGCCCGAGACCGTCTCGGTCCCGGCCGCGTCGACGGTCTTCAGCACGAAGTCCGCGGCCAGCGACACCGACCCCGTCGCGCCGCCGGGCGGCGGATCGATCCGGGTCGGTGTCGCCGCTAGCGTGGCGGCCAGCGCCGCGACTGCGACGGCCAGCACCAGCTCACGGGCTGCTGATGACCGCTGCCGTCCCCGAGCTGGATCCCGGCTCGCTCTTCACGATGGCGACGATCACGATGATGTAGATGACCACGATGACCGCCACCGCGGTGGCGGTGCCCCAGATGGCCGCGCGCCCCTGGATCGATCGCGCCTCGGACTTGTAGGTCGTCGTGTAGATCGACAGGTACTCGGGCGACTTTCCCATCAGCCGCGCGGGCGGCGGCGTCGGCTCGGCGACGTAAGCGATGATGATGCCGATGACGCCCAGCAGACAGCCCGCGAAGAACCAGAGCGTGCCGTTCGTGTCGGCGCGCGCGTCGTTCATCGCCTCGGCCGTCGCGCGCGCGGCGTCCACCGGCGGCGGCGCCCAGTACGGCTGCCCGTAGGGCTGACCGGGGGCGTACCCACCCGGCCCGGGCGCCGGGCCCCACCCCTGCTGAGCGATCGCCGGGCGTTCCAGCGCCGGCAACAAGATCATCGCGGCGGAAACCACGGCCACGACCAGGGTCGACCTCAACCACCTTCCCGTACCAATGGTCATCGTGTCCTCTCGCCCGGCGGAGCCAGGGGTAGGAGGGGGGACAGCCTGCGCCTCGTCTTTTGTACGCTGAACGCTCGAGCCCGGTCAATATCCCCGACCCTCGATGTTGTGTCCGCCCTCACTCAAGCAAGCGGGCCATTCCGCGATATTCAGGGGAATGGGTACCCCGGAGGAAGCGGCGAACGACGTGTGGGAGGCGGTTTTCGGCGGCCTCGAGCGCCTGAAGACAAAGTGGCCGGACCCCGGCTGGACGTACGATCGGCGCCTCCGCTGCGTGTCCTCCTCGATTCCGCTGACACAGGAAGCGGCGGCCCGCGCCGCCATCGAGGCGGCGCTGCCGGCGTCGTGGTCGTCGGCCACGCTGCCCGAGGCCCCCGAGGACGTGCGCGCGCTGGCCGCGACCTGCGGCGGGTTGCGCGCCGCCCAGCTGCTGCTCTGGGGTGGACCGCCGAACGGCCCCGGCGCCTTCGGGCTGTGGTGGCCCTGGGGCGACGGCACCACCGTCACCCTTCGCGTCGGCCTGCACCACCTCGATCAGCCGAAAGTGCGCTACCCGCGGCTGCGCGACCTGTTCGGCATCCCGCAAGCACCCGGCCCGGGCTGATCGCCGCGCGGCCCAAAGGTGGTCGGCGGACCCACACGGACCCGCCCACCTTGATGGCTCCTGCAACCTGGAGTAGCTTTCCAGCGTTTCCGCAGGCCCCCTCTGCCGATGCTCGCGCTCGCCTTCACGTTCGCCGCCACCGCGCTCGCCGCCGTTCCTTCGGCCAGCGTCACGTGCGCGGA
>CAZJMY010000548.1:0-12185 GCA_964546845.1 uncultured Myxococcales bacterium | reverse complement strand
ACCGGTGCCGTCGACGGCGCCGAAGCGATCGTAGTGCGCCCGCTTGTCCTCGTCGGACAGCACGGCGTACGCGATGGAGAGCTCCTTGAACTTCTCCTCGGCGGCCGGGTCGTCGGGGTTGCGATCCGGGTGCCAGCGCAGGGCCAGCTTGCGGTAGGCCGCCTTGATCTCGACTTCCGTCGCGTCCCGGTCGACCCCCAGCCTCTGGTAGTAGTCGGTCGCCAGCCTAGCCCTCGGACGGTTTGGACTGCGCGGGGCCGGTCGACACCGACACCATCGCCGGGCGCAGCAGCCGCTCGCCGATCTTGTAGCCCTTCTGCAGCTCGACGGCGACGTTGCCGGCGGGAACGTCAGCGCTCTCGACGCGCGAGATCGCCTCGTGCACGCGCGGGTCGAACGTCTGCCCGGCGGATTCGAACGGCTTGACGTCGTACCGCTCCAGCTTCTGCTGGAACTGCCGCAGCACCAGGTTCACGCCCTTCAGCACCGCCGCGCCGTCGACGGAGCCGTTGCTGGCCGCCGCCTGCGTCGTCGCGCGCTCGAGGTTGTCGGCGACCTCGAGCAGATCCCGCAGGACCGCCTCGCGGGCCTGGGCGACCGCGTCCGTCTGCTCCTTGCGCGAGCGCTTCTTGTAGTTCTCGAAGTCGGCCGCGATGCGCAGCATGCGGTCCTTGACCTCGTCGCGTTCGGCGGTCAGCGACGCGACGCGCTCGTCCGCCGTCTCCGGTGGCAACTGCGCCGTGCCGTCCCCTGCCCCGCCACCGTTCTGATTCGTGTTGGTCTCGTCCATGTCGGTTCCGGCTCCCTACTCGTCTCTTAACTCTTCCCCAGCGCTTCGCCGATCATCTCCGCCGTGAAATCGACCAGCGGGATGACGCGAGAATAGTTCATACGCGACGGTCCGATCACGCCCACGGTCCCCAGGGGCCGTCCGTCAGCCACGTAGGGAGCAGCCACCACGGACACGTCGGTCAGGTCGGCCAGGTTCGCCTCCGCGCCGATGAAGACGCAGATGCCGGGCGCGCTGAGCGTCCGTTCCAGGAGGCGCACCACCAGGTCTTTCTCCTCCAGCGTGCGCAAAAGCAGCTTGGCGCGCTCGAGATCGGCTTTTCCGGCCAGCAGGTTCGATTGCCCGTCCACCAGCACCTCGGGCGTGGGGTCGGCCGGCACGGCCGCGCTGGCCAGCCGCAGCGCGCGGGCGACCAGCTGGTCGTGGGTGGTGCGTTCCTTGACGATCTCTTCCAGCAGCTTGGCGCGCACCTGTTCCAGGGTGAGACCGCTGACCAGGCCGTTCAGGAAGTTGTTGATGCGCTCGAGATCGCCCGGCGAGATGGCGGCGTCCGCGGGGATGAGCTTGTTCTGGATCTGCCCGCTGGCCGCGGCGATGACCGCCAGCAGCTGGCCGTCGCGCATCTGGACGAACTCCAGGTGCTGCACCACGTCGCTGTCGGGGCGCGGCGCCTGAACCACGACCGTCAGATGGCTGAGCTCGCGCAGCATGCGGGTCGTCCGCTGCATCACCTCGGGCACGTCGCCCGTGGCGGGGGCCAGGCGTTCCCGGATGTCGTCCTTCTCGCCCGCCGTCAGGCTGCGGACGCGCAGCAGCATGTCCACGTAGTAGCGCAGCCCCCGTTCGGTCGGCAGGCGCCCGCCGGAAGTGTGGGCGTGCCGCAGGAGGCCGACCTCCTCCAGCTCACCCATGACCGTGCGGACGGTGGCCGCCGAAACGTCCAGCCCGTACCGCCGCGTGACCGTCTGCGAACCGACGGCTTCGCCGGTCGCCAGATATTCGGACACGACGGCATGCAAGATCTTCTTGGCCCGTGCGCCAATATCCACGCTCTTGATTTACCTCAATAAAGCAGCCAGGGCCAAGGGCGGGGGCCGGGGGGAGAGACATTACGCCGTATAGTTCGCCGGTGATCTATCTGGACAACGCCGCTTCGACGCGCCCGGCCGCAGAGGTGGTGGCCGCCCTGTCGCGGGCGGCGCGCGACCTTTTCGGCAACCCGGCGGCGGCCCACGCGGCCGGCGCGGCGGCCGCCCGGGCGCTGGAGGCAGCCCGGGCCGAGGTGGCTGCGGCGCTGGAGGCCCAGCCCGAGGAGGTGGTCTTCACCAGCGGCGGCACGGAGGCCGACGCCATGGGGGTGCTGGGCGCGGCGCGGGCCTCCCGCGGGCGGCACCTGGTCGTCACCGCGTTCGAGCACCCCGCCGTCATGCGGGCCGTCGAGGCGCTGGTGGCCGAGGGGTTCACCGCGGATCGGGTCGCGCCTGGCGCCGACGGCGTGGTGTCTCCGGACGCGATCCTGGCCGCGGTCCGGCCGGACACGGCGGTCGTGGCGGTCATGCTGGTGCAAAACGAGCTGGGGACGGTCCAGCCGGTGGCGGAGATCGCGCGTCGGCTGGGTCCCGGCCGGCGGCGCCCCCACCTGCACGTCGACGCCGTGCAGGGCTTTGGCCTCATGCGGCTGCGTCCGGCGGCGCTGGGCGCGGACACCGTGGCGCTGTCCGCCCACAAGCTGCACGGGCCGCGCGGGGCGGGCGCGCTCTGGCTCCGGCCGGGCGCGCGGCTGCAGCCGCTGTGGGTCGGCGGCGGGCAAGAGCGCGGCCGGCGCGGGGGCACCGAGAACCTGCCCGCGGCCGTGGGCTTCGGGACGGCCGCCGCGCTGGCGCGCGCGGCGCGGGAGACCGGTGCAGCCCAGAACGTCGCCGCGCTGCGCGATCGCCTGGAGAGCGAAGCCGTGGCCGCGGTGCCGGGCGCGCGGCCCACGGTCGCCGGCGCGGAACGGGCGCCACACATCGCCTCGATCGCGTTCCCGGGCCTTCCGGCGGAGCCTCTGTTGCACGCGCTGGAGGCGCGGGGCGTGCTGGCGTCGGCGGGATCGGCCTGCGCCTCGCGCATTGCGGGGCCCAGCGCCGCCTTGAAGTCGATCGGCCTCGACGACCGCACGGGCGTGCTGCGCTTTTCGCTGTCGCGCGAGACCACCGCCGCCGAGGTCGACGCCGCCGTGGCGGCGCTGGCCGACGCCGCGCGCGAGCTCCGCCCGTCGGACGCGGCGCGCGACCTGCACCCGGCGGCGGAAGCCGGCCCGGCTTTCTCCCTCGCCAATCGGGGCCGCCGCGGGTAAAAGACGCCCGCGCAATGGACGACGCGGGCGTTTTGCTGTGCCGCTACGGCGAGCTGTTCCTGAAGAGCGGGAACCGCCAGCGCTTCGAGCGCGTGCTGGGCGACAACATCCGCGCCGCCGTCAGCGACCTGCGCGGGGCCAGCGTCAGCAACACGCACGGGCGCACGCTGGTCCGCGTGGGCGCCGCCGACGTCGACGACGCGGCCGCGCGGCTGGAACGCGTGTTCGGGCTGGTGTCCTTCTCGGTCGCGCGCAAGGTGGCGGCCACGCCGGATCTGGAGGCCATCGCGGCGGCCGCCGTCGACGAGGCGCGCCGCGCGATCGCGCGCGACCGGCCGGCCAGCTTCAAGGTCGAGTCGCGCCGGTCCGACAAGCGCTTCCCCGTGCCGTCGCCGGAGATCTCGCGCCGGATCGGCGCCAGCGTGTGGCAGGCCACCGGGCTGAAGGTCGACGTGCACGAGCCGGGCGTCACGATCGGCGTCGAGGTGGGCTCGGGGCACGCCTTCGTGTACGCCGGAACGCGCGCCGCCCCCGGCGGGCTGCCCGTCGGCGCGTCGGGCCGGGCGCTGCTGCTGCTGTCGGGCGGGATCGATTCGCCGGTGGCGGGCTGGCTGGCGGCCAAGCGCGGCCTGGCGATGGACGCCGTCTATTTCCACTCGCCGCCCTACGTCGGCGAGAAGTCGCGCGACAAGGTGCTGTCGCTGGCGCGCAAGCTGGCGCGCTGGCAGGCGCTGCGGTCGGTGACGATCGTGAACTTCACCGACGTGCAGAAGCGGCTGCGGGCCGCCGGCCCCGGCGAGCTGGCCGTGATCCTGTACCGCCGCATGATGATGCGGATCGCGGACGCCGTCGCCGACGGACTGGGGGCCGACGCGCTGGTGACGGGGGAGAACCTGGGTCAGGTCGCCAGCCAGACGATCCACAACCTCAGCACGATCGAGGAGGCCGCCCGCCGCGTGGTCCTGCGCCCGCTGCTGACGTACGACAAGCTGGAGACCACGGCGCTGGCGCAGCGGATCGGCACGTACGACACGTCGATCCTGCCGTTCGACGACTGCTGCTCGCTGTTCGTGCCCGCGCACCCGGCCACGCGCTCGCGGGTCCAGGACGTCGCGCCGGCCGAGGCCAAGCTGGACATGGCGGCAGAGGTCGCGGCGGCGGTGGCCGCCAGCGAACGGGTCGCGATCGCCTGATTCGTGGCTATGATTGGTGCCCGGTTGCCCGCTGGGCGCCCGGCTGCCAGGAACGTCGATGCACATGGAAGCTCCCCGAACCCACCCCACCCCTTCGCTGGCCGACAAGCACGCGCGCCTGCGCGAGGTGCTGGGCGGGTACACGTCGGCGCTGGTCTGCTTCTCGGGCGGCGTGGACTCGACGCTGCTGCTGCGGGTCGCGCACGACGTCCTCGGCGATCGCTGCGTCGGCCTGACCACGGTCTCCGTCACCATGGCGGCCAGTGAGCGCCGGGCCGCCAGCGAGCTGGCCGCGCAGATGGGCGCGCGGCTGGAGATCGTCGACTCGCACGAGCTCGAGCGGGAGGGGTTCGCGCAGAACCCGACCGACCGCTGCTACCATTGCAAGGCGGAGCTGCTGGAGATCGCCCGCCCGCGCGCCGACGCGCTGGGGCTGGCGGAGGTGCTGCTGGGCACCAACCTGGACGACCTGGGCGACCACCGCCCCGGCCTGCGCGCGGCCGACGAGCGCGGGGCTCGCCACCCGCTGGTCGACGCTGGCTTCACCAAGGGCGACGTGCGCGCCCTCTCGCGCGAGCTGGGCCTTCCCACCTGGGACAAGCCGCAGCTCGCCTGCCTGTCGTCGCGGTTCCCGTACGGCACCGAGATTACCCCCGAGCGCCTGCGCCGCGTCGACGCGTTCGAGGACGGCCTGCGCGCGCTGGGGTTCCGCCAGCTGCGCGTGCGCTATCACGGCGAGGTTGCGCGGCTGGAGATCGACGCTCCCGACCTGCCGCGCGCCGTCGAGCCCGCCATCCGCGAGTCGATCGTCGAGCTGGGGCGCGCCCAGGGCTTCACGTTCGTCGCGCTGGACCTGGCCGGCTTCTCGTCGGGCTCCCTCAACAAGCTGATCGCCCTGCGCCCCACCCGCCGGTGAGCGTCACGCGCGCTCGACGTACTGAGAGACGAGGCCGAGCTGAGCGAGGCGCGTGAAATCCTGATCCAGCAAGGGGAGCGCGCTCAGCACGCGCCGCAGGCGGGCGCGCTCAGCGCGGCGAGCGCCGCTGAGAAGCTCGATAGGCACGGGGACGGCCAGCGCGACGTCATCCCAATCCAGCGCGCCTGCCAGGCGACTCGCGATGAGCTCGACCCCGGAACGCGTCTACCCACACGGAGGTGTCGACGACGATCACGGGGGGGACCGTCGTGTCTGTCTCCTGCCGCGCCGTTCTGGCTTGGGCCGGCGCCGCGATCGATTAATGTCGATGTCGAAATCGACATGGCCGAGCAGGCCCTTCAATTCGTCGATTCGCCGCTTCCTGACCAGCTCCGTCAGAGACAGGATCACGGTGTCAGTCTTCGACTTGAAGCCCAAGATGCGCCGCGCCTCGTTCAGCAGGTCGTCCGGCAAGTCGAGCGTCGTGCGCATACGTTCGAGCATAAATGATGCACATCAGGATGCCCAAACGCTCCCATTTCATATGCCGATGACATGTCGATTCTGCTGACGGCGCAGGAGCTCAGCGCCTCGTTCGGGGCGCGGCCGCTGTTCGAAGGGGTGAGCTTCACGGTTTCGGACGGGGAGCGCATCGGGCTCATCGGGCCGAACGGCGCCGGGACGTCGACGCTGTTGCGGATCCTGGCCGGCCTGCACTCCGCGGATCGCGGCGCGGTCGCGCGGCAGCGCGGGCTGCGGGTGGCGCTGCTGGAACAGGTGCCGCGGTTCGCCGCGGGCGCGACGGTGCGCGCGGCCGTCGAGGAAGCGGCGGCGGAAGGCGCGGCCGACGACGTGCTGGCGCGGCTGTCGCTGACCGGACGCGGCGGCGGCGCGGTGTCGCCGGAGACGCCGGTCGCGTCGCTCTCGGGCGGCTGGAAGAAGCGCGTCGCGCTGGGGCGCGAGCTGGCGCGGCGCCCGGACCTGCTGCTGCTCGACGAGCCCACCAACCACCTGGACGTCGAGAGCATCGAGTGGCTGGAGTCGCTGCTGGCGCGCCCCGACGGGCCGGCGACCATCACGGTGACGCACGACCGGCTGTTCCTGCAGCGGGTCACGACGCGCATCCTGGAGCTGGACCCGCGCAACGCGGGCGGACTGCTGTCGGTCGACGGCGACTACGCGACGTACACCCGCGTGAAGGCCGAGGCCATGCACGCGCAGGAGCGGCGCGAGGTCGTGCTGCGGAACACGCTGCGCCGCGAGACCGAGTGGCTGCGCCGGGGCGCCGCAGCGCGCACCACCAAGCAGCAGGCCCGCATCGCGCGCGCCGGCGACATCGCGAAGGAGGTCGACGAGCTGACCACGCGCAACCAGTCGCGCTCGGTCGGGCTCGAGTTCCAGTCGGCCGAGCGCCGCCCGCGCCGCCTGATCGAGGCGCGCGGCGTCGCCAAGTCCTACGACGGGCGGGCGATCTTCACCGGTGTCGACCTGTTCGTCGGGCCGGGGACGCGCATCGGCCTCCTGGGCCCGAACGGCTGCGGCAAGTCGACGCTGCTGCGCGTGCTCCTGGGCGAAGAGCCGCCGTCAGCGGGGACGGTGCTGCGCGCCGACGGGCTGCAGGTCGCGTACTTCCAGCAGAACCGCGAGCTGCTGGATCCGGAGGCCACGGTGGCGGACACGCTGTCGCCCGACGGCGATCACGTGACCTTCCGCGGCGCGCGTGTGCACGTGCGCGGCTACCTGGAACGGTTTCTCTTTCGCACCGAGCAGGCCGAGATGCCGGTGCGCCAGCTTTCCGGCGGCGAGCAGAGCCGCCTGCTGCTGGCCAAGCTGATGCTGCGCGACGCGCAGATCCTGGTGCTCGACGAGCCGACGAACGACCTGGACCTGGCGACGCTGGCGATCCTCGAGGAGTCGCTCACCAGCTTCGACGGCGCCGTCCTGCTGGTCACGCACGACCGCTACTTCCTGGACCAGGTCGCGACGACGATCCTGGCGTTCAACACCTTCGTCCCCGGCGGCGCCATCATCCCCTTCGCCAGCGTCGCGCAGTGGGAAGCCTGGCGCGCCGAAACGACCGCCGCCCAGCGCACGAAGGACACCGCCACCAACGAGCGCAAGGCGGCGGCACCGCGCAAGAAGCTCTCCTACATGGAGCAGCGCGAATACGACGGCATCGAACAGGCCATCGCCGCCGCCGACGCCGCCCTCGCGCAGGCGAAAGCCGAAGCCGAAGATCCTGCGCATGCCGCGAACGCGGGCCGCCTCATGGAGCTCTTCGCCGCCGTCGAAGCTCGCCAGGCCGACGTCGACCGGCTCTACGCGCGCTGGTCCGAGCTCGAGTCCAAACTCAGCTAGACGAAGCTGAGCCCGCCCCTAACTGCCGCGCCAGTAGCGGATGGGGCCGGTGTCGCTGTGGACGAACTGGGAGTGAGGATAGAAGCCAACGCCGCCGAGGCGCAGCGACTTCACGTAGTGCAGGACCTGCTGGGTCGCCACGCCGCGGATGCGGAAGTCGACGGCGTGCCCTTCCATGTGCTGGCTGTGGCGCGCGACCTGATGCCCCTTCTTGCGCAACATCAGGTTGTACTTGGGCGAGCGATAGCCGGAGACGACCTCGATGCGCCGCGCGGAGAACTTGCCGGCCACGCGGCGGAGCACGTCGATGAGCCGCGTGTCCATGTGCGTCGCTTGATTCGTGAAGTGATCGCGCAGGAACCGCTTGAAGCGCCCGTCGATCTCGTGACCGTCGCCCGGCAAGATCGGCAGCGCCTCGTGCGTCCAGACGTTGTACAGCGTCGTCACCGGCTCGAGCCGCTCACCCGGCCACACCTCGGCGTCGAGCTCGGGAGCGCGCCCGCGCGTCACCTTCTTGCGCTCGTGCACGGCGCGGCTGGGCGTGCTCCACCGGGAGAGGTCGGCGTCGGACAGGTGCACGTCCGGGCGCAGCGCCTTGTCCTGGAACCACTCCTCTTTCTTGGACATCTCGCGCGGCTCGCCGGGGCCCATGTGCTCCGCGCGCGCGGCGACGGGGTCGAATACGTCGGTCGCCGGCGGCGGCACCACCGCGGAGTCGACGTGCAGAGCGAGGCAGGCGAGCGCAGCAATCACGGCTTCAATTGTAAGCTATCGGAAAAAGCCGCCAAAAAATGAGGCGTTCCGGAGGCAATCTGGTTACGGCTCGCAATCGAGCGCCGCCGAACCGATGGCGTGGCACTTCAGGCAGGCCCGCTGGTTGCGCGACGACAGGAACCGGCAGCGGGCCGTCCCGGCGAAGTTCGGGCCGTGCGGCGAGAAGCTTGGACCGCGCGTCGGATCCGTCGAGTGGCAGGTCAGGCAGCTCTCTTCGCGGTGGCAGGATACGCAGGTCCGGATGTTCCGCCTGGCGGCCGTCGAATGGCTGTTCGGGCGGGGCACGGCGATCACCACCCCGGCCGCGTCGCGCGCCCAGCCCGGCGGGTGGAACTGCTTGACGCCCGTCCCGGTCCCGAAGGGGTTGTTGGCCTTGACGCCCGGCTGCCCGCCCGACGGGTCCGCCGACACCCCGGTTCGCTGGTGGCAGCCGACGCAGAACGTCTGCAGCCGGTGGCAGGACGAGCAGTCGGGGACGTTGCGGCGCGCGTCGACCAC
The DNA here is from genome assembly GCA_964546845.1 of uncultured Myxococcales bacterium. Lineage (GTDB taxonomy): Bacteria > Myxococcota_A > Polyangia > Fen-1088 > Fen-1088 > JADGRB01. The sequence goes on along the minus strand of CAZJMY010000548.1, from coordinate 3,318 downwards.
ATGCAACGACACGTAGTCCGCCGGATGAATGTCGGGCGGCTTGACGACGCCGCCGTGGCAGTCGATGCAGTCGTTGCGACGGTGGCAGGTCAGGCAGTAGCGCTCGTCGCGCCCCGCCTGGGCGTGCTCGCGGCGGAACGTCGGCCCGTGGGCATCGAAGCCTCGCAACGAGCCCGACGGCTCCAGCAGGCCGGTCCCGCCCGCAGCGATGGTGGCCGCGGTCGCCAGCTGCACGCGGAGGCGGCCGTCGGGCTCCGCCAGGTGGCAGGCCGCGCAGCGGGCGGTCGCCTGCTTGCCGTCGTGACAGGCGAGGCAGCTGGCCATCATCGGCAGGTCCGCGCGCGTGACCATTGCCTGCCCCGCCGCCGCCGTGTGGCAAAGCGCGCACCCGAGGCCGCGCGCCGCGTGCAGGCGGTGGTTGAACTTGAGGTTCGGCCGCGGCATCACGACGCGCGGCGGTTCGGCCGGCATGTCGCCGTTCGACGGCGCGGCCGGCATCCAGCCGTGCCCGGCGGGGTCGACGTGGCAGGCGTCGCAGCGGGCCGCGCCCTGCCCCGCCGGAACGGTCTTGGTCGGGTTCGCGCGGTCGATCTTGTGGCAGCTGCGGCACGCGGCCTCGCCCGGAATCAGGTTGTCCGCGGCGACGGTCGACCCGGCTGCCGCCGTGTGGCACCCCTCGCAGGTCGCGCCCAGCCGCGCGTGGCGCGCGTGGTCGAACCGGATCGGCAGCGACTCGCCCGGGTAGATGAGCGGCGACGGCCCCGGCGGCGCCACCGGGGCGACGGGTGCCGCTTCGGTCGTCGCGGGCGAGGCTGACGCCAGCCCGGCCGCGGAGCCGGCAGCGGCCGCGAAGGCGATGGTCGCGGCGACCGCCGCGCGCGAGAGCCAGCGCTTTCGTCTCATAAACCCGCGTCCAGCTCCACCATCGCCAGGCCCCGAAACTGGCTGGTGTAAAAGGTGCCGACGTTGTCCTCCAGCAGGAGGTGCAGGCGGACGCCCGGGCCCAGCAGCACGCGCCCGCCGCCCTGCAGCCCGAAGACGACCCCCTCGCTCGTCGTCCCGGTCGTCTGCAGGTCGTCGCGCCAGGTATAGCCGGTCGCCCGCGCCTCGAGCTCCAACGGGGCGCGCACCTTGAACCGGGCAGTCGCGTCGCCGCCCAGCTTGCGCCCGCCGTAGCCGTCGTCCCAGTACGCGTCGGCGCGGGCCATCCCGCGCGCCGATCGCCAGGCGGCGCCCAGACTGGCGCCTTGCGCGCGCCGCCCCCCCGGCGCTGACGCGCCCACGTCCTGCCCGGCGTAGGGGCCGACGGTGGCGACCTCGTCGGGTGTGGCCTCGAAGAGTCGGACGAAGCCGCGGGCGTAAGCCTTCACGCCCCGCGGCAGCGCGACCTCGTAGCTGGCCCGCAGGTCCCGGTAGGCGCCCGTGGCGAACACGTTCCAGATCGAGTCGCCGTCGAAGGTGGGGGCCAGGAAGTCATGTTCCAGCGTGATCCACTGGCGCGCGGTCAGCTTCACGCGCAGCGCCAGCTGCTCGTCGTCGAGCTCGTCGAACAGGATGTTCCACCGGATGCCGCCCGAGATCGTGATGCGGTCCCGCCAGTGCGCGGCGGCCGTCAGCGACAGCGCCTCGAAGTTCACGCCGCTGGCCGGCTCGCCGGGCTGCCGATCGGCGGTCGCCGACCAGACCTCGCGAAACGCGAGCCGGGCCGTGGCGGCGCCGCTGGGCGGGCCGACCGCGATCGCCGCGCCCGCCATGGGCGCCAGCACGGAATTCTGGTCGGGCCGCGTGGCCGGATCGCGCGACCCGGCGCTGGTGCCGTCCAGCTCGTAGATGGGCGACGACAGCGGCAGCTCGCCGCGCACCTCGGTCCCGGCCAGCGCTTCGACGGTGAAGAGACGGGACACGTGCAGCTGCAGGTCGGCGCCGTCGAACGCGTAGAAGTCGACCAGGTCGAAGTGGATCTGGCGGCCCAGCTGAAAGTCCAGGCGCCCGCCCACGTTCCGCCCACCGAAGTAGGCGTAGAGAATGTCCAGCTGGCTCTGCTTCACCTCGGGGATGGCCGCCGCGCCGGTCGGCGTGCCCAGCAGATACCCGCCGAAGTCGGCGTCCAGCCGCATCGACGCGTCGAAGAAGAAGAGGTTCCGGGCGCCGTCGTCGCCGTGCCACGCAGACGGTCCGATGTCGGAGACAGCCAGGTCCAGATACTGCGTGAGCCGGCGGCGCGACAGCAGCGCGTTGCGCCCGTCGGGCGCGAAGCCGCGGACCTGATAGCCCTGCCCGATCGTCCGGAGGTCGACGGCGAAGTCATACGCAAGGGCCCGCGGCACCGCCGCGCAGATCACCACCCCGACGAGGATCGCCTGTCGCACGAGGCGCCGGCCGCGGTTACCCCGGCTCGACTTCCAGGTCGAGGCGGTCCGGCGGCGCCGGCGGCGGCCCCTTGTGCCCGCGCCCGCGCCCGGCGGGCTTGTCGGCTTCGCCGGCGATCACGATGTCGCCTGGCGAGAGCCCGGCTTCTTGCAGCGCCGACATCACGCGCGCCGCGCGCACGGCGCGCACCTCGCCGGTCGTCTTGAACAGCTTGCGCAGGTCCTTCGGCGGAGGCGCCGCCGACGTGCGCGCGAAGATCCGCACCTTCGCGTTCTCCTTCTTCGCGGTGCCGGCCACCAGCTTCAGGACGGTCTTGCCGGAGTCGGAGACGTCAATGCCGTTCTTGTCGATCACCTTGGCGGCGGGGAAGGTGATCCGCACGCCGTCACCCGCCACGCCGACAGTGCCGCCCAGCTCTTCGAGGCCGCCCTTGAGGCCGCTCGACAGCGCTTCGGTCGCGGCCTTCTTCTTTTCCTCGACGGAGGACTTGTCCTTGTCGGCGCTGACGTACGTGTCGAGCTTCTCTTTCAGCTTGTCGCGCTCGGCCGTCGCTTCCTCGGCCGCAGCGCGCTGCGTGGCCAGCTCGGCCTGCCGCACCGCGACCGCGTGCTGCATCTTCTGATAGGGGACCAGGTAGACGTAACCAGCGAATCCCAGGCCGCAAAACGCAACCGCGAAGAAGAAAAGCGCCTTCATGACGCCTGGTCCTTTCGTCGACGCTGGAACCACGTGCTCGCGAAGGATCTGTGACGCGCCATCGGCGACGCACCATACCGCTTTTCACGCCGCTTGACACGGCTCCGGCCCGCTCTGTAGCTTGTAGGTGTACGTACGCGTGCCTGATACCGCGTGGTGTGCGTCCCCTCATCTCGGTGGGGCGCCTCCATCAGCACCCGGAGGAGGTTCACGCCGTGGCAACCGAATTCACGATTGGTGACAAGGCCGTCT
>CAZJMY010000547.1:0-2942 GCA_964546845.1 uncultured Myxococcales bacterium | reverse complement strand
CGACCTACGGGGCGCCGCACGTCCCGTACACCGCGCCGCCGCCCGGGTTGCCGCGCCCCACCGGCTCGTACGCGCCGCTCTCGGCGCGCGTCCCGGCGCCGCCCGCCCCGGCGCCCGCGGTCCCGGCGCCCGCGCTGTACGACCCCTCGAGCGGCTTCCCGTCGTTCCCTGCCCCTGCGCAGCCGCTGGATTTCGGCCCGCCCATCGAGATGGCGCCGCCGCGCCGGTCCGGGCCGCCGGGGCTGCTGGTGGTGTTCGTGTTGCTGGGCGCCGCCGCCGGCGGCGCGAAGCTGGCGCAGCTGGCCACGCGCGCCGACATGGCCGCCCTGGAAGCCGAGGACGCGGCCGCGGCGGCCGCGCTGGCCCACGGCGCGACCGACCACGAGAAGCAATGAACCTGAAGACCGAGACGCGCATCCTCGACGGCGGCGCCCCCGTCATTCGCCAGTCCGGCGGCGGCCGCCTGCTGGTGGTCAAGGGTCCAGACCGCGGCGAGATGTTCGAGGTGTCGACCGCCCCGATCACGCTCGGCTCCGGCCAGGGCTGCGACGTGCTGCTCTCCGACCCGACGGTGTCGCGCCGCCACCTGGAGGCCGCCCCCGGCCCCGACGGGGTCGTGCTGCGCGACCTCGGCTCGACGAATGGGTCGTTCGTGCAGGGCGCGCGCTTTCAGGAGCTGACGCTGGGCTTCGGCACCGAGGTCACGATCGGCAAGACGGTCCTCAAGTACGTCCCGAACGAAGAGTCGATCGACCTGGGTCCGTCGGAGGCCGAGAGCTACGGCGCGCTGGTCGGACGCGACGCCAAGCTGCGCCGGCTGTTCCGCCTGCTGGACGACGTCGCCGCCACCGACGCGACGGTCCTGATCGAGGGCGAGACCGGCACCGGCAAGGAGCTGATCGCCGAGGAGATCCACCGCCACAGCCCGCGCAAGAACGGCCCCTTCATCGTGTTCGACTGCGGCGCCGTCCCCGACGAGCTGATCGAGTCGGCGCTGTTCGGTCACGTGCGCGGCGCGTTCACCGGCGCCGTCACCGACCGGCGCGGCGCCTTCGAGGAGGCCGACGGCGGCACGCTGTTCCTGGACGAGATCGGCGAGCTGTCGCTGTCCGTACAGCCGGCGCTGCTGCGCGCGCTGGACAAGCAGAGCGTGCGGCCCGTCGGCGGCTCGACCTACACGCGCGCGTCGGTGCGGGTCGTGGCGGCCACCAACCGGAACCTGCGTGCCGAGATCGCGGCCCGGCAATTCCGCGAGGACCTCTACTACCGCGTCGCGGTCGTCCGCATGCAGGTGCCGCCGCTGCGCGAGCGTCCCGACGACATCCCGCTGCTGGTCGAGCACTTCATCCGGCAGTTTCGCAACGGCGAGACGCTGCAGATCGCGCCTGACGACCTGGCGCGCCTGCAGCGTCACAGCTGGCTGGGCAACGTGCGCGAGCTGCGCAACGTGATCGAGCGCGCCTGCGCGCTGTCGCACGGGACGCGCCTCGAGATCGACGAGGCTCTGGAAGAGCGCCCCGGCCGCCGCAGCGGCGCGGCGGACATCGACTTGCCGTTCAAGGCCGCCAAGGCCCGCGTCGTCGACGACTTCGAGCGCGGTTACATCGAGGCGCTACTCAAGCGGCACCAGGGGAACCTGTCGGCGGCCGCGCGCGCCGCCGAGATCGATCGGAAACACCTGCGCGAGCTGCTGCGCAAGCACGGCCTCCGCGAAGCCTCGGAGTGACGTGAGCTTTCTGGACGACCTCCGCGCGCGCGTTCGAGAGCTGGGTCGTGAGGTCGCCGACGGCGTGGCCGGCAGCGTCACGGACTCGACGCACTCGGCGGTCTATCTGCGACAGCTCTTTCGCGGCAACCGCGCCCCCCACGCGCAGCGCGCCGAGGCCGACGCCAAGTCGGGGCAGCCGCCGGTCCTGCTGATTCACGGCTACCTGGCGACGCGCGGCTCGCTGCATCTCTTCGAACAGCATCTGGCTGACCGCGGCCACATCGTCATCAGCTACCCGCTCGGCTTCCCGGTGAACATGCGCGACATCCGCGACTCCGCCGGGCTCATCGCGCGCAAGGTCGAGTCCATCGTGGGGCAAACGGGCGTGACCCGCATCGACGTCGTGGGCCACTCCATGGGGGGCCTGGTCGGCCTCTACTACCTCAAACGGCTCGGGGGGCGGCACCGGGTGCGGCGCCTGGTCATGATGGGGACGCCCACCCAGGGGACCTGGTCGGCCCTGCTGGGGCTGGTCACCGCCCCGTTCGGGCGGGCCAGCCTGCAGCTCTTACCTGGCAGCCCCTTCCTGCGCGAGCTGGAGGAGATGCCGCTTCCCGAGGGGTCGGAGGTGATCTCGATTGGCGCCATCCGCGACTGGCTGGCCCCGCTGTCGACGACGGTTCTCGACGGAGTTCGTCACATCGCTGTCGCGACCGGCCACTCCGGGCTGCTGGTCGACGCAGAAGTGGCGCGCATCGTGGCGGACCTCCTGGATGCGCCGGCCCCGGGCCCGGGCGACGGTTCTGGCCCCGGCGTTGACGGGACGCGCGGCGCACAATAAAATTGTCAAGTTTTGAGCACCTTTAGGCCGCTGTCCGAAGGCAACGACGAGGGGCGAGGCGAACAGCCGCTCTGGGCGCTGCGCTTCATCTCCGGAAAATATCAGGGCGGCGAGTTTCCGCTGCGGCCGCACCGAGAGATCATCATCGGGCGATCCTCGGACCTCGACATGGTGCTGGTCGAGGACATGGTGTCGCGCAAGCACGCCAAGATCACGACCGACGACCACGTCGTCACGATTCAAGACCTCGGCTCGACGAACGGCACGTTCGTCAACGGCGAGAAGGTGCGCAAGGCTGAGCTGAAGGACGGCGATCGCATCTTGATCGGCACGTCGATCATCAAGATGGTCTACGTCGAGGGGGACTCGACGAGCAACGCGATCAGCGAAACC
>CAZJMY010000546.1:0-6406 GCA_964546845.1 uncultured Myxococcales bacterium | reverse complement strand
TTTTCTCGCGCATCGCAAGGGCGTTCCGCGCGACGGAAGCGGGCCCGCCGTCCTGTACGGCTATGGCGGCTTCGCCGTGAACATGCTGCCGACCTGGACACCGTCGGCGATTCCGTTTCTCGAACGCGGCGGCACCTACGCCCTGGCCGTCCTGCGCGGCGGCGGCGAGTACGGCGAGGACTGGCACCGCGCCGGCATGCTGGACAAGAAGCAAAACGTCTTCGACGACTTCATCGCCGCCGCCACCTGGCTGCTCGACCACGGCGTGGCCGGCCCCAGGCGACTGGCGATCTCGGGCGGATCGAACGGCGGTCTGCTGGTCGGCGCCGCGCTGACCCAGCGCCCCGACCTCTACCGGGCGGTCGTCTGCAAGGTGCCGCTGCTGGACATGCTCCGCTATCACGCGTTCCGGATCGGGGCGCTCTGGATCCCCGAGTACGGGTCCCCCGACGATCCGCAGGCGGCCCGCTGGCTGGCCGGGTACTCGCCCTACCAGCACGTGCGGGACGGCGTCGCCTACCCCGCCGTGCTGCTGCAGACGGCCGAGAGCGACACGCGCGTCGATCCGATGCACGCCCGCAAGATGGCCGCCCGACTGCAAGCCGCCCAGCGCGCCGACCGCCCCATCCTGCTGGAGGTGCAGAGCCGCGCGGGCCACGGCGCCGGCAAGCCCGTCGACAAGGTGATCGCCGAGGCGGTCGACACCTGGAGCTTCCTGTTCGATCAACTGTCAATCGAGGAGAGCAAGCGGTGACGAAGACGCGTGTGGTGATCCTGTTCGGCGGGCGCTCGGCAGAGCACGAGGTTTCCATCCTGTCGGCCCGCAACGTGGTGGCCGCCCTGGATCGCGAGCGGTTCGAGCCGGTCCTGATCGGCGTCGATCGCGCCGGGCAGTGGCGCCTCGAGTCCGAACGCACGCTGGCCGGGGCCACGGGTGATCCGCGCGCGCTGGCGCTGGACCCGGCTGCGCCGGCCGTCGGCGTCGAAGCGGCGCTGATTCACGGCCCCGCGAAGGGCGGCGCCGCGCCCGACACGGTGGTCTTTCCGGTGCTGCACGGCACGTTCGGCGAGGACGGCACCGTGCAGGGGCTTCTGGATCTGGCGGACGTCGCGTACGTCGGCGCCGGCGTGCTGGGCTCGGCGATCGGCATGGACAAGGAGGTCGCCAAGCGGCTGCTGCGCGACGCGGGCATCCCTGTCGTCGATTTCGTGCTGGTCACGGCGGCCGCCTTCGCGCGTGACGAGCAGGCGGCGCTGGCGCCCGCCGCGGGCTTCGGGTTCCCCGTCTTCGTCAAGCCGTCGAACGCCGGCTCGTCGGTGGGAGTCACCCGCGTGCGCGATCGCGCCGGGCTGGCGCCGGCCGTGCGCGCCGCCCTGCAGTTCGACCGGAAGGTGCTGATCGAGCGGGCGGTCGACGCGCGCGAGATCGAGTGCGCGGTGCTGGGGAACGACGAGCCGATCGCCTCCGTCCCCAGCGAGATCCTGGTCCATCACGCGGACGGCTTCTATTCGTATCAAGCGAAGTACGTCGACGCGGACGGGGCCAGCTTTCGCATCCCGGCCGACATCTCGCCCGAGCTGACGGCGCGCGTGCAGGCGCTGGCGGTTCAGACGTTCCGCGCGCTGGAGCTGGCCGGCATGGCGCGCGTCGACTTCTTCCTGGCGCGGACCGGCGCCGCGCCGGCGCTCTACGTGAACGAGGTGAACACGATCCCCGGGTTCACCGCCCAGTCGATGTACCCCAAGATGTGGGAGGCGTCGGGGCTGCCGCCGAAGGCGTTGCTGACCCGCCTCATCGAGCTGGCCCTGGAGCGCTGGACGGCCCGGCGGGCACTGAAGACGGGCGTTTAAGTTCCGTCTGACCTGAGAATCAGGTCAGAAATTTTTGTTTTCCGTGTATCGAGGGATGGGGGCTACTCGTACATAGGGGCGTGGACGAAGAAACTAATGCGGGAAAGCGAAGCGTCGGACGGCCGTCGAAAGCTCAGCCATTCCGCCGATTTGTCGTCGATCTGCTGCTCCAGCAGCCAAATTTGCGATCTCTCGAGATTGTCCGCCGGGCCCGGGAGGCCGGGTACGAGGGGGGCAAGAGCGCCCTCTACTCCCTCATCGCCAGTGTCCGACCGCGTCGCAGCCGTCCGCTGACGGAGCACGAAAAGGTGCCCGGCGAGATTGCCCGACACGGCTTCGGGCAGATCGACGTCACCTTCCGCGACGGCCGCACCCGCCCGGTGACGTTGTTCGTGTCGCGTCTCGAGTACTCGCGCTACGCGGTCGCGTCGGTCGTCCCCGACCAGACGGTCGAGACCTGCGCCCGCACGCTGGTCGCCCACTACGACGCGATGGGCGGGGTGCCGCTGCTGGCGGCATTCGACCGCGTCCGTCCGCTGGGTCTCGGGTCCGACAAGGACGGCAAGGTCACCGAGTGGGACCCCGCATTCGCCTACGTGGCGTTGCAGCTGGGACTGGGCGTCGAGGTTCGCGCCCGCCGCGGCGCCGACCGCGGTCCCGGCACGAACCTGGGCAACTGGCTGAAGCTGGGCTTCTTCAAGGACGGCGTCTTCACCGACGAGGCCGACGTCGCACGGCAGCTCTCCGCGTGGCTTCGCGAGCAGAACGAGCAGCCCCAGACGGAGTCGGGCGGCCGGTCGGCGGCGGTGCTGCTCGCCGAAGAGCGGCAGCGGTTGCGGCCGCTGAAGGTCGAGCCGAACGACCTGGCGCTGCGCTTTCCGGTCCTGGTCGGCCCGCGCGGCGTCGTGGTTCACGACGGGCAGGCGTACGCGATGCCGTCCGAGTCCGTGGGCCTGGCCGGGGCGCTGTTCCTGTACCCGGATCGGGTCACGATCGTGGTGGGGCGCTACCAGTCGACTCACGCGCGGCACGCGCAGGCCCCGCTGGCCGATGCGGCCACGACCGCCCCGGCCAGCGCCGGTCCGTCGTGGGGCGGCCGGGTGGCCGTCCCCCTGGCGGCGCGCGGCGCTTGAGCCGGGTCACGCCACGCCGCGGCCCGGGTCGGCGCGGCGTGGGCGCGCGTTGTCGTTGAACGGCTGCCGCTGTGTCGAGCGGCGCACGGCCGCCTGGAATGCCCGCACGTTGAGCGGCGCCGCCAGCGCGACGGCGCCCAGCTCGCGCGCGCGGCGCTGAACGTCCACGCTGTCGGCGAGCAGCACGAACGCGGTCGCCGGGTCGCGCGCGCGCAGCCCGGCCAGGATCGACAGGCCCGGCATGCCGGGCAGGCGCTGCTCGCAGACAATCAGGTCGAACGGCGGCAGGCGCGGGTCGACCAGCGACGCGGCCAGCGCCTCCAGCAGCTCGGCGCCGTCGGCGGCTTCGACGACCTCGTGCCCCTCACGGCGCAGGATCAGCGCCAGCAGGCGGCGCAGGCCGGCGTCGTCCTCGGCGAGCAGGACGCGCAACGACGCTTCTTCTTCGAACAGTTGAACTTCGGTGGCGAGCGGATGGTTCATGTCGACCTCCCTTTCAGGTCGACTCACCACACTGCATCGCGGATGCCACGGCGCGCGAAAACGCGCAGGCCCGGAAACGCGGGACCGCGCCGGCGAACCCGGGCGTGAGTCGCGTCACCCGCTGCCATTCCGGCACCCGCGCGCGGCGATGCCGGCCTACGCGTCTTTGCCGCGGCCGATGCCGTAGTACTTGAACCCGGCGGTGCGCAGCTCGGTCGGATCCCAGACGTTGCGTCCGTCGAAGATCACCGGTTGCTTCAACAGCGACTTCAGGCGCTCGAACGACGGCCGTCGGAACTCGTGCCATTCGGTCACCAGCACCAGCGCGTCGGCGTCGCGCGCGCACTCGTAATGGGCTTCCTCGTACGTGATGCGATCGCCCAGCTGCTTGCGGACCGCGCTGATCGCCACCGGGTCGGTCGCCGTGACGGTCGCGCCCGCCGCCAGCAGCTGATCGATCAGCACCAGCGCCGGCGCCTCGCGGATGTCGTCGGTGCCCGGCTTGAACGCCAGCCCCCAGATCGCGATCTTCTTCCCCTTCAGGTCGCCCCCGAAGTGCTTGGTGACCTTCTCGCCCAGGCGGCGCTTCTGGCGTTCGTTCACCTCGACGACGGCGTCCAGCACCTCCAGCTTGTAGCCGACCTCGCGCCCGGTGCTGATGGCCGCGCGCAGATCCTTGGGGAAGCAGCTGCCGCCGAAGCCGGGGCCCGCGAACAGGAACTTCGGCCCGATGCGGCCGTCGGATCCCATGCCCTTGCGCACCAGCTCGATGTCCGCGCCCAGGATCTCGCACAGGTTCGCGAGGTCGTTCATGAACGAGATGCGCGTGGCCAGCATCGAGTTCGCGGCGTACTTGGTGAGCTCGGCCGACCGCCGGTCCATCACCAGCATGCGGTCGTTCGTGCGCGTGAACGGCGCGTACAGCGCCTTCAGCGTCTCGATGGCGCGCTTGTCGCTGGTGCCGACGACCACGCGGTCCGGCTTCATGAAGTCCGACAGCGCGTCGCCTTCCTTGAGGAACTCGGGGTTGGAGGCGACGGCAAACTCGTGCTTGGTTCGCTTGGCGACCGTGGCTTCGATCTTGTCGCCGGTGCCCACCGGCACGGTGGACTTGGTCACGATGACGGCCCAGCCGGTCAGCGCGTCGGCCACGTCCGCCGCTGCCTTCATGATGTACGACAGGTCGGCCGAGCCGTCCGGGCCCGGCGGCGTTCCCACCGCGAGGAGCACCACCTCGGCGCCGGCGACGCCGCTGGCGACGTCGGTCGTGAACGTCAGGCGCCCTTCGGCGGCGTTGTTGGTGACCAGCTTGTCGAGACCCGGCTCGTAGATCGGCATGACGCCGCGCTTGAGGCCTTCGATCTTCTGCGCGTCGACGTCGCAGCAGACCACGTCATTGCCCATGTCGGCGAACCCCGCGCCCGCCACCAGCCCCACATAACCGGTCCCGATTACGCAAATCTTCATGACGATCGCATACCATGACTTCATGCACAGGGGTCGCGCCTGAACGCGTCAGTCATGTTGCTGGCCGCCGGGCGGTCGACGCGCCTGGGCGCGCTCGGGCTGGCGCTGCCCAAGCCGCTGGTCCCGATCTGCGGCCATCCGGCGATCACGTTCGGCCTGCACGCGGCGGCCCGCGCGGGCGCGCCGCGGGTGGTCGTGAACGTCTTCCACCGCGGCGACCTCGTCCGGGCCGCCGTGGGACGAAACTGGCGTTCGCCGGCCGGCGACCTCGCGGTCGAATACGCGGTCGAAGCGGACCTGCTGGGCACCGGGGGGGGCATCGCCAACGCGGGGGCTCTGCTGGGGCCCGGGCCGGTGCTGGTCATGAACGCGAAGGTCGTCGCCGACCTGGACTTGCCCGCCTTCGTCGCCGGGCATCGGGACGACGCGGTCGCGACGATGCTGCTGCGCGACGACCCCGAGCCCCAGCGCTGGGGAGCGATCGGCGTGGACGCGACCGATCGCGTGGTCAGCATCCTGGACGTGCGATCGCCGCGCCCGCCCGACGGGCCGGTGCGGTTGCGGATGTTCACGGGCGTTCACGTGCTGGGGCCCGCGCTGCGGGACCGGCTGCGCCCGATCTTCTCCGACGTGATCCGCGACGCGTACGTCCCGGCGCTGCGGGACGGGGAGGCGATCCGGGCGGTCACGCTGGCCGGCTACTTCGCCGAGCACTCGACGCCGGAGCGGTACCTGGCCGGCAACCTCGCGCTGCTGCGCGACCCGTCGCTGCTGCGCGATCCCCCCGGCCCCCTGGCGGGCGTCGATCCCGCCGCGCGCGTCTCGGCGGGCGCCCGCATCGTCGGGCCCGTGCGCATCGGCGCCGGCGCCGAGATCGCGGCGGGAGCCGAGGTCGGCCCCGACGCCGTGGTCGACGCGGGCGCGCACGTCGCCGCGGGGGCCCGCGTGCGGCGCGCCGTGGTCTGGTCAGGCACCGTGGCAACCGGCGACATCACCGATGCCGTCGCCACCCCCACCGGCCTCGTCCCCGCCATCGCCGACGCAACGAGCGCGTGATTCAGGCGCGGGGCGCACGGATGGGAGACCCAATCCTGTTTGCCCCTCGAGCGGCTCGAAGGCGACCCGGGCGGTCGCGTCAGGCCGGTTCGATGCGGACGGCGACGACGGTGATGTTGTCGGCGCCGCCGTTGCGGTTGGCCTCGCCGATCAGCTTTTCGCAGAGCGCGTCCAGATCCGATTCGCGGTCGGCGATGGCCGACATGTCCTCGTCCTTGATCATGCCGGACAGGCCGTCGGAGCACAGCAGGTAGAGGTCACCCAGCTGCGGCTGCTCGACGTGCACGTCGACCTGCACGGTGTCCTTCATGCCCAGCGCGCGCACGATGACGTTCTTGTGCGGGAACGAGGCGATCTCGTCCGCCGTCAGGTTCTTCATCTTGATGTAGTCGTTCAGCAGCGAGTGGTCCTCGGTC
>CAZJMY010000545.1:0-7715 GCA_964546845.1 uncultured Myxococcales bacterium | reverse complement strand
TGACCGGCGGGGGCGCCGTGGCCGCGCATCAGCCGAGCGCCGACGCTCACGCCCACCACCAGCAGCAAGAGCGCGGCGGCGATCCGCACCGCCGGCTGGCGGTGCCAGGGACGGTCCGCGCGCGCGAAGGCGGGCGGCTTCTTCATCACCTCGGTCGGCGCCGCAGCGGGCGGGGGAGGCGGCGGCGGGTGGTCGGCGGCGATCACCTCCTCGGCGTCGTCGAGATTGAGAACGAGCCCGGACTCCTGTCCCGAGCCGGCGCGCAGCGGACCGACCGTCGAGCGCGCGGCGGGCGGCTCGGGCGGCGCCTCGCGCGTCAGCGGCGGCACGCCGTCCTTGGCGCCCAGCTCGGCCAGCCATCGCTGCAGCTCCGTCTGGCCGACGGCCCGGAACGCGACGCGCATGACCTGCTCGACGTCGACCAGCATGTCTTCCGCCCGCTGATAGCGGTCGCCGGGCTGCTTGCCCATGGCCTTGCGGATCACGCGGTAAAGCTCCGGGTTCAGGCCCGGGCGCGCGGTCTCGGGCGGCATGTAGTCGCCGCTCTTCACCAGCATCAGCGTCTCGTAATCCGTCGGCGCGTCGAACGGGTGCCGCCGCGTGATCATGGCGTACAGGATCGTCCCGACGGAGAAGAGGTCCGAACGCGCGTCGAGCGGGGCCGCCGCCGCCTGCTCGGGCGACATGAACGCGACCTTGCCCTTGATCAGGTTGCCGAGGCTCTTCTCGGTCTTGTTCATCGCCTTGGCGATGCCGAAGTCGGTCAGCTTCACCTCGCCCTGCTCGCTGATGAGGACGTTGTGGGGGCTGACGTCGCGGTGGACGATCCCCAGCGGTTTTCCGTCGGGCCGCTTCTTGGCGTGGGCGTAGGCCAATGCCCGGCACACCTCGGCGGTGACGTACAGGGCCAGCGGCGGCGGCAGCTGGACGCCGGCGGCCTTCGCCCGCTTGAGGATCCGATCCAGCGACCAGCCGTCGACCAGCTCGAGCGCCAGGAAATACCGCCCCTCGGACTCGCCGAGATCCAGCACCTGGACGATGTTGCTGTGGTTCAGCGACATCGCGACGTGGGCCTCGTCGACCAGCATGTGCCTGAACTGCGGGTCGGCGTAGAAGGTCGTGAAGATGCGCTTGAGGACGACGGTCTTCTCGAACCCCTGCGCGCCGTGCTGCTTGGCGAGGAAGATCTCGGCGGTGCCGCCGTCAGTGACCTTCCGCAGGATGGTGTAGCGCGACGCGTGGCTCATCAGCGGGCGACCCGGGCGGACCAAATTACCACGCGTTTCGCTTGATGACGGCAGAACCGCCCGCCAGACTTTGAGGAGATGCGGTGGGCAGCATGAGTGGGGCGGGGCGGACCATCTTGCTGGTCGAGGACGACCCGGACGTTCGGGACTCGCTGCAAGACATCCTGGAGGACGAGGGGTTCGACGTCGTGCCCGCCTCCAACGGGAAGCAGGCGATCGATTTCCTGACGCTGAACGACCCGCCAGGCGCGGATCTGGTGATTCTCGACCTGCTGATGCCGATGGTGTCCGGCTGGGAGGTCTTGCAGCGCATGAGCGCGGAGCCTCGCCTGGCCGGCGTGCCCGTCATCGTGCTGAGCGCGATGGCGACGCCCCGGCCGCCGCGGGCCCAGGGCTTCGTGCGCAAGCCGTTCTCGGTGGACGCCTTCGTGGGTGAGGTGCGCGGCGTCCTGGCCGGCGCCGGCGGCGACTCCGCCCCTGCTCCGTAGCGCCGTAGTGGTAAGGTGGGGATCCGCATGGATCCTCAACGGCTGCGGGCGCTGCTGGAAGACGTGCAGGCTGGGCGCGCCACCGTCGACGACACGATGTCGGCGCTGCGCGACCTGCCGTTCCGGGCGCTCGATTTCGCGCACGTAGACACCCATCGACATCTGCGCACCGGGTTTCCCGAAGTGGTGCTGGGCACGGGCAAGACGCCCGAGCAGATCGCCGCCATCCTCAAGGAGCTGGCGGGCAGCGGCGCCGCGGTGTTCGCGACGCGCGTGGCGCCGGACGCGGCGGCCATCGTCGTCGCGGACGTCCCCGGCGCGCGGTATCTGGCTTTGCCGCGCATCGTGGTGGTGGGCGAGAACCCACCGCCGGACAAGGGGCGCGGGGTCATCGCCGTCATCAGCGCCGGCACGTCGGACGTGCCCGTCGCCGAGGAGGCCGCGGTGACGGCCGAGCTGTCCGGAAACCGGGTCGAGCGGATCTACGACGTCGGCGTGGCCGGCCTGCACCGCCTGCTGGCGCACCGCGAGACGGTGGCCGCTGCCGAGATCGTCATCGTGGTGGCCGGGATGGAAGGCGCCCTGCCCAGCGTCGTCGGGGGGCTCTTCGCGCGCCCGGTCATCGCCGTGCCGACCAGCGTCGGTTACGGCGCGAGCCTGGGGGGGATCGCCGCGCTGCTGGGCATGCTGAACTCCTGCGCGTCGGGCGTCGCCGTCATGAACATCGACAACGGCTTCGGCGCTGGCCGCATGGCGGCCATGCTGAATCGTATCCGCGCGTGAGCGTCCATCTGCACTTCGAGCCCACGTCCGGGATCGCCGGCGACATGGCCGTGGCCGCGCTGGTCGACGCCGGCGTGCCGTCGGCGGTCGTCCAGCGCGCCATCGCCGCGATGGGCGTCCGCGGGCTGCGCACCGTCTTCGGCCGCCGCACCCGCGGCGCCTACGTCGGCCGCAGCTTCGACGTCACCTGGCCCGGCCAAGCCCCCAAGCGCCCCCCCCGTCCCGCCCCCGCTCACGGACACGCCCACCCCCACGCCCACCCTCACGGACACGAACTCGAACACGGACACGCTCACGCTCACCCTCACGGACACGAACTCGAACACGCCCACGCCCACGCCCACCCCCACCGCGACTACGCCGAGATCAAACGCCTTCTCACCCGCGCCCGTCTCGACGCCGACGTCCGCGCCCTCGCCGGCGACGTGTTCGCCCGCATCGCGGAGGTCGAAGCCGCGCTACACGGAAAGAAGGTCGCGCAGGTCACGTTTCACGAGGTCGGCGCCTACGATTCGATCGCCGACGTGGTCGGCGTCGCGGCCGCCATCGCCCACCTCGCCCCGGCGTCGATCGGATCACTGCCTCCCGTCGTCGGCACCGGCGTCGTCGGGACGGCTCACGGCCCGGTGCCCGTCCCGGCGCCCGCCACGGCCGCCTTGCTCGCCGGTGTCCCGATCCTGCCCGAGGGGCAGGGCGAGCTGACGACCCCGACCGGGGCCGCCATCCTGGCCGCCGTCGTCGACCGCTTCGGACCGCTGCCGCCGATGCGCCTGCGCGCGGTGGGGTACGGCGCGGGCACCCGCGAGCTGTCGGACCGGGCCAATGTCCTGCGCGTCACGGTGGGCGACCTCGTCGGGGAGCCGGACGTCGCGGCCGCCACGGACGTCGTGTTGATCGAGGCCAACCTCGACGACATGAGCCCTCAGCTGGTCGGGCCGCTGTTCGACGCCCTCTTCGAGGCGGGCGCGGTGGACGTCTGGTCGACGCCCATCCTGATGAAGAAGGGGCGCCCCGCGCTGCAGATCTCCGCGCTGGCGCCTGCCGCCGCGAGCACGGCTGTCGAGCGGGCCTTCTTCGCGGGGTCGACGACGCTGGGGTTGCGACGCCGGGGCCTGGATCGGGTCGTCCTGGCCCGTTCGTTCGCGAAGGTCGCCACGCCGTACGGCGAGGTCCGCGTCAAGGTCGCGGCGCTGGACGGACAGGTGCTGGGGGCCCAGCCCGAGTTCGAAGATTGCCGCCGCCTGGCCGCCCGCGCGGGCGTCGCCGCGCGTGAGGTGCTGAGCGCCGCCGCCGCGGCCGCCCGCCAGTTGCTGCCGCGGCCGGCCCGGAGCCGGCGCGCGTGAACGGCGCCCTCGAGCCGGATGCGCTCGACAGTCTGGCCCAGGCGGCGCAGGTCCTCGCCGTGGGCACGGGCGAGAGTCAGCTTCACGCGGCGGTCGAGCACGTCGCCCGCGCGCTGGGCGCGACGTCGGTCAGCCTGTTCGCGCTCCTGAGCGACCCCGACGCGGCCTACCTGGTCGCGGACAGCGGGGCGGACGACGCTTCGCCGGTCTCGTCGGGCGTGCGCTGGTCGCTGGATCAGCACCCGAACCTGCGGCGCGCCGTCGACGACAGCGCGATCTCCGTCGGCCCGGACGCCGCCGGCGAGACGACGGCCACCGTCCCCGTCCTGGTCGGAGGACGCCCGGCCGGCGTCCTGGTCGCGCGCTTCCCCGGCGAGGAGGCGGCGCGCGCCGGCCTGGCCGCGGCGCGGGTCGCCGGATCGATGCTGGGGATCGTCATCCGGGGCGCCAAGGCGCTGGATCCGCTGCGTGGACGAACCCGTCGCATCACGCAGTCCGAGGTGCGTGAAGAGGGGCGCATCCGCGCCATCGAACGCTACCGCGCCTTCATCGACAGCGCGTCGGACGGCATCTTCGTGCTGGATGCGGCGGGGCTGGTCCTCTACATGAACCGCGCCGCCGAGGAGATGACCGGCTACGCGCGCGACGGCCTCGGCGGCAAGCCCATCGCGCAGATCGTCCCCGAAGCGTTCCGACCCGGGCTGGCCGCGCGCATCGAACGAGCCATCGCCGCCGAGCCGGTGCACAACTTCGATCTCGAGCTGGTGACGACGTCGGGCGATCGCATCGCCGTCTCCGTCGCGTCGATCGCCGTCCTCAGCGAGCACGAGGCCGCGATCTTTTCCTTCCGCGACGTGACGCTGGCCCGCGAGCTGGAGCGCGAGCTTCGCCGCACGAGCGAGTTCCTGAACCGCATCCTGAACTCCGCCGTCGACGGCATCATCGCCGCCAACATGCGCGGCACCATCGTCCTCTTCAACCAGGCCGCCGAGCGAATCTGCGGCTACAAGGCCGCCGACGTCATCGGAAAGATCTCCGTCAAGCGCCTGTACCCGCCCGGCGTCGCCAACGAGGTGATGCGTCTCATCCGGTCGGCCGAGCACGGCGGCGGCGGGCGGCTCGAACCCGTGCGGCGCGAGCTGCTGTCGGCGGGCGGCGAGCGCGTGCCGGTCTCCATCTCGGCGGCGCTGGTGCTGGACGACGACGGCCGCGAGATCGCCACCGTCGGCGTGTTCTCCGATCTGCGGGACCGCATCCGCATGGAGGAGCGGCTCGCCTCCGCCCAGGAGAAGCTGGCCATCTCCCAGAAGCAAGCGGTCGCGGTCGAGCTCGCCGGCGCCGCCGCCCACGAGCTGAATCAACCCCTGACCTCCGTGATGGGCTATGCCCAGGTGCTGATCCGCAAGCTCGGGCCGGACGACGCGCACCTGCCCATCGCCCGCACGATTTTGGAAGAGGCCGACCGCATGGCGGCGATCGTCCGCAAGCTCGGGAGCTTGACGCGCTACGAAACGAAGAGCTACGTCGGCGGCGCGCAGATCATCGACCTCGACCGCGCCGCGCAGGAAAGCTTTTCCGGACCTCACGAAACCGGTAAGAAAGAGGACTGATGAAGCCCGAAAAGATGACCGAAGCGCTGGAACAGGCCGCCACGCAGCTGGGCGTGCAGGTGCGCTACGAGACCATGACCGGGGAAGTTTCCGGGGCGGGCGGCCTCTGCAAGGTGAAGGGGCAGTGGTGGGTGATCATCGACCGCAAGGTCCCCCCCGCCGAGCGGGTGGCCACGCTGACCAGCGCGCTGGCCCAGCTGGACACCGACGGGATTTTCCTTCCGCCCGAGGTCCGCGACGCCATCGCCGCTGCCCGCGCCGTCCGTCCCGCCGCCGACCCGACCCCCGCCTCCTGATCGCCTGCCGGACGCGGCTAGGCGAGCGTGCGGATCTTTTCGGCCAGCAGAGGATCGTCCGCGAGGGCGGCTTCCAGGGCCGCGCGCAGCTTTTCGCGGGCGCCGGCCGGGGCGTGCGCGCCGAGGTGCTTGTCGACGATGCGGTCGATGACCCGGTTCACGGCCGCCTGCGGCGTGAGCGTCCCCGCCTTGAGGGCGGCCGCCAGATCGGCGACGCCCGACGCCGCGATCGCCGGTGGCGCGCCGCCGGCCGGCGACGCACCGGCCGCGTCGGCCGGCTTGAGGCGGTCGGCGAAGGGCGTCTGTCCCTCGGCGGCCGGGCGGCTGGTCTCCGGACCGCCGATCGCCCCGCTCCGCTCGGGACCGAGCGGGGTGCTGCCGGGTGGCCCCCCGTTTCCTGGGCCGGTGATCTTACCTGCCACGCGCGCGCGACCTTAACACAGTCACGCCCGGATGTTCGACACCGCCGCTTTTGCCGTGTCGAACCGGGCCCGCATGACGTTGGACAGCGTCGAGAACTGCTGGCTGTCGTTCTGGATCTGTTGCTGGAGCGCCAGCAACTGCAGGTTCGAAGCTTGCCCGTCGTTGACGAGCGACTGGACGTCGCCCGAAGTCGCGGACCCGCTTCCCGACCCAGTTCCGGAGCCCCCGAGGGCCCCGGTTGCGCCGACGCGTGCGTCATGAACCGCCGCCGCCATCATGGGACCCGCCACGACGTGGGTGGCGACCTCCGCCCCGCTCAACAGAAGCGACACGCCGCCGGCCAGCACGTCGTGAAAGGGTCTGGGTGGCCGCTCTGTCTGGCGCGGCCGCGTGGCCGCGACCTGAAGCTGCGAATCGACCTGCTGACCTGGGGGAACGGGGATGACGGCGTTCGGCATGGGACCCTCCTGAGGAGGTATCGGACGGCCCTCCGGAAGGTTGCGTGCGGAGAACCGACTCGGGGGTACACTCGCGGGGTGGGGTTGTTTCGTGGATTTATGGCGCCGTTTCGCGGGGGTGTGTTCATCGCACGCCGCCGCCTCTGGCACTATTTGATCGCGCCGCTGTTGCTGGACGTCGCACTCGGCGTCGGAACGCTGTTCGCGGCGGCACGGTACTGGCGCGAGGAGGCCTTCGTGGCCGAACAGCTGGCCAAGGCGCCGGCCGTGGGGTGGTTGATCCTGGCGGTTCTCACGCTGGTGAGCGGCGTGGTCCTGTTCATCGTCGCGCAGCCGATCGTCTCGGCCGCGTTCTCCGACCGGCTGTCGGACCGGGTCGAACGCGAGGTGCAAGGCCAGTCGCCCTCACCGAAGCTCCTGGCGTCGGTCGGCCGGGCGCTGGCGCACGGGTTGTTGAAGCTGGTCCTCTACGGGTTGGCGGTGCTGGTCGGGGTCGTGCTCAGCCTCTGGACGGCGGGCATCGGCGCGCTGGCCGGCGTCCTGCTGAGCGCGATTTTTCTGGCGTACGACGGGTTCGACTACCCCCTGTCGCGGCGGAACGCGACCTTCGCCGGAAAGTGGGCCTATCTGGCGGTGCACCCGGCCCAGACGCTGGGCTTCGGGCTGGGCGCGACCTTGTTGTATTTGATCCCCTTCGCGCTCTTCGTCGCGCCGCCCTTCGTCGCCGCGGGGGCGACGCTCGCTTTTCTGGATAGCGAGCCGACGAAAAAAGCGACTGAAAACGGACCAAAATTCGCTGCGAACGTCTGAATTCTCAGTAATATGAGCCGCTTGAAGAAGCCGGTCCCCTTCGGGAAGTACTACCTCCTCGAACGCATCAACGTCGGAGGCATGGCCGAAGTCTTCAAGGCGAAGACCTTCGGGGTGGAGGGGTTCGAGCGCTTGCTGGCCGTCAAGCGGATCCTGCCGAACATCGCCGAGGACGAAGAGTTCATCTCGATGTTCATCGACGAGGCGAAGATCGCCGTGCAGCTGCAGCACGCGAACATCGCGCAGATCTTCGACCT
>CAZJMY010000544.1:0-6808 GCA_964546845.1 uncultured Myxococcales bacterium | reverse complement strand
TTCCTGGCCGACCGGGTGGGAGCCGTCGACGAGGCGGCGTCGCTGGCCGAGCGCCTGACGTCGTGGCCGCGGTTTGCGATCGGCTGGGCGCTGGGCGGCGAGATCGCGCGGCACGATCCGACCGTGCCCGCGCCCTTCGCGCGGGACGCCGCGCGCCGGGCGCTGCGGGCCGCGGTGGGGATCGACCCGGGGCTGGCGCGCGCCTGGCAGACGCTGGCCACCGTGGAGCTGGAGGACGACCGGCCGCGTGACGCGATCGAGGCGGCCGGACGGTCGCGGGCGGCCGCCCCGGGCTGGTGGGCGCCCGAGTTGATGCTGGCCCGCGTGCTGGCCTTGCGCGGGCTGGACTTCGACGCGGCCGCGGCGCGATCGCGGGCCGCCGTGAAGGCAGGCGCGTCCGACATGCCGTGCGTGGTCGTCGAGGCGTTGCGCCGGGACGCCGAGGACCGGCGGGACCTGGCCGGCGAGGAACGGCTTCTGGCGCAGCTGGCCCATTGCAGCGGGTCCGTCGAGCTGCGCGCCGATCGGGCCCGCGCGCGCGGTCAGATCGACACCGCGCTGGCGATGCTGGGGACCGAGGTGGCGCTGGATCCCGAGCGCGACGATCTGGGGGCCGATCGCGCGCGGCTGCTGGTCGCGGCGGGGCGCCCGGCCGAAGCGCTGCGCGAGCTCGAGGCCTGGGTGGCTCACGATCCGGCGGACGCCCTCCGTCGCGTCCGTCTGGCCGACGCGCAGGTGGCGGCCGGGCAGGTGGCGGCCGCTCGGCAGACGTTGCTGGAGGCGCTGGCCACGCGCCCCGACGTCCCTGACGTGCGGCGCGCCGCCCGCGCGCTGGGCGTGCCGCTGCCGCTGGACGCCTACCGGGTCGACGGGCGCACGGCGATCCGGGAGTTCGAGAAGAGCGGGCGGACGCCTTCGTCGGACGCCACGACTTCCTCGGGCGCGAGCGCGCCTGCCGTGATCGCTCTGGATCGGGACGTGACCCGGGTCTTCCCGACGGGCGCGACGATGACGTTGACGCACGAGATCGTGCGGGTCGACAGCAAGGACGCCATCGATCGCTTCGGCGAGATCGCGGTGCCGTCGGGCGCGGAGATCCTGACCCTGCGCACCCACAAGCGCGACGGCACCACCCGCGAGCCGGAGGAGATCGCCGGCAAGGAGACGGTCTCGGCGCCCGACCTGCAGGTCGGCGACTACGTCGAGTGGGAGCTGCTGGAGACGCACGCGCCGGCGGCCGCGTTCGCGCCCGGGTTCCTGGGCGACCGCTTCTACTTCCAGTCGTTCGACGCGCCGATCGCCCGCAGCGAGCTGGTGCTGATCGTCCCGGCCGCGCTGCCCGTCGCGCTGGACGCGCGGGCGGGTGCGCCGCGCGCGGCGGACGGCGCCGGACCCGACGGAACCCGGGTGATGACGTTCGTCGCCGCGGGCGTGCCCCAGCTGTTCGCGGAGCGCTCGGCGGTCCCGGCCGTCGAATACGTGCCGTCGGTGCGCGTCTCCAGCGGCGTGACCTGGGGAGGCTGGGCGCGCTATCTGACCGAGCAGCTGCACGACGCGATCCGGGTCTCGCCCGCCGTGCGCGCGCTGGCGGCCAAGCTGCGCGAGGCGGCGGCCGCCGGGCGGCCGGGGGGCGTCGATCCGGCGCGTCTCGCGGCTGGTGTCGTCGACTGGGTGACGTCGCACATCGAAGCGACCGACGAGCTGGCGGTGCCGGCCGGGGTGACGCTGGCCCGGGGGCGGGGCAGCCGCGTCACGCTGGCGCTGGCGCTGGCGGGCGAGCTGGGGCTGCGCGCGCGGCCCGTGCTGGCCCGCTCGCGCCTGATCGCGGACGCGGCCGCGCCGGTCCCTCCCCAGGAGCTGGACGATTTCGCGGACACGCTGGTCACGTTCGACTTGCCCGCGTTGGACGTTCCGGCGTCCTCGGGTGCGCCGGCTGCGGGGACCGCGTCCGTCGCTCCGGTGTACGCGGACCTGCGGTTGCGCCACGCGACGTTCGGCTACGTTCCGCCGGGGCTGGACGGGGCGCGCACGTTGAGCCTGGGCGACGGCACGTTCGGGGTCGCGCGCAGCCGCGGCGACGATCGGCGCACGATCGACATGACGATCCGCCTGGACGAGCGGGGCGCCGGCGTGGCGTTCGCGACCGAGGACCTGGCCGGCTGGCCGGCGCTGGAGTGGGCCGAGCTGCTGGACCGCTTCGGCGCCGACCGCGACCGCCTGCGTGAGGACTTCGAGCAGCGCTGGCTGGGCGTCCAGTTCCCGGGCGCGCGCCTGCGCGACCTGGAGGTCGACCTGCCGCGCGACGCCGGCGGGCGCGTCGGACGCGCGCGCGTCCGCTACTCGTTCGTCGCGTCTCACCTGGCGGTCCCCGTCGATCGTCCGGGAGCCACGGGGCGCGAGATGCGGATTGCGCCGACCTTCTTCCGCTCGCAGCCGGGGCGGCGTTTTGCCGCCGAGCCGCAGCGGTCGACGTCGCTGGTCCTGGGCTTCGACGTCCCGACCCGCATGACGGCGACCGTCGAGCTGCCGGGCGCCGCCCGCCTGGACGCGCCGGGCCTGGGGGGCGGGCTGGTCGTCGCGCGCGCCGGGGGGTACCGTTTCGTCGAGGCGCGCGATGTCGAGCCCGGTCGGCCCAACGTGATCGTCCTGCGGCGGGAGTCGACGTTGCCGATCATGCGCGTCGCGCCCGACCAGTACGCAGGCGTGGCGGCGGACTTGCGCCGCGTCGACGGCGCCGAGCAGGCCGAGATTCGCATCCGCATGGCCGGTCCGGCGCGAGGGGCGGCCGTGCGATGAGGCGGCGCCTCGGCAGGGCGTCTGGCCTCGGCCTGTCTGGTCTGTTTGCGCTGGCGGTCGGTTGCCAGACCTCGCAGCGGCTGCCGGCGACGCCCGGCGATCGCCTGGTCGTCGCGCGCTCGACCGACGCGGTCAGCCTGGACCCGGCCCGCACCAACGACCTCGAGTCCCTGGAGGTCGCCGAGCAGGTCTACGGCCGCCTCGTGCGGTTCGCGCCCGGGCGTCTCGAGCCCGAGCCCGATCTGGCCACCAGCTGGTCGGTGAGCGCCGACGGCACGGTGTGGACCTTCGAGCTGCGCCCGAACGTCAGGTTCCACGACGGCACGCCCGTCGACGCCGACGCGGTGGTGTTCTCGTTCGAGCGGCAGATCGTCCCCGAGCACCCGAACCACGAGGCGGACTTCGTCTGGACGCGCGCGTACCACAACATCCGCCGGGTGCGGGCCGACGGCGGTCTGCGCGTGCAGTTCGAGATCGACCGCCCGTACGCGCCGTTCCTGGCCAACCTGGCCATGGGGCCGGCGGCGATCGTTTCGCCGACGGCGGTGCGCAAATGGGGACATGACTTCGGGCGCCACCCGGTCGGCTCGGGCCCGTTCCGGTTCGTCGAGTGGATCCCGGGCGATCGGATCACGCTGGAGAAGAACCCCAACTACTGGGACCAGCCGGCGCGCACCCGGTATCTGGTGCTGCTGTCGATGCCGGACTCCAAGCAGCGGCTGCAGGCGCTGGAGTCGGGCGCCGCCGACGTCATCCAGCAGCTGGCCCCCGACGAGCTGCCGTTGGTGCGCCTGCACCCGGACCTGCGCCTGGCGATGGCGCCCGCCGCGCTGGTCTCGTACCTGGCGATGAACACGCAGCGCCGGCCGCTGAACGATCCGCGCATCCGGCGCGCCATCGCGCACGCGGTCCGGACCGAGGCGCTGGTGAAGCTGGTCTACCAGGGGCTGGGGATCCCGGCCATCGGCCCGCTGCCGCCCAACGTCTGGGGCGCGCGCTCGGACGTGGTGACCTACCCGTATGACCCGGCGCGGGCGCGGGCGCTGCTGGCCGAGGCGGGTTGGCAAGGGGCGTCCGAGCCGCCCCTCAAGCTGTTCGCGCCGTCGGTGGCGAGCCAGTACATGCCGGAGCCGGCGCGCGTCGCCGACATCATCAAGCACTGCCTGGCCGCGGTCGGCATTCGCGTGGACGTGATCCTGAGCGACCCGACCGACCACCAGCGCGCGCTGTGGGCCGGCGAGCACGACCTGGCGCTACACGGCTGGTTCAACGACAACGGGGACCCGGACAGCTTCCTCTACACGCTGCTGGACTCCGACAACACGACCGGCAGCCGCCCCTCGAACATCGCCTTTTACAGCAACGGCTGGTTTCACGACGTGATCGGCATGGCCCAGCGCACGACCGATCGCACCGAGCGCGAGCGCCTGTACTCCGAGGCGCAGGCGATCCTGGCCATCGACGTGCCGTGGGTGCCGCTGGCGCACTCGAAGGTCGTGTTCGCCGAGCGCACGAACATCCGCGGGCTGGTCGTGCAGCCGTCGGCGATGGGCCTCTACCGGTGGGCGGAGCACGTCGAATGACGGGGCGGTCACCACCTCCGGGCGGCCGCCCGGGCGGCAAGATGACCGGCCTCACGCCGGCCGGTGAGCGCCGCTTCCAGTCGTCCAGCGGCAGCATCCGCGCCTCCGCCATCTACCGCCCGGCCGAGTGGCTGGGGCGGGGCAGCTCGAACTGGACGCTGCCCGCCACCGTGCCGATGCACCGGCGCGGCCTGCGCCGGCGGCTCTCGATCGCGCTGATCGCGGCGGCGCTGGGCCCGGTGCTGGCGGTCTCGGTCGTCGCCACCGCGCTGATCTTCTCCAGCGTCGAGCAGGGCATTCAATTCGAGGCCGAGCGCGGCTTGCAGGTGGCGCGCGGCCTGTTCCTGCAGCAGGTGCAGGAGGTCGCGTCGGGCGCGACGGCGCTGGCGGCGGATCCCGAGCTGCTGGCGGCGCGCGCGGCCGGGAAGGGTGAGGCGGCGCGCCACCGGCTGGCGGCGCTGTCACTGGCCATGCCGAGCGGCCTCTTCGAGATCACCGACGGCACGGGACGCATCGAGGCGCGCTGCGCGCGCGGCGTCTGCGGCGAGCACATGGGGCAAACCGAGCGCGGGACGCTGGAGCCGGCGGGTCGCTCGCCCGTGATCCTGCGCGCCCTGGACTACGAGCGGACGGTCAGCATCGAGAGCGCGCGCGAGCGGCTGGTGGTGCGAGCCGCGCTGCCGCTGACCGACCCCGCCTTGCGCCTGCTGGGCGCCGTCGTCGTCACGGTCCCCGTCGACTGGACGGTGGTCGACAAGCTGAAGGCCGCGCTGGGCGCCGGGCGAGAGGTGGTCGTCTACGTCGGCCGGGAGCCGAACACCTCGACGTTCACGGCGGCCACCGGCGCGCGTCTGGTGGGTCCGACGCTGCCGCCCGAGCTGCAGGTCGCGCGCCTCGGGACGGGGACGGCGGTCATGCCGCTGGAGGTCGACGGGCACGAGTACTCGGTCGCCTTCGGGCAGCTGCAGGACGTGAACGCCGCCGGCGTGGGCCTGCTGGGCGTGGCCGTCGACCGCGAGCCGCTGGCGGTCGCGCGGCGCCGGGCGGTGACCACGCTGGTGTCGGGCGCGCTGGCGGCGCTCCTGCTGGCGATTTTCCTGTCGAACCTGCTGGCGGGCCGCATGACCCGCCCGCTGCAGAACCTGCACGCCGGCGCGCTCGCCGTCGCCCGGGGCGACCTGGACACCAGCATCTCCGTCGACACGATGGACGAGATCGGCGACCTCGCGGAGGCGTTCCGGGTCATGACCCGCAGCCTCAAGGACAACCAGGAGGGGCTGGCGGCGCGCGTGCGCGAGCTGGTGACGGTCCACCAGGTCGGGCGCGCGGTCAGCACCGTCGTCGACCTGGGCCAGGTCCTGCGCTCGGTCGTCACCGAGGTGCTGAACGTGCTGGGCGGCAAGACGGCCGCCATCGCGCTGGCCGTGGGCGCCGACCCGCCGGAGTTCGTGGTGCGCGCGGTCGCGGGCGAGTCGGTGGGCGGGCAGCTGGCGCCGCTGGCCGCGGCGGTGGCCGGCCTGGGCCGCGCGCGTCGCACCGCCGCCGTCGAGGCCGACCCGCAGCTGATGGCCGCCGCCAAAGGCGCGGGGCTCACCGGGCCCGTCATCGCGGCGCCGCTGACGCTGAAGGAGCGGATGGTGGGCGTCATCGTGGTCGGCCGTCTCGGCGAGGCGCCGTTCGGCGAGGCCGACCTGCGCCTCCTGGTGACGTTCGCCGACCAGACGGCGACCGCCATCGAGAACGCGCGCCTCTACACCGAGGTGCGCGCGTTCTCCGAGGTGCTGGAGGCGCGCGTGCGCGCCCGCACCGCCGAGCTGGAGAAGGCCAACGCCGAGACCGAGCGCGCGTTGCACGAGCTGGGCGAGGCGCAGGGGCAGCTGATTCACTCCGAACGCATGGCGGGCCTCGGCATGCTGGTGGCGGGCATCGCGCACGAGGTCAACTCGCCCGCGGCGGCCGTGCAGGGGCTGGTCGACGCGCTGGCCGAAACAGTGCGGCGCCTCGGCCACTGCGCCAACGACCTGTCGGGGCTGGGGCTGCCGCCCGAGTCGCTGAAACGCTTCTTCGAGCTGATCGACGGGCTGTTGCCCGAGATGAGCGCGGCGCCGCTGCTGACCTCGATCGAAGCGCGCCAGCAGGCGCGGCGCCTGCGGACGGCGTTCTTCGGCAACGCGGGGGCGGGCGAGGCGGCGGCCATGCTGGCCGAGGTGGGACCCATCGGGGAGCGCATCGCCCCCGAGCTGCGCGCGCTGTGCGGTGACAAGAACCTGGCCCCCCTGGCGGGGTACCTGCGGGAGGTGGCGTTCCTGGCCCGCACCGCAGGTACGATACGCACCGCCATTGGCGCCATCCGGCGCATCGTGGGCGCCCTCAAGCGCTACTCGCGACTGGACGAAGCCCCGCTGGAGCGCGTCGACGTGCACGCGGGC
>CAZJMY010000543.1:0-3209 GCA_964546845.1 uncultured Myxococcales bacterium | reverse complement strand
CCGCTTGGGGGGCTCGACCTTCTCGATCTTGTCGAGCTTCTTCACGCGCGACTGCACCTGCGCCGCCTTGGCCGCCTGCGCCTTGAACCGCTCGATGAAGCGCATCTCCTTGGCCAGCATCGCCTGCTGCCGCTCGTAGGCCGCCTGCGCCTGCACCTCGTTCTGGGCCCGCTGCTTCTCGTAGAAGTCGTAGTTGCCCGAGAAGCTGGTCAGCACGCCGCCGTCGATCTCGATGATGCGTCCGACGATGCGGTTCAGGAACTCGCGATCGTGGGACGTCATGAGAAGCGCGCCCTCGTACCCCTTGAGGAAACCTTCCAGCCAGATCAGCGACTCGAGGTCCAGGTGGTTCGACGGCTCGTCCAGCAGCATGGCGTCGGGGCGCATCAGCAGGATGCGCGCCAGCGCGACGCGCATCTTCCACCCGCCGGAGAGGTTGCCGACGTCACCGTCCATCATCTCTTGCGAGAAGCCGAGGCCGGCCAGGATCTCGCGGGCCCGCGCCTCCAGCGCGTAGCCGCCCAGCTCGTCGAAGCGCGCCTGCACCTCGCCGAACCGGTTGAGCAACTTCTCCATCTCGTCCGCGCGGTCGGGATCGGCCAGGGCCAGTTCCAGCGTCTTCAGCTCGGCCGCGACCGACGAGACGGCGCCGGCCCCGGCCATCACCTCGGCCACGACCGGCTGCCCTTTCATCTCGCCGACGTCCTGGCTGAAGTAGCCGATGGTGATCCCCTTGTCGACGGAGACCTGCCCCTCGTCGGGCGACTCCTCGCGCATGATCATGCGGAAGATGGTCGACTTGCCGGCGCCGTTCGGGCCGACGAGCCCGACCTTCTCGCCGCGGAACACCGCTGCCGAGGCTTCGACGAACAGGATCTGGGGACCGTGCTGCTTGCTGATCTGATCGAGGCGAATCACGAGGCCGGACAGAATACTCGCTGGCGCGGCCCCAGGCCCGAAAACCCGCCGGAGAACCAACCGCGCCGGCTGCGCGGCCGCGTCAGAAGCTGGCGGTGGCGCCGGTGGTGCCGTACGCGACCAGCTCCATCGTGAACGGGCGATCGACGCCCTGGGTCCGCACGACGCCGTTGATCGGCACGGCCGGGTGCGACCACGAATCGGCGACGCTCTTCCAGGGGCCCCACTGCGCGCTGCTGCGGGCGTGGAAGCAGCCGTCGAACCGCCCGGCCGGAACGGCCGCCGGCTCCTGGGGCAGCCCCTGCCAGCTGATCACCAGCGCCGAGACGACCGATTTGTACATGGACTGCAAGAGCGGCATCATGTTCGGCGGCATTTCGTTGACGCGCCCCTTGCGGTCGCGCGTGACGACGCCGCGGATCTCGACCTGGTTGGGATCCGTCCGACTGCCGAAGGCGATCAACATCTTCTGCGCGTCGGCGCCGAAGTAGGTCTCGTGCAGGATCTCCACCCAGTAGGCGCCGCCGTCTTCGCCGACGATCTTGTAGGTCATGAACGACGGCTGACCCTTGTCGTCGGTCATCTTGTACTGCGACCACTGGCCGGGGGCCAGCGGCATGGGCATGAAGGTCGTGGGGGGCGGCAAGGCAGTCCCACCCGCCTGCAGCATCCCGACGCGGCGGTCGATGTCGGCCTTGGCGGCCGGGTCGATCGACGGGCTGCAGCCGGTCAGGGTCATCGTGGCGAGAAGGACGGCCGCGGCGGCCGACAACGGAGCGAGGTTCGAGCGCGTCATGCGCGCGATGTCACCGCGAGCGTGGCGCGCGATCAAGGGGGCAATCGCACAGGCCAAAAATTCGTCCCGGGCGGAATAAAATGGTGAGCCGATCGTCCTCGATCGGGCGCTCTACATGAAGGCAATGGATCTGCGCGCCACGTACCCGACCACGGTCACCGCCGACGACGCGGCGCTGGTGGCGCAGGCCTGCGCGGGCAGCGAGCGCGCGTTCGAGGCGCTCTATCGGCGTCATGTGCGCTACGCGGCGGGGGTCACCTACCGGCTGCTCGGCAATGACGCCGAGGTCGACGACGTGCTGCAGGAGGCTTTTCTGGACGCGGCGGCGGCCCTGGCCGGACTGCGCGAGCCGGCCGAGTTCCGGGCCTGGTTGGTCAGCATCGTCATCCGCCGCGTCTACCGCCGGCTGGAACGGAAGCGGCGCTGGCACTGGCTGCGGACCGAGGTCGAGCGGGTGACGCCGCCGGCGTCCGACCCCCAGACCCGCCACCGCGTTCAAGAGCTCTACGACGCGCTGGGGCGGCTGCCGGCCAAGCTGCGCGTCCCCTGGACGCTGCACGCGGTCGACGGCGAGACGCTGCCCGACGTGGCCCGCCTGTGCGACATCTCGGTCGCCACGGCCAAGCGCCGCATCGCCGACGCGGCGGGGCGGCTGGATCGGAGGCTGCGTGACGGATGATTTGAAGCCGCGCGATGCAGCCAAGCTGCGCGGCGCGCTGGAGCCCGCGTGGAGCGAGGTGCGCGAGCAGCGCCTGCTCGGCCGCATCACGGAGGGGCGCCGCCAGCGCGCGCACCTGCGCCGGCGGCGCGTGCTGCTGGCAACCGGCGCGTTCATCGCGGCCGGCGCCGCGGCGGTGGCGGTGATCGGAACGCGCCACGCGGGCACGCTGGCCGGGCGAGCCCCTGCCGCGGGCTCGCCGCGCCTGACGCTGGCCGATGGGTCCGAAGCGACGCTGACCCCGGACGGCAACGTGCAGATCGAGGAGCAGACGGCGGCGCGCGTGCGGCTGCGGCAGCGGACGGGGGCGGCCCGCTACGTCGTCCGCCACGACCCGTCGCGCGAGTTCCTGGTACGAGCGGACGACGTGACCGTGCGCGTGCGCGGCACGATCTTCTCGGTGGCCCTGCGCGCGGACACCGTCGAGGTCAGCGTCGAGCGCGGCCGCGTCGAGATCGACGATCGCCTGCGCACCCGCGACCTGGTCGCCGGTGAGTCGCTGAGCGTCCCGGCCCACGCGCCCGCGACTCCACCCGAGGCGGCGCCGGAGCCGCCTCCGGAGCGCGCTGGAGCCGCGCCCTCGGTCGCCGCCGCGCCCCACCCTGCCCCGCGCGCGGTCGCGCGTCCGGACCTGCTGGCGCGCGCCGACGCCGCGCGCGCCGCCGGCCAGCCGGAAGAGGCCGCCCGATCGCTGCAGGCGTTCCTGGCGGCACACCCGCGCGATCCGCAGGCCGCGGCGGCGTTTTTCACCCTGGGACGCGTGGAGGCGGGGCGCGG
>CAZJMY010000542.1:0-10343 GCA_964546845.1 uncultured Myxococcales bacterium | reverse complement strand
CTTGGCGCGCTCGAGGATCTTCTCGCACGGGACCATGACGCCCATGTCGATGACCTCGAAGTTGTTGCAGGCCAGCACGACGCCCACGATGTTCTTGCCGATGTCGTGCACGTCGCCCTTCACGGTGGCCAGCACGATCTTCCCCTGCGTGCGCACCGCCTCTCCGGCGGCCTGGCGCGCCGCCTTCTCGGCCTCCATGTACGGCATCAGGTAGGCGACCGCCTTCTTCATCACGCGCGCCGACTTCACGACCTGCGGCAGGAACATCTTGCCCGCCCCGAACAGATCCCCGACCACGCCCATCCCGGCCATCAGCGGCCCCTCGATGACGGACAGCGGGCGCTCGAACTTCTGCCGCGCCTCCTCGGTGTCCACCTCGATGAAAGCGTCGATCCCCTTCACCAGCGCGTGCGACAGCCGCTCCTCGACGGGCGCGCGCCGCCACTCGTCCTCCTGCTTGGCCGCCGCCGGGCCGGCCGCCTCGGCCTTCAGCTTCTCACCGAAGTCGACCAGGCGCTCGGTGGCGTCCGGGCGCCGGTTCAGCAGCACGTCCTCGATCAGCTGCAGCAGCGTCGGGTCGATCTCCTCGTAGACCTCCAGCATGCCGGCGTTGACGATCCCCATGTCCAGGCCGGCGCGGATGGCGTGGTAAAGAAAAGCGGCGTGCATCGCCTCGCGCACGCGGTTGTTGCCGCGGAAGCTGAACGAGATGTTCGAGATGCCGCCCGACACCTTGGCGTGCGGCAGGTTGCCCTTGATCCAGCGGGTCGCCTCGATGAAGTCGACCGCGTAGTTGTTGTGCTCCTCGATGCCGGTGGCGACGGTCAGCACGTTGGGGTCGAAGATGATGTCCTCGGGGGGGAAGCCCACCTCGTCGACCAGGATCCGGTAGGCGCGCTCGCAGATCCGGATCTTCTCGGCGTAGGACGCGGCCTGCCCCTGCTCGTCGAAGGCCATGACGACCACCGCGGCGCCGAACTTCAGCACCGTGCGCGCGTTCTGGCGGAACTTCTCCTCGCCTTCCTTCAGCGAGATCGAGTTGACGATCCCCTTGCCCTGCAGCCCGCGCAGCCCCGCCTCGATCACCTCCCACTTCGAGGAGTCGATCATGAACGGGACCTTGGCCACCTCGGGCTCGCTGGCCAGCAGCGCCACGAAGCGCGACATCGCGGCGACGCCGTCGATCATCCCCTCGTCCATGCAGATGTCGATCACGTTGGCGCCGTTCTCGACCTGCTGGCGCGCGATCGCGACGGCCTCCTCGTACTGCCCTTCCTTGATCAGCTTGGCGAACTTGGGCGACCCGGCGACGTTGGTGCGCTCGCCGATCATCAGGAACGACCCGATCTGCTGGGTGAACGGCTGCGACCCGGACAGGCGCAGCGGCCGCGGCGCCTCGCTGGGCGGCGGCGGTGGCGGCTCGACTGAATGGCGGGCGGGCCGCTCGGCCAGCGCGCGAGCGATGGCGGCGATGTGCTCGGGCGTGTTGCCGCAGCAGCCGCCCGCGATGTTGATGAGCCCCGCGTCGGCGAACTGGCTCAGGTAGCGCCCCATGTCGGCCGGCTCCAGGTCGAACCCCGTCGGAGACAGCGGGTTCGGCAGCCCGGCGTTCGGGTAGCACGAGATCGCGGCCTTGGACTTTTGCGCCAGCTCCTGCAGGAACGGGTACATCAGATCCGGACCCAGCGAGCAGTTGAGGCCCACGCTGAGCGGCTGCACGTGCTCGACCGCGTTCCACAGCGCTTCGACGGTCTGCGCCGAGATCATGGTCTCGCCGCCGCGCCCCACGGCCGCCGAGATCATGATGGGCAGCGACTTGCCGTCCTGCTCGAACACCTCTTGAATCGCCACCAGCGCGGCCTTGGCGTTCAGCGAATCGAAGATCGTCTCGACCAGCAGCACGTCGACGCCGCCCGCGATCAGCGCGCGCGTCTGCTCGGCGTAAGCCTGCTTGACCTGGTCGAACGTGACGACCCTGAATCCCGGGTCATCCGCGTCGGGCGAGTTCGTCAGCGAGACGGTCAGCGGCCCGATCGCGCCTGCCACGAAGCGCTGCTTGCCGTCGGCGTTGGCGACGCGGTCCGCCCACTCGCGGCACTGGCGCGCCGACTGCTCGTTGATCTCCCAGGCCAGCCCCTTCAGGAACGGGTCCTCGACGATCTTCTGATAGAATGCCGGATCCTTGCGACCGCCGTGCTCGCGCGGGTCGTCGACGAAGAACTCGCTCTGCGCGATCGACGTCGCGCCGAACGTGTTGGTCTCGATGATGTCCGCGCCCGCCTCCAGAAACCGGCGGTGGATGTCGCCGATCATCTTGGGCTGCGTCAGCGAGAAGAGATCGCCGTTGTTCAGCAGGTCCTTGCCGGAGTCCTTGAACCGCTGCGCGCGGATGTCGGACTCCTTCATCCCGTACGTGCGGATGGTCGTCCCCATCGCGCCGTCGATGATGGCGATGCGCCGGGACAGGAGCTGGGTCAGCGGGTGGTCGTGGTGTGGATGTTTCATGGGACCTTCAAGACGCGGCGTTCTTCTCGGCGACGGCCAGGACCACCTGCAGATGCGGCCGCCTGATCTCGCGCGACGCGACGCGGGCCGACAGCACCGTCAGCCCGGCGCGCGCCAGCATGCCGCGGACCGCGCGCGGCGAAAAGCCCGGGTGGCGCTCGCCATAGCGGGAGGTCACCTCCGACTGGCGGTGCTCGTCCAGGCACAGCACCACCAGCCGGCCGCCCGACCGCAGCACCCGCGCGCACTCGGACAGGACGCGCGGCGGCCGCTCGGCGTACGTGAGCGTGTGGAAGACCATCACGGCGTCGAACGACGCGTCGGCGAACGGCAGCTCGTGCGCGTCGGCCACCTGGACCCGGACGTTCTCGTGACGGCCGAGGCGGGCGCGCGCCGCCTCGATGAGGCGCGGGCTGGTGTCGATGCAGGTCAGCGACCGGCAATAGGGGGCGATGCTGGCGGCCGCCGCGCCGTCGCCGGAGCCGACATCCAGGACGTCGCCCAGCTGCAGCAGCGCGGCGATCCCGCTGGCCAGCGACTGCCAGGTCCGCCCCGGCGAATAGTCGCGCTCCAGGTCGTCGCTGAGCGCGTCGGCCCCGCCGCCGCGGCGCTCCGTCTCCAGCTCCTTCAGGCGCTTGCGGTCGCTCTCCAGGGTCGGATCGCCGGAGGTGACCGCTTCCTCGAGGCAGGCCCGGACGGCGACGGGGAGAGCCCGCGACTCCAGCGCGTAGAAGGACTGCGGCCCGTTGCGGCGGTCGCGCACGAACCCCGCCTCGCGCAGGCGGCCAAGATGCGTCGACACGCGGGACTGCGCGATGCCGGTCACCTTGACCAGGTCCGTCACGCACAGCTCCTTCTCGCGCAGCAGGGCGCAGAGCCGCATCCGGCTCTCGTCCGCCAGCAAGGCGAGCGCATCGGTGTACTGGCCCAGGTTCACGTCACATCCGTCGATTCGTATATGTAGATACAACGGGGTGCCCCCGCCTGTCAAACGCGCCAGCCGACGCCCTACGGGCGCCCCCACAATCCGCCACCGGTTGCGCGGCGTTCCTGAATGACACCGGGCACCTGGGCCACTATGCTGACCGATCTCGTGAACGACCAGAACGTCCAACCCGCGGCGCCGGCCAGCCCGGCGCCGGCGCCCGATGCCCCCGCCGAAGCGGCCGCGAACCCGCCTGCGGACGCGCCCGCGATCGTCCGTGAAGAAGAGCAGCTGCTTTCGGTCGTGCTGCGCAAGCTGGACGGTGGCGGCCCCCGCAAAGGGCGCATCCAGGTCGACGACGCCGGCGCGCTGATCGAGCTGCGCGACGCCCTGGCCGAGGCCAAGCCCGAGGACCAGGGATCGATCCTCGAGCAGATGCACCGGATCGAGGCGCTGTCCCGCCAGCGCGGCAAGGGCGACACGCCGCCCGTCGACCGCAAGTCGCCCTATTTCGGCCACATGCGGCTGGAAGAGAACGGCAAGCGGCGCGACGTGCTGATCGGCGCGCGCAGCTTCGTCGAGCCGGGCGGCGGCGTGCAGATCGTCGACTGGCGAAACGCGCCGGTGTCGCGCCTCTTCTATCGCTACGAGGAAGGGGACGCCTACGAAGAGCGCCTGGGCGACCGCCTGGTCGAGGGCGAAGTCCTGGCGCGGCGCACGGTCGCCATCGTCGAGGGCGAGCTGCGCCGGGTGGCGGCGCCCCAGGGGACCTACTCGCGCGATCTGCGCAGCGGCGCGTGGCGCGAGATCGCGACTCAGCGCGCGCGGCTGCAGATCGCCCGCGACGGCTCCGCCGCCGAGATGATCCCGGCGCGGGGCGCGGCCGCCCCGGCGCTGCCGCTGCCGCCGGCGACGCGCGGCAAGCTGGGGTTCGACGACCGCGGCGCCCGCCGCCCCGACCGCCACCTGCCGGCCATCGCGGCGCTGATCGACCCGCGCCAGTTCGAGCTGATCACGCAGCCCGCCTCGGGGTTGGTGGCGATCCAGGGGTCCGCGGGCAGCGGCAAGACGACCATCGGCCTGCACCGCATCGCTTACCTGGCGTTCGCCGATCCGCGGCGCTTCCGCCCCGACAAGATGCTGGTGATCGTCTACCAGCGCGCGCTGGCGGCCTACGTGTCGCGCGTGCTGCCGTCGCTGGACGTCCCGGGCGTGCCCGTGATGACCTTCGGGGCCTGGGCGGAAGCCGCGCGGCGCGCCGCGTTCCCGAACCTGGACGTCCCCATCACCGACGACACCCCGCCGCTGGTGATGCGCGCCAAGGCCCACGGCGCGATGTTGCGCATCATCGACGACCGGCAGGCGGCGCTGGCCGCCTGGTGCCGCGAGCGCCTGGCGACGGAGCTGGCGGGGCGCGCGGAAGCGGCGGACGCGCTGGCGTTCTGGGACAAGACCAGCGGCCCGGTCGACGCGCGCGTCACGGCGTTCGCGCACTGGGTCCGCGACGCGGCGCTGGAGCCGGCGGCCCGCAACGCGCTGGAGAACGCGGGGCGCGCCATGCGGGCCCGCAGCCGCGACGTCCTGGGCGAGTGGGCCGGGCTGCTCACCGACCGCAACGCGCTGGCGGAGGGGCTGGCCAAGCACGCGCCGGGCGTCTTTTCACCCGGCCAGCTGGAGGACATTCACCGCTGGTGCGTCGAGCGCGAGCGGCTGCGCGGCGCGGGCAAAGGGCCATCCATCGCCGCCACCGACGACGGTGAGGACGAGCGCTATGCGCTGGACGCCGAGGACGAGGCGCTGCTGCTGCGCATCTATCAGCGCCAGCGCGGCCGCCTGCCGGGCTGGGACAAGCGCGACCCGAAGGGGACGCTGGCCTACGAGCACCTGATGGTCGACGAGGTGCAGGACTTCTCGCCGCTGGAGCTGTCGGTGCTGCTGGACGCGACGTCGTCGCAGCGGTCGGTCACGCTGGCGGGCGACACGGCGCAGGCGATCGCGCCCGAGCACGGGTTCTCCAACTGGGCCGAGCTGCTCGACTTCCTGGACATCGCGCACGAGAAGGTCGAGCCGCTGCGGGTCAGCTACCGCTCGACGCGCGAGATCGTCGACGCCGCCGAGCACGTGCTGGGGCCGCTGATGGGGGACGTGCGCCCGATCGCGCCGCGCGCCGGGGCGCCCGTCGAATCGTTCGCGTTCTCGTCGTCGGGCGAGTGCGCGGACTTCCTGTCGCACGCGCTGAAAGAGCTGGTGCGCTCCGAGCCCGAGGCGTCGGTGGCGCTGCTGGCCCGGCACCCCGAGCAGGCGCGTCTCTATTACGAGGCGCTCGCGCGCGCCGAGGTCCCGCATCTGCGCCTGGTCGACGACCAGGACTTCTCGTTCACGGCCGGCATCGACGTGACCGACGTCCGCCAGTCGAAGGGGCTCGAGTTCGACATCGTGATCCTCCTCGAGGTCACGGAGTCCTCGTACCCGATGGGCGACGACGCGCGCCGCCTGCTGCACGTCGCGATGACCCGCGCCGCGCACCAGCTGTGGGTCACCTATGCGGGCCCGCCGTCCCCGCTGCTGCCCGACGGGCTGCGCTGACGCGCGGCGCCGGGCGGCTTCGCGGCTCTACGAAATGCTAGGAGCCCTGGAAGAAGCGGTTCAGCGCCCAGACGTCCCGGGCGCGCAGGCCCTGGAAGCGGATGCCGATGCCGGACTCGTCGCCGGACCCGAGCTTGTTCACCCAGCGAACGTCGCCCGCCACCTCGACCGGCTCGGGCTGGGTCGGCAGCGTGAAGCGAAGCTGAACCGTCGAACCGATCGGCAGCG
The DNA here is from genome assembly GCA_964546845.1 of uncultured Myxococcales bacterium. Taxonomy (GTDB): domain Bacteria; phylum Myxococcota_A; class Polyangia; order Fen-1088; family Fen-1088; genus JADGRB01. The sequence goes on along the minus strand of CAZJMY010000542.1, from coordinate 4,099 downwards.
CCGAGCCCGCCGTCAGGTACAGCCCGCCGAGGGAAATGTTCTGGGTCCGCGCGACCTGCTGTTTGCCTTCGAACGACACCTCGACGTCGAGCTGGCGTTCGTAGCGCGGGTCGATTCTCCTGAAATGCTCGGCCAAAACGTCTTTCTCCGGCGGAGTAGGAGTTGATGGTACGACAACATCGCACCTCGAATCCAGCCCCATCGCGTCGCGTGCGAGTCCCCTGAAGCGGCGGGCCTTGCCCGACGGCGCCCGCCGCGTGATCAACTCGGCGGATGCGGCCCCGATCTTCAGGGGGTCAGGGGGGGCAGCGCCGGCAGGACCGGGCAGGCGTCCGCGCTTCCCAGATCCTCGGCCGGGGCCCAGGGTTTGGCGTTGAAGGTGGCAGCAAAGGCGCTGTTCCAGCACTCGGTCTGGGCCAGCCCCGCGCCGTCCCCGGACGCCACCTTCAGCGTCCCCACCCCCGCGCCGGAGGCCAGCCACTGGCTGTTGACGACCACGACCTCGGTCGCGGGCCCGGCGATCAGGTTGCCGGTCAGCGTGAACGCCATCTCGCCCGATCGGTCGCTCAGGATCTCGTAGACGATGCTCAGGGTGGTGGCGGCGCCGGTGGCGTCCGGCAGGCCGTCCAGGGTCATGCTCACCTCGATGGGCGAGCCCGCCAGATCGAAGTTCTGGTAGGCGATCGTCAGGTCGGCCAGCTTGGCGGCGCCCGGGTCCAGGGGGAATCCCCGGGCGGCCAGCGTCGCGAAGTTCGCCGTCACCTGCCCGGTCCCCTGCTTGGCGCCGCCTGCCGCGTCGAACATGCCGGAGACGAACACCAGCCAGCCGGTCGCGGCAGCGGCGTTCTCCGCCTGCAGGCGATAGGTGAACGTCGTCGCCGCCGTCGGATCGCGGGTCACGATGAGCTCCCAGCGCCAGCCCGGGTGCTTGTCGTCGCCGAACGGCCCCCACGTGCGGCTGTCCGCCGACCGGCTGGTGGGCGAGGTGCCGCGGACGGCGTCGACCAGCGCCAGCACGTTCACCAGGCTGTCGTTGACCGTCTTGATCGACTCGTGGGTCTTCTTGGCCAGCTCGGCCTCGACGACGGTGTTGACGGCGGCCGGCAGCTCGACGGCCAGCTCCGTCGTCGTCGGCACGGCAGCCATGTACTCGAGGTCCTCGTTCGAGTAGTTGCCACAGCCCGCGCCCAGCGCGCAGGCGATCAGAACGCAGGCCAGCCTTCTAGAAGTCATATGCCACCGTTGTTGCGAGCTCCCAGTATCCCAGCGAGCGGTTGCCGTCGACGTTGTAGAGCAGGTAGTGCAGCCGGCCGCGCGCGATCACGCTGGTCGACCGAGACACGCGAAACGAGGCGCCGCCCAGGAGGCCGGGCGACAGCGTCGAGAAGAACTGGTCGGGGAACTGACCGTCGTCGAAGCGCCGGCTCATGACCAGCAGCGCCAGCCGGCCGCCCACGAAGGGGGTGAACCACCGGTGAGGCCACTCGACGGACAGCGACCCGGCCACCGAGGCCTCCGTGAAATGAAAGGGGGCGTTCACCGCGGGCAGCGCCGCCACGCCGTTCGTGCTGCCGCCGGCCAGATCGAACCCCAGCACCCAGTCCCGGCGCAGGAAGTCGCGCAGCGCGAAGTCGACGTCGATCAGCGCCGTGGGCGGAAACAGCGCCGCGCCGTCGGGCGCCGCGAAGACCGCCTGGTAGCCGATGCCGGCCCCCATGGACCAGCGCGACGTCAGGTCGACGCGCCCGCCCTTCACCGGATCCGCGCTGAACGGCGCGTCGCGCAGGCGGCTCTCTTCCAGCGTGACCAGCTCGCCGCGCGCGACGTCGATCTCGCCGACGCGCAGCCGGTCGGGCAGGCGCCGCTTCACGCGATACCGCCCGGGCGCCAGCGCGACGCGCCGGTCGGCGCCATCCCCCTTGTTGATCTCGGCCGCCACGAACCCCTGCCGGTCGACCAGGTAGTAGACGCCGCCGGGCGCCTGGCGCGGGATGTAGATCCCCTCGTGGCGAGTGGCCACGTCGGTCAGCACCAGGTCGCCGTTGCCCGCCAGGTCGTAGCTGAACGTCGGGTGCTGCGCGCCCGCCAGGCTGTCGGCGGTGTCGGCGACGGTGCGGTCGTACGCATAGGCGTACGCCTCGAACAGCGTGACGCGCCCGTCGCCCGAGCGATCGGCGCCGCCCAGCAGCCCGCTGGCCAGGTGGTGCGAGAAGTAGCTGCCGCCGATGGCGTCCGATTCCTGCGAATCCTCGTCGGAGGCGCTGGACGTCAGGATCACCATCCCCTTCGCGTCGCGCGGGCTCTCGGACTCGATCGCGAAGGCGGGCGCCTTGCGCGCCCCTTTCGTGCGGGTGCCGCCGCCGGCCACGACGCCCGAGCGGCAGGCGTCGAGGATCACGATGCGCACGTCGACCGGCGCCGCGGCCACCGTGCCGCGCAGCGTGTCGACGGGCAGCCGCGTGTCGCCCAGGCGCAGCGCGCCGTCCTTCGCGTGGCCCGAATAATAGAAGAGCAGCGCCGTGCGCTCGCCGGCGCGGGCGGCGGCGGCCGCCTGGCGCCCCACCTTGGCCAGCGCGGCCAGCACGTCGCCAGCGCCGCCGTCGACGACCAGCGCCGCGTCGTTTGTCTGCACGCCGCCGAGGCGGGTCAGGATGTCGTAGACCTTGGCCGCGTCGACGCCCGCGTAGATCAGCGGGCGCGTGTCGGGGCCGCCCTGGTCATTGCCGGCGACCACGGCGAACCGGTGCAGCACCTGGGCGTGCGCCGCCGCGCGCGACGCGAGGACCACGGCCAGCGCGGCGACCAGGCCGGCCTTTGTGGCCCGCCGTCGCATCACGGCTTCGCGAACGACCGCGTGAACTCTTCGCCCGCGAGGCCCAGCCCGGTCACCCGGCCCAGGTCGCCGCCCGCGCGTTCGTACGCGTCGCGGGCCGCGCGCCGCGCGGACTCGACGTCGACGGGCGCGTCGGACAGCACCAGGAAGATCCGCTCCAGGCCGGCCCCGGTCAGCTCCAGGCTGTCGGGCAAGTAGCGCGTGGATTCGCCGGCGCCGTCGGGCACCGACAGGCTGGAGCCCGCCTCGGGGTAAAGCGGGGTGACCGCGCCGCGCTCGTCGATCGACAGCGACAGCACGTAGCGGTGACCGCCCGGCTGATAGCCGATGCGCAGCCGCTCGCCGGCGGCCAGCGGCTCGGCCCCCTCGACGCGCGCCGTGCGCTGGCCGGCCGCGCCCGCGACCACCACCGTCATTCCCGCCCCGCCCTTCACGCGGTCGCCGCGCGGGTTCGGATCGACCCCGTACACACCGACGGGGATGCGCGAGTCCCCGGACTTCCCGGGGGGCCTCAGGGTCAGGACCAGGGCGACGCCCGCCGCCATCGCGGCCGCCGAGTACACCCAGGCCCGCGGCGTCGCGCGCGGCCGGGCAGCCGGGGCGCGCGCGGCCCGTTCGACGCCGGCCGCGAACCGATCGAAGGAGATCTGGCTCTCGAACCGGCGCTGTTCGTCGTCGAGCTCGCGCAGGCGCGCCCGGCACGCGCCGCAGCCGGCCAGGTGCAGCTCGACGCCGGCTGCGCCGGGGAGCGCCTCGCCGGCGCGGTGGCGCCGCAACGCGAGGTCGCCGACGTGGTCGCCGGTCGTGCCGTTCGCGCTCACGGCGTCCCTCCTTCCTCGCGCAGCTCCTGTCCGGCCATGGCGGCGACCGCGGCCAGCCGCTTGCGCACCGTCGGCACCGACCGGCCGAGCGCCGCGGCCACCTCTTCCAAAGTCATCTCGTCGACGAAGTAGTGAATGGCGGCCTGTTGCGTCTCCACGTCCAGCTTCTCCAGCAGCTTGCGGGCGGCGTCGCGATCCTCGAACAGCTGCGCGCCGCCGTGCCCTTCCCCGCGCGCGCGGGCCTCGCGCTCGAAGCGCCGGTGCCAGGGGGCGCGCTCGGCGCGCAGCAGGTTCAAGCAGTGGTGGGTCGCGATGCGGGTCAGCCAGGTCAGCGGCGAGGCGTCGTTCCGGAAGTCGCTCCAGTGGCTCAGCGCTTTGGCGAACACGTCCTGCATCGCGTCCTCCGCCTTCGTGCGATCTCCCAGAATGTACGCGCAGCGTCCGT
>CAZJMY010000541.1:0-4051 GCA_964546845.1 uncultured Myxococcales bacterium | reverse complement strand
GGCGCTGTCGCAGGCCGAGAAGTTCGGAGCCGAGGTCGCCATCGGTCGGACCGCGGTGCGCCTGAACTGCGACGCGCGCCCGTATCGGCTGAAGCTGTCGGACGGCAGCGAGGTGCTCACGCGGTCGATCGTCATCGCCTCGGGCGTGCAGTACCGCAAGCTGGACGTCCCGGCCCTGCAGAAGTTCGAGGGCGCGGGCGTCTATCACAGCGCGACCCACCTGGAAGGACAGCTGTGCGACGGGCAAGAGGTGGTCATCGTCGGCGGCGGAAACTCCGCGGGGCAGGCCGCCGTCTACCTCTCGCAGATCGCCAATCACGTGCAGATCCTGGTGCGGGGACCGGGCCTGGCCGAGAGCATGTCGCGCTACCTGATCCAGCGGATCGAGTGCAGCCCGAAGATCCAGCTCTCGGCGCGCAGCCAGATCGTCGACGCGGAAGGCGACGGGCGGCTCGAGCGGTTGACCTGGCGTCACGTGGACACCGGAGCGCTGACCAAGCGCGAGGTCCCGAACCTGTTCGTCATGACCGGCGCCGATCCCAACACGGACTGGCTGGACGGCTGCCTGCTCCTGGACGACAAGCGCTTCGTGAAGACGGGCGCCGACCTCACGCGCGAGGAGCTGGCGGCCGCGGGATGGGCGCCGGCGCGCGCGCCTTATCTGATGGAGACCAGCATCCCCGGCGTGTTCTGCGTGGGCGACGCGCGCGCCAGCAGCGTCAAGCGCGTGGCCTCGGCGGTGGGTGAGGGGTCGATCTGCGTGCAGCTGGTCCACCGCGCCCTGCAGGAGCTTTGAACGGCATGAGCTACTTCAATCAAGAGCACCCCACGGTCCTGTCCGAGCCCGTGGGCCCCAACGACCACGCGCGCGGCCCCGCCCGGGCGGAGGTGACGCTGGTCGAGTACGGCGACTTCGCGTGTCCGTCCTGCCGCGCGGCGTACGGCGTGGTGCGCGATCTGCTGGCCGCGTCGCCCGACGTGCGGTTCGTCTTCCGCGCCAACCCGCGCAGCCACCTGTTCCCCGACGCGGAGCCGGCGGCGGAGGCGGCCGAGATCGCCGCGGCCCACGGCAAGTTCTGGGAGATGCACGACCGCCTGTTCCAGGCAGAGGGCGGTCTTTCGCGCGCGCGGCTGGTGGCGCTGGCGGGCGAGATCGGGCTCGACGTGGCGCAGTTCGAGCGCGACCTGGCCGACGGCGCTTACCGGGCGGCGGTGAAGGCGCAGGAGGTGTCGGGCTGGCATAGCCACGTCATCTCCACGCCCACGTTCTTCATCAACGGCATCCGGTTCGAGGACGCGCTGGATCGCCTGGCCGACGCGGTCGCGCGCGTGAAGCGGAAGGCGGGCACGCTGCACGCGGTGTTCCGCGACGGGCGCATCGAGAGCACGGACCGGCGACGGCGGCAGCTCATCAAGGTCGGCCCGCACCAGATCATCTCAGACCTGCCGGCGGACGAGGACGGCGAGGACGCAGGGCCCGGGCCGCACGATCTGCTGCTGGCCTCGCTGGGTGCCTGCACGGCCATGACGGTCCAGTGGTACGCCGAGAAGCACCACCTGGCGCTGGAGCACGTCGAGGTGCGGCTCAGTCAGGCGCGTACGGAGAAGGGGCACGTCTTCCGGCGGTCGCTGATCCTGGTGGGCGATCTGAGCGAGAGCGACCGCGCCAAGCTGGAACACGCGGCCGACGCCTGCCCCGTCTCGCGCACGCTGACCGGGGCCATCACGATCGAGACGCGCACGGCCGTCGACCACACGGTCGACGAGGCGGGGCGCGAGAGCTTCCCCGCCAGCGACCCCCCGCCCTGGACCTCCGGCCGCTGACGCGCGGGCCGGGTTAGGCGTGACGGCGGCGACGGCTGGCACGCCGCTCGCAACGACCCCGGGGGATGAACACACGAAGGCTCGTCGTCTCCTCGGGCGTCCTGGCCGCGGCGGTCGCGGGGGCGCTGTTGCTGCGCCCCGCCCGGACGTTGCACCGCGGCCCCGAGATGGGACCGCCGGCCCGCATCCCGCCGGCGGCGCGCGCCGTCATCGCCACCAAGATGGGACGGCACGCGCAGCAGCTGAACACGCTGCTCATGAGCGTGCTGGTCCTGGACGACGACGGGGTGGGCCGGATCGCCGGCGAGATCTTCGACGAGCCGCAGCTGGCGCGACCGACGGCCGAGGACGAGCTGAACGGCCTGCTTCCCGCGCGCTTCTTCGAGCTGCAGGACGCGCTGCGCGCGCAGGCGCGCGAGGTCGTCGCGGTGGCTGCCCGCCACGACCGGGCGCGCCTCCCCGACTCCTTCGCGCAGCTCACGAAGACCTGCGTGGCCTGCCACGCGCTGTATCTCGACGGCGACCGGTAGGCGCCGTCGAGGGGGACGCTACTTCTCGGGCGTGGTGGCCTCGTGCATGAGGCGCATCGCCTCGGCCATCTTTTGCAGGCGGACGACGGTGGCCGGATCGGACGAGGTGAACGTCATCGTGACGCCCTTGTCGATGTTCTTGACGGCGATCTTGGTGCCCGGGCCGCCCATCATCATCGGCCCCATGGCGCCGCCCATCATCATCGGCCCCATGGCGCCGCCCGTGGCGCCGCCGCCCATCATCTCGCAGTGGTGCATGCCGCCTTCGTGCAGGCCCGCCTCGTGATCGTGGGCGCTGGGCGTCGGCGCGGGCTTGGGGGTCTCCGCGACCGCCCAGCTGGCGCCGGCCACCAGCGCCACCAGAACGGAACCAAACAAAACGCGCTTCATGGGTCTCTCCTTGGGTTCGGAATCAATCGGTCGCTACGGCTTGGGCTGGGTTGCGACGATGTCGAAGGACAGCGTGACGGTGTCCTTGATCCCGACGGTGCCGTTGGCGAACGAGAACGGCGTGATCGCGTAGTCGGTCTGCCGGATCTCGAACACGCCGATCGCGTGCAGCGCGCCGCCGTCCAGCGACACGCGCGCGGGGATCGTGATCGCACGCTTCACCCCGTGCAGGTTCAGCTCGCCCGCGAGCCGCACGTCGAAGGTGCCGTCGCCCCGCCGCGAAGAGGTCACCGCCTTGGTCTTGAACGTGATCTCCGGGAACTTGTCCGTGTCGAGCACGTCGTCGCGCAGCGTGGCCTCGATCGCCTGCCGCGCCCCCAGGTTGTCCTCGCCGATGAGGACCATCGACTTGGGGCGCACGCTGAGCTGAAGCGAGCCCGACTTCTGGTTGCGCGCGAAGGTCGCCTGCCCGCTGAAGTCGCGGATCTCGATCCGGTGGTCGTGCGCGAACATCGTCGACAGGCCGCTGGTCTGGGTCTCGACGATGAAGCGGCTCCGCTTGGCGTCGATCTGATACGTCCCGTGCGGGGCGGCGGCCTCGCTCGGTGCCGGTGTCTCGGCTCCGGCCGCGCGGGCGCGCGCGCCTGCCAGAACGGTGAGCCCCAGGATCAAAGTTCGCGTCGTCTTCGTCATGCGCGCCGTCACTGCAGGTCCAGTGCCAGGCCCGTTCCCGGTCGCGCCGGCCGGCGAACCCGATCTCGAGCTCCCTCGGGGCCGGGGCGCGACGGCAGCGGCTGCGCGGTGGCGCGCACCGCCCGCAAAATCTGCCGGCGATCTCGGGCGGCGCATTCGGAGGTGCGCGGCGCGTCCGGATCCGGCACTGTGGGGGCCCGGGATGACGCCTGCCGCGGCCGTGCTGTTCGTGTTCGTGATTCACGGCGCGTCCCGCGGACCGGCCGACGACGTCGTGGCGGCCTGCCTGCGGGCGCTGCCCGCCGGGATTCGCGCGGTCACGCAGACGGCCGCCGAGCCGCCCGCCGACGACGCGCTGGCGGCGGGCGCGAAGGCGGCGGGCGCCGTCGCGGCGGTGGTCGTCACGTGGCCCGCCGCCGATCTGCCGCGGGCGGACGTGCGCGGCGTCGTCGGGCTGCCGGACCACGCGCGCTGGACGACCCGCGCTGTCGCGTTCGAACCGGCCGACCAGCTCCCCGAGCGCGCCCGCGCGCTGGGCCTGGTGATCGCCTCGATCGTCCAGGAGGGCTTGAACACCGCTCCGAACGCCGGCCGCCGCGCCGGTCCAGGCAGCG
>CAZJMY010000540.1:0-2550 GCA_964546845.1 uncultured Myxococcales bacterium | reverse complement strand
CTGGCGGCCGAGGCGCTGAGCGACCTGCACCAGCGCTACTGCGATCGCTTCGACGATGCGCGGCCCGTCGAGAGCAGCATCAGGGCAGGCGCCGAGGTGGCGGGGTTCTCCCGGCACCTCCTGCTGGCGCTGCAGGAGGGGGATCCCACCGAGCAGGCCGCGATCTGCTTCGTGCTGGGCGTCATCCAGGACCCTTCGACGACGTCGGCGCTGACGGCGCTGCTGGACGGTCCGCCGGTGGTCGCCGCCGCCGCGGCCGCCGCGCTGGGCGGCCTGGCCCATCAGGCCGGCGAGAACGTGCTGGCGGGCATCCGCACCGGGAGCCCCAGCCACCGCAAGGCGCTGCTACCACACATCTCGGGCGGCTGGGCGGCGGCGGACGTGGTGGCCTGCCTGCGCGACGAGGACCCGGACGTGCGCGTGCTGGCCTGCGACGCGCTGGCCCGCATGGGCGCCGTCGGCGAGGTGGCGGCGCTGTTCCCGGTGCTGGGCGATCCCGACACCCGCGTCTCCTACGCGGCGGTGGGCGCGATCCAGTCGCTGGGGAGCAACGAGACGGAGCGGCTGGCGCTGGAGGCGGCGCGCTCGCCGGACGTGCGCGTGCGCCGCGCGGCGGTCCGCATCCTGACCTACTTCGGCTCGACCAGCGCGCTGGGGGTTTTCCTGTCGGCGCTGGAGGACCCCGACGAGCGCGTGCGCGAAGCCGCCGTGCAGGCGCTGCCGCTGATGGACGACCCGCGCGCGTTCGAGACGCTGCTGGCCTGCGCCAAGAGCAGCTCCGAGAAGACGCGCGCCGCCGCCATGCGCAGCCTGGGGCAGTCGATGGGCGACCTGCGCGCCAGCGCCTATCTGATGAAGGGGATCCGCGATCCCGACGCCTGGGTGCGCTACTACGCCTGCCAGTCGCTGGGCAAGCTGGCCTTCGAGCCGGCGGCCGAGGCGATCATCGGCCTGCTGGACGACCCGGCCGGCCAGGTGCGGATCGCCGCCATCGAGGCGCTGTCGTGCCTCAAGAGCGACCCCGCCATCGCCGCGCTCAGTCAGGCGGCGACGGATACCGACGAGGACGTGCAGCGCGCCGCCATCGTCGGGCTGGGCGTCGCGCAGCACGCGAGCGCCCTGCCCCTGGTCATCCAGGCGACGCGCGCCGCGAACCCGGCCACGCGGCTGGTGGCGCTGTCGGCGCTGGCGGGCTTTCGCGACCCCGCCGTGCTGGTCGCGTTCCGCGACGCCGCCGGCGATCCCGAGGAGAGCGTCCGCACGGCGGCCATCGGCTTTCTGGCGGCGATGAAGGGGATCGCGGCGACGCGCGTGCTGGTGGGGCTGTTGCGGTCCGCCGCCAGCGAGCGGGTGCTGGCGGCGCTGGCCCTCCACGTCGAGGGGCGCGTGGCCGGCCTGGTGGCGGCCCTCGAAGAGGCCGACGACGAGACCGCTCCGTTCCTGGTCTCGGCCCTCGCCCGCCTGCGCCGGCCCGAGGCCAACGCGGCGCTGGTCGGCGCCATGACCATGTCGAACCTGGCGGCGCGCAAGGCGGCGCCCAGCGCGCTGGCCGTGCTGCGCAACACGGAGGCGGTGGCGGCCCTGCGACGGGCCGCCGCCGAGGATCGCGAGCCCGAGGTGCGGCAGATCTGTTCTCTCTTGCTCGCGCGGTAGGCCATGTCGACGCTGCCGATGGCGCCGCAGGTGTTTTCGATCTTGAGCGCCCTCATATCCGAGCGGGCGGGCCTGCACTTCGACGCCTCCCACGCGCCCATCTTCGGCGACAAGGTGGCCGCCCGCGCGCTGGAGGTCGGCTTCGACTCGCTGCTCGAGTACTACTACTACCTGCGCTACGACGCGGGCGGCGGGCCGGAGCTGGACCTGCTGATCGAGCAGCTGGTCGTCGGGGAGACCTACCTCTTTCGCGAGCTGGCCCCCGTCGAGGTGGCGATCGCGCGCTTCGTGGTGCCGGCAATCGACAAGGGACGGCGGGCCCGCATCTGGTGCGCCGCCTGCGCGACCGGCGAGGAGCCGCACACGGTGGCGATGCTGCTGGCGTCCCGCGGGTTGCTGAACGAGGTGGACCTGATCGCCAGCGACATCAGCAACGCGGCGCTGCAGCGGGCCCGCTCGGGGCGGTTCGGGCGGCGCGCGCTGCGCGGCGACGTCCCGGCGTTCGCCGCGCGCTGGGTCCACCCGGACGCCGACGGCGTCGCCGTCGAGAGCCGGCTCACGGGCGCCATCCAGTGGCAGCGCATCAACCTGGTCGAGGGCGCGCGCTGGCCAGACCTGGGGCTCTTCGACGTCATCCTGTGCCGGAACGTGCTGATCTACTTCGCCGACGACACGGCCCGCCGGGTGGTCGGCAACCTGACCCGCCACCTGCGCCCCGGCGGCGCGCTGCTGGTCGGCATCTCGGAGTCGCTGCTACGGTTCGGCACCGAGCTCCGTTGCGAGGAACGCGACGGTGTGTTTCTGTACGAGAAGACGTCATGACCAACCAGAGGCCGACGCGTGTCCTGGTGGTCGACGACTCCGCTTTCGCGCGCAAGGTGCTGCGCGAGACGCTCT
>CAZJMY010000539.1:0-27120 GCA_964546845.1 uncultured Myxococcales bacterium | reverse complement strand
GGCGCCGCCGGGACCTCCGGTGGCGCGGCGGGCGCCGCGGGCGCAGCGGGTGGCGCCGCGGGGGCGGCGGGTGGCGCGGCCGGCGCCGATGCCGGCGTGGCTTCCGACGCGGCGACTCCGCCGGACGGCATCTGGAACTGCGATCCCTTCGCGCCGACCGCCCAGGTCCTCTTCACCTTCGACCGCGTGATCGACACGCGCCCCTTCGACGCCGACGCGGGCGCGTCCGTCGCGGCGACGGTCAGCACCGGCACGCCGCCGGCCGCCGTCCTGGCCAGCACGGACTACACGCCGAACGGCTCCCCGCACGAGCTGATTTTTCCGCTCTTCGGCGACTTCCGGGCGGACGGCCCCAGTCTACTGGTGACGCCGGCTCCCGCGCTGCCGGCCAACAGCGCGGCGACCGTCAGCCTCGTCCCGGCGAAGGTCTTGGCCAAGGACGGCAAGACGACGTTCACCGACAACGGCAATTTCGCGGGCGGCGTGCTGATCTTCACGACGGCCGAGTTCTCCGCCAGCGTGACGCCCCCCTCCCCCCCGCCGCTGCCGGCGGACGCGGGCGCCTGTGCGACGCCGAGCACCGACGTGGCGCTGGACGCGCCGGCGACCATCACCTTCAACAGCCCGGTCGATCCCACGGCGCTGATCACCGCGGTGACCGTGACGGCCACGGCCGGTGCCGCCACGATGGCGGTCCCGGTGACGCTGACGTCGATGGACGGACTGAACGTGACGGTCGCCCCGATGGACAAATGGCCGGCCGGCGCCGACATCACCATCACGGTGGCCCCGACGGCGGCCGACCTGGCGGGTGACCTCCTGGGCGCGCCGGCGACGTCCCCGGCCTTCCACACGGGGGCCCTCTGATGGACACCATCCGCCTCACCACCGAAAAGAGAGGACCGATGAACCGCATGCGTCCCCGACTCCGCTGGGCAAAGCCCGGCTCCGTCCGCGCGGTCGCGTCGGCGTTGGGACTGGCCCTGCTGTTGACGGGCGGCCTGGCTCTGGCGCAGGAAACCACCGGCCGAGTCACGGGCCGCGTCACCGATCGCGACTCCGGCGCCGCGATGGGCGGTGTGACCGTCATCGTCCAGGGGCCGCAGGGCGAAGACGCGACGCTGACCAATGACAAGGGCGAGTACAACTTCACGACACTCCCGATCGGGACGTACGCGATCCGCTTCTACGCGGCGAACACGGCCGTCCAAGTCGAGCAGCAGGGCGTCAGCGTGTCGGCCGAACAGACCGTGCGCGTGAACGCCAAGATCGCCGGCGCCGCCCAGCAAGCCGCGCAGCAGACCTACGTCATCACCGGCCGCGCCCCCACCATCGACGTGGGCAGCGCGCGCGTCGGGGCCACGTTCGACCAGGACTACACGCTGAACGTCCCGGTGGGCCGCACCTTCGGCGACGTGATCGAGCGCGCGCCGGGCGCGTTCATCGATGGCAGCGGCAACGTCTCGATCGGCGGTTCCACCGGCCTGGAGAACCAGTACACGATCAACGGGATGAACGTGACCGGCCTTCGCTACGGCAACGTGGAGATGGGCCTGGCCAGCCACTCCGGCGGGTCGAACCTGCCCGTGGAGTTCGTGGGACAGATCGAGGTGAACAGCGGCGGTTACCAGGCCGAGTACGGCGGCGCGATGGGCGGTGTCATCAATACCGTTCTGAAGTCCGGCACCAACGAATGGCATGGCACCGCGTTCGGCTACTGGTCGCCGTACTGGATGGCGGCGGACCCGAAGCTGGTCCTGCCGCGCGGCAGCTCGCTGGGCGGCGTCCGCAAGCCCGACTTCGACGACAGCATCGGGGTCGAGGCAGGCGGCCCGCTCATCAAGGACAAGTTGTTCCTGTGGGTCGGCTTCGCGCCCCGCATCGCCGACACCCACGTGTTGCGAGAGACCTTCGCCCTGCAGAACGATGGCATGGGCATGGCGGCGGTCGACGCCGCCGGTAACCCGGTGCTCAACCGCCTGGACTACACGGCGCGCCTGGACGAGACGCACCGCACCTACTACACGTCCGCGACCCTGGACTGGGTGCCGCTGCCCGAGAACCGCCTGACGCTCGCGTTTCTGACGACGCCCAGCTTCAACACCGAGCTGAAGAACCAGTACGGCATCGACCCGCTGAGCTCCGACCCGCGCACCGCGCTGGAGTCGCTGAGCAAGAGCAGCACCGACCTGTCGGCCCACTGGGTGTCCAAGCTGTACGAGCGCAAGTGGCAGATCGACGCGCTGGCCGGCATGCACTACGAGTACTTCTATGACCGATCGCCGTACGACGACCTCAACAACCTGAACCAGCTGCAGATCGGCGGAGCCGACCTGTGGAGCGTCGAGCGCGCGCCCGGCTGCGCGCCTCAGGGCTCGTTCATCCCGTGCCCCATCGCCCCTTACTACTTTGGAGGCGGGTTCGGCGAGATCGACAAGTCCAGCGCTTACCGCTGGTCGGCCGAGCTCAAGTCGACCAACGTCTTCGAGGGCGGCGGCCGGCACGAGGTGAAGTACGGGTGGCACCTGGACTTCAACACGCTGTCCTTCGACCGCGCGTACACGGGGCCCCTCGGCGGACGCGGATTCATCACGCTGCCGGGCGACGGTACGTACTCGTCGCAGACCTTCTTTCAGCTGCCGAACACGGAGTCGCCGGTTCAGTACAACTCGGGCGCGCTCGACGCGACGAACCTGACTGCCGCCCCTTACTACGTCGACACCCTGCACTCCTACGTCAAGAGCCTGTCGAACGCCTTCTTCTTGCAGGACAGCTTCAGCCCGAACCACCTGCGGAACCTGACGATCAACGCCGGCGTCCGCCTGGAGCTGCAGAAGATCTACGACAGCAACGGCCACGGCGTCTTCGACACGAACAACTGGTCCCCCCGTCTGGGCGCGATCTACGATCCGTTCGACGACGGCCGGTCGAAGATCTCCGTCTCGTACGGCCGCTACTACGAGGCGATTCCGCTGGACGTCCCCGCCCGTTACTTCGCCGGCGAGCAGTACGTCACCGCGTACGGCAACCTGAATTCCTGCGCGGGGAACCTGACCAACTCGTCCAACTGGACGGGCGCGGGCGAGTACGCCAAGTGCGCGTCGAACAGCGCGTTCGCGACCTTCAACACGGCGTACGCCCAGCCCAACATGGAGGGGCAGTACCACAACGAGATCGTCGCCACCGTCGAGCGCCAGGTCATGGAGGACATGACCGTCCGCCTGGACTACCAGCACCGCTGGCTGGGCAACATCATCGAGGACGGTTACGGGCCCGCCTTCAACAGCGTGCTCGCGAACCCCGGGAACGTCTCGCAGTCGGCGATTGACGCCGCCAACAGCCAGCTGGCGCAGGCCTCGGCGGTTGCCGCCGCGAACCCCAACGACCCGGTCGCGCAGGCCAACTTCCAGACGGCCCAGGCCAACGCGGCCGCGCTGGTCCAGCTGAAGGATGCGCCGAAGCCCGAGCGGACGTACGACGCGCTGACGCTCTCGATGAAGAAGCGGTTCGCGAAGAACTGGTACGCGCGCGCCTCGTACACCTACTCGCGGCTGATCGGCAACTACGAGGGTCTCTATCAGTACGAGACCAACTACATCTCGCCGAACGGCACGAACGCCTATGACGCGCCGGAGCTGATGGTGAACCAGAACGGGCCGCTCCCCAACGACCGCCCCCACCTGTTCCGCCTGGACGGCTACGTCCGTCAGCCGGTCCGCGCCGGCCACCTGGTGTTCGGGCTGTCGTTCACCGCTCGGTCGGGCCAGCCCCGAAACTACGTCGGCAACCTCGAGCCGGGGTCGGTCTATCAGATCGTCATGCTGCTGCCGCGCGGCGAAGGCGGGCGGACGCCGACGGTGACCCAGCTGGACGCCAAGATCGGGTACGCCCGCCCGCTCGGGCCGCGGATGAACCTGGAAGCGTTCATCGACCTCTTCAACGTCCTCAATCAGCAGACGACGCTGCAGACCGACGACAACTACACGTTCCAGGCGGCGCCCCCGATCGTGAACGGCACCCCCTCCGACCTGAAGTACGCCAAGGACCTGAGCGGCGCGCCGATCACCAAGAACCCGAACTACGGTCAGCCGATCGCCTTCCAGACGCCGTTCAACGCGCGTCTGGGCCTGCGCCTCACGTTCTGAGCGTCGTTTGAAAACCGTCCGGGGCGGCCGGCCCCCGGACGGGTTGACCAGCCGGCGGCCGGGCGGCGGCGTGTAACGCCCCGGCGCGGCGGGCCCGACGGGTTGGCACCCGGCTCGCAAAGACCCGCGGCATGTTCGCTCGGGTCACCTCCGCCGCGGTGGTCGGGATCGAGGCGGCCGCCATCGACGTCGAGGTCGACGTGGCGGTCGGCCTCCCCGGCTGCAACATCGTGGGGCTCCCCGACGCCGGCGTGCGCGAAGGGCGGCTCCGGATCCGCGGCGCGCTGGAGAACAGCGGCTTCAAGCTGCCGCCCCGCAGGGTCACGGTCAACCTGGCGCCGGCCGACCTGCGCAAGGACGGGGCGGCCTTCGACGTCCCGATCGCGGTCGGCATGCTGTGCGCCGCGGGCGTCGTCGACCCGGCGGCCCTGGACGGGACGCTGTTCGTGGGCGAGCTGGCGCTCGACGGGACGCTGCGTCCGGTCCGCGGCGTGCTGCCCATCGCGGCCTGGGCGCGCGGGCGCGCGATTCGCCGGCTGGTCGTGCCGCCGGGAAACGTGGCCGAGGCGGCCGTCGTCGCCGACCCGCCGGGCCTCGAGATCCGGGCGCCCGCGCACGTGGGGGAGCTCGTGGCGTTGCTGCGCGGCGAGGGGGTGGCGGGGCGATTGGCCGAGGCGTCGCCCGGGCTGGCGCAGGTCGCGCCGCCGGGTCCGGACCTGGCGGACGTGCGCGGGCAGGAGGTCCCGCGGCGCGCGCTGGAGATCGCGGCCGGGGGCGGTCACAACCTGCTGTTCGTCGGCGCGCCCGGTTCGGGCAAGACGATGCTCGCGCAACGGCTGCCGGGAATCTTGCCGCCGCTGACGTTCGACGAGGCGCTGGAGACGTCGATGGTCCACTCGATCGCCGGGCTGCTGGGCGGCGGCGGCCTCGTGCGGGCGCGTCCGTTTCGGGCGCCGCACCACACGGTCTCCGTGGCCGGCCTCATCGGCGGCGGTCCTCAGGTCCGCCCCGGCGAGATCGCGCTGGCCCACAACGGCGTGCTGTTTCTGGACGAGCTGCTCGAATACCCGCGCTCGATCCTCGAGTCTTTGCGCCAGCCGCTGGAGGACCGGGCCGTCACGATCGTGCGCGCCCGCCGCGCGGTCACCTACCCCACCGACTTCATGCTGGTCGCCGCGCTGAACCCTTGTCCGTGCGGCTACCTGGGCAGCACCGTCCGGACCTGCATCTGCGGGACGACCGCCATCGGGAACTACCGATCGCGCCTGTCGGGTCCGCTGCTCGACCGGATCGACCTGCACGTGGAGGTTCCCGCCCTGCCCTACCAGCAACTCGCGACGGCCGAGGCCGGCGAACCGACGGAGGCGGTGCGCGCCCGGGTTGCCGGCGCCCGCGAACGGCAGCGGGCCCGCGGGAAGAGCTGGAACGCGCGCTTGCCGTCGGCGGCCCTGTCGCGCGTCGCGCCGCTGGACGCGGGCGGCCACCAGCTCCTCGAACGCGCGGCCGCGCGGCTCGGTCTGTCGGCCCGGGCGATCACGCGCATCCGGCGGGTCGCGCGGACCATCGCCGATCTCGAGGGGCGCCCTGCCGTCCGCGCCGTGCACCTGGCCGAAACCCTCCAGTACCGCGTTCTCGATCAACCCGTGACCTGACCAAAAGGAGAGCGACCCATGTCCAGCATGAAAGAGAAGATGAAAGCAGTGGCCGGCGCGATCGCCGCCATCGAAAAGCAGTTCGGGAAAGGCGCGATCATGCCGCTCGACGGCGGCGAGATCGCGGACATCGCCGTGATCCCGACGGGGTCGGTCGGCCTGGACCTGGCCCTCGGCGTGGGCGGCCTGCCGCGCGGGCGAGTGATCGAGATCTACGGCCCGGAGTCCTCCGGGAAGACGACGCTGACCTTGCAGGCGATCGCCCAGTCCCAGCGCGCGGGTGGCGTGTGCGCCTTCATCGACGCCGAGCACGCGCTGGACGTCGGGTACGCGCGCAAGCTGGGCGTGCGGATCGAGGATCTGCTGGTGTCGCAACCGGACCACGGCGAGCAGGCGCTCGAGATCGCGGACAAGCTGGTCGGGACGGCCGCCATCGACCTCATCGTCATCGATTCGGTGGCGGCGCTGGTGCCGAAGGCCGAGATCGAGGGCGAGATGGGCGACGCCCACATGGGACTGCAGGCGCGCCTCATGAGTCAGGCGCTGCGCAAGTTGACGGCGGCCACCGCGAGGAACAACACGGCGGTGGTCTTCATCAACCAGCTGCGCCAGAAGATCGGGGTGGTTTACGGGAACCCGGAGACGACGACCGGCGGAAACGCGCTGAAGTTCTATGCCTCGGTGCGACTGGACATCCGGAAGATCGGCACGGTCAAGAACGGCGAGCAGGTGATCGGCAACCGGGCGCGTGTGAAGGTCGTGAAGAACAAGGTGGCGCCGCCGTTTCGAGAAGCGGAGTTCGACATCCTCTACGGCGCTGGCGTCAACGTCCCCGGCGAGATCGTCGACCTGGCCTCCAGCGCGGGGGTGTTCGAGAAGTCGGGCGCGTTCTACTCGTTCCGCGGCGAGCGGATCGCGCAGGGGCGGGACAAGGCCTGCGCCTACGTCGCGGAGCACCCCGATGTTTGCGCCGAGGTGCGGACGCTGTTGCTGGCGGCGCGCAAGGCCGAGAACGCCGCCCTGGGCGCGCCGACTGCCCCCGCCCAGGCGGCCTGAGCGCCCGGTCGCTGGGCAAGAGCCGTCGCGGATGGGCGCCGCTTCTGCTCCGCCGCCGAGCTCGAGCGCGTCCGCTCGAGGTGCGTCCACGCATGACCGCGCATGACCGCGCATGAATGACGGAAAGGGCGGTGCGTCAGCCACGCTTGCGGCGCGGTGCCGCGTGCGGTCAGCGCGCAGCTTTCCCGCTCAGTCGACCCGCCAACTGCTAACATCGGCCACGGCGATCGGCTTCGCCGGTGACGCGCAAAATGGGAATGACGAAGGCTCTGCGTCCGTTCTCGACCGCTGCCTTGGCCACACTGCTGTCCGTCGGCTGCTACTCGGCCACCCCGCTCCGCCTTCAGGTGCAATCGCGGCCGCCGGCCGCCACCTGCGTGCAGACCACCGACCGGGTGTTCGCCGACGCGGGGTTCGAACGCGTGAGAACCGTGTGGGGTCCCGACATGTTCTACACGCCGCGGACCAGACCGGGCAGGTCGGTCGGGCTGGACTGGGGGATCGGGGCCTGGCTGAGCCACGACGACCCCGGCGCCTGCTCCCTGACCATCGAGGCGATCTCGGCAGACCCGGACGTCTCCCGCATGAGGACCGTCAGCGGCCCGCATGGTGAGCTGTTCGAGGTGGCAGACCCGGAGGTCTCCCGCTTGCGGCCGTTCAGCGTGCAGCGTGGTGAGCCATTCGACGCCGCCGTGCGCGACATGGCCCGACGGCTCGAGGTCGCCTTCCAGCAGCCGCCCGCGCCCGCTCCGTAGCCGGACGGGGCGACCCCGATCCGCGGTTGTTGCGGCCGCGGCGGGATGCCAGATTCGCCCCATGGACCCCACAGGCCCGGCGGATCCCCCCGAGGCACCAGTCGTCGTGCCGCCCCCGTCCGAAAAGGCGGTCCGTTATCACCGCAGCGGAAACCGCATCTGGGCGGTGGAACAGGTGCTGGGCCTGGCGCTTCCGGCCGCTCTTCTCTGGAGCGGGCTGTCCGCGGACCTGCGGTCGATCGCTGCCCGCGCGGCGCGCGGACACTTTTACCCGACGCTGGTCATCTATCTGAGCCTGCTCTCGCTGCTGCTGACGATCGTGCAGCTTCCGCTGACCTACGTCGCCGGGTACGCGCGCGAACGGGCGTACGGCCTGTCCGACCAGCGGCTGGGCAAATGGGCCGCCGACCAGGTCAAGGGCTTCGTCATCGGCCTCGTCGTGGGGGCGGCGGTCCTGTGGGTCCCGTATCGGCTGCTGGCGGCGAGCCCCGAGCACTGGTGGCTCTGGACGGGCCTCCTGACGCTGCCGTTCTTCGTGCTGGTGCTGCTGGTGACGCCGGTCTTCATCGCGCCGCTCTTCAACAAGTTCGGACCGATGAACGACAAGGCGCTGGAAGCGGAGGTGCTGGCCGTCGCGGCGCAGGCCGGCGTCGAGGGGGCGCGGGTCTTCGAGGTTCAAAAGAGCGTCGACACCAAGAAGGTCAACGCCTACGTCACCGGCGTCGGCAAGACCAAGCGCATCGTCCTGTGGGACACGCTGCTGGCGCGCCTGACGCCGCGACAGACCCGGTTCGTGGTCGGCCACGAGCTGGGTCACTACGTGCTGCACCACGTGTGGCTGAACATCCTGCTGTCCGCCGCCGTGACGATGGCGGGCCTCTACGGGGTCCACGTCAGCGCGGACCTGCTGCTGGCGGGGTTCGGCGAACGGTTCGGGTTCACGTCGCTGGCCGACGTGGCGTCGATGCCGCTGCTCATGTTGCTGCTGTCGGTGTTCGCCGGCGTCATCACCCCCGCCTTGCTGGCCCTGTCGCGCCATCACGAGCGGGCGGCCGACCGGTTCGGGCTGGATCTGACGGGCGACAAGGTCGCCGCCGCCAGCGCCTTCGTCGCGTTGCAGGAGCAGAACCTGGCGGTCCCGCGGCCGGGGCGCCTCTACAAGCTGTTTCGCGCCAGCCACCCGCCGATTGGCGAGCGCGTCGACTTCATCAACGCCTACCGACCACGGACCTAGTCGCGCGGCCGAGGCACACCTGCCCCGGCCGGCGCCGCGCGGCCCCGCCTACTGGCAGCGCGCCTGGATGTAGAGCCGCTTGAACGTGCCCACGCAGGGGTCGCCGAACGTGCCGTTCGTGGCCGGGACCGAGCACGCGTTGAAGCCGAGGCAGGAGGTGCTGACGTTCATCGTGGTGACGGTGGCGTTGCAGCTGCTGGTCGTGAAGTTGCCGCAGGCGCCGTTCGGCGTGCCGTAGCTGGCGAAGTCGATCGCCGAGATCTTCTGGCCCGCCGGGCAGGCCAGCGACACCGTGGTGTTCTCGTCGCCGGACGCGCAGACCACCACGTTCGTGCAGGTGACGGTGACGTTCGAGACGGGCGCCCCGCCGATGGTGCCGCTGCCGTTCGCGACCACGCAGTTCTGGTTGGGCGAGCTGGGCGGCGTCAGCACGGTCACCGCGTACGGGCTGCCGCTGGCCACCTTGGTCCCGAAGGTGAAGGTGCCGTTGCCGCTGACGCTCAGGTTGTCGCCGGCGTTGTCTTGCAGCACCAGCCCGCTGCCGTTCAGCCCGCTCACGGTGCCACCCACGGCGTACTTGTTGTTCACGCAATTGACCGCCAGCGTGACGCCGGCGCCCCCGACCGTCCCCGACGGTCCCGTGACGGTGCACGTCTGCCAGGGGTTGGTCGGCTGCGACAGGACGGTCACCGCGTAGGTCAGACCGCTGGCGACGGGCGTCGCGAAGGTCGAGACGCCGTTGGCCGAGATGGCCAGATCGTCACCCGCGTTGTCCTGCAACACCAGGCCGCTGCCCGCCAGGTTCATCACGTTCACCGACACGCTGTACGGATTCGGCGCGCAGGAGATCTGCACGGAGACGTTGGTATTGGTGACCGTGCCGCTGCCTCCAGTCACGGTGCAGGTCTGCCAGGGGCTGGTCGGCTGCGTCTTGACGGTCACGTTGTAGCCCGCGCCGCTCAGCAGCGGGGCGGCGAAGGCGAACGTCCCGGACCCGGACAGCGCGACGTCACCGCCGCCGTTGTTCTGAATGACCAGGCCGCTGCCGGTCAGGCCGGTGACTGTGCCGCCGATCGAGTAGGCGTTCGTCGAGCAGTTGACGCTGACGCTGGTGACCGCGGACGCCCCGATCGACCCGCTGGCGCCGGCCAGCGTGCAGGTCTGGGTGGGGCCGCTCGGCTGGGTCTTGATCGTCACGGCGTAGGTGCCGCCGCTGGGGACGGCCGTCGGGAAGGTAAACGTGCCGTCGGCGTTGACGACCAGATCGTCGCCGCCGTTGTCCTGAAGGGTCAGCCCCGTTCCCAAAACGCCGGTGGCCAGCCCGCCCACGGCGTAGGTGTTGGTGACGCACGCGACGGCGACGCTGGTGACGGCGGCGCCCGCGACGGTGCCCGCCCCCGAGGTGACCGTGCAGGTCTGGCTGGGGTTGTTGGGCTGCGCGGTGACCGAGACGGCGTACGCGCCGCTGCTCTCGACGGCGGTCGGGAACACGAACGCGCCGTTCGAGCTGACGACCAGGCTGTCGGCGCCGTTCTGCAGGGTGACGGCGGACGCCAAGCCGCTGACCGTACCGCCAATCGCGTAGGCGTTGGTCGTGCAGGTGATCGCGACGTTCGTGATGTCGGCCCCGGTCACCCCGCCGGACCCGGCGGAGACGGTGCAGGTCTGCCAGGGATCGACGGGCTGGGCGGCGATCGTCACGTCATAGGCCTGGCCGCTGAGAACGTTGGTCGGGAAGACGAAGGTTCCGTCGGCCATCACGGTCAGGTCGTCGCCGCCTTCGTTCCGCAGCGTCAGCCCCATGCCCGCGAGGCCGCTCACGGTGCCGCCGACCGCGTAGCTGTTCGTGGCGCAGTTGACCGTCACCGCCGACACGTCGGCCGACGCGACGGTTCCGGTCCCCTGGGAGACCGTGCAGGTCTGCGCGGGCCCGGCGGGCTGGCTGGAGACGGTCACGGCATAGGCCGAGCCATCCGCCAGGGTGCTGGGGAACGAGAAGGTTCCGTTGCCAGTGGCCGACAGGGTCGAGGCGCCGTTGTTGAGGGACAGCGTCAGACCGGCGCCCGAGAGGCCGCTGATGGTCCCGCCGATCGTGAACTGGTCCGTCGCGCAGTTGACCGTGATGGACGTGACCGCCGACCCGCCCACCGTGCCGCTGCCGCCCGAGACGACGCAGCTCTGGGCCGGGGTGACCGGCTGGGCCGAGACGGTGACGGCGAACGGGCTACCGCTGGGGACCAGGCCCGGAAAGGCGAAGCCGCCGTTCTGGGTGATGATCAGGTCCTGGCTGCCGTTGTGCAGGATCAGCCCCGAACCGACCAGCCCGACGACGCTGCCGCCGACCGCGAACGCGTTGGTCATGCAGGTGATGGCAACGTTCGAGACGCCGGCGCCGGCGATGGTGCCGCTGCCGTGCACGACGGTGCAGGTCTGGCTGGGCGACGAGGGCTGCGTCAGCACGGTGACGCTGTACATCGCGCCGTCGGCCACGGGTGTCGTGAAGGCGAACGCGCCGTTGGCCGTGACCGACAGGTTGTCGCCCAGGTTGTCTTGCAGCATCAGCCCCGTGCCCGCCAGCCCGGTCACGGTGCCGGCCACCGAGTAGCTCTTCGTCGCGCAGACCACGGCCACCGACGTGATGTTCGCGCTGGCCACCGTCCCGGTCCCCTGGGTGACCGAGCAGACCTGCGCCGGCGCGCCCGGCTGCGTCTTCACAGTGACCGCGAACGCCTGGCCGCTGGGGACGGGCGTCGCGAACGCGAACGATCCGTTCCCGGTGACGGACAGGTCGTCGGCGCCGCCGTTCTGCAGCACCAACCCCGTACCCGCCAACCCGGTCACGGTGCCGCCGACGGTGTACGTGCTGATCGCGCAGTTCACGGACACGCTGGTGACGTCGGCGGCGCCGATCGTCCCCGTTCCGCCCGAGACCTGGCAGGTCTGGGCCGGGCCGCTCGGCTGCGTCTTCACGGAGACCGTATACGTCGTTCCGCTGGCCACCGCCGTCGCGAACGTGAACGTGCCGGCGGCCGTGACGGCCAGATCGTCGCCGTGGTTGTTCTGCAGCACGAGACCGGACCCGGCCAGACCGGTCACCGTGCCGCCCAGCTTGTAGCTGTTGGTGGTGCAGGCGACGCTGACGTTGGTCAGATCCGCCGCCAGGCTGGCGCTGGTGCCGTTCGTGACCACGCAGGTCTGCGTCGGCGCGGACGGCTGATGCGCGACCGCGACGGCGACGCTGGTGCCGGCCGCCAGCTTGGTGGCGAACGTGAACGCGCCGGGCGCGTCGATCGAAACCTGATTGCCGGCGCCGTCCTGCAGGACCAGGCCGGTCCCGGTCAGGCCGGTCACCGTCCCACCGACGGAGAATGACGGCGCGCCGCCGCTGCCCGCGACGCCGCCATCGGCGTTGCCGGCGCCGGTTGCCGACCCGGCCGTGCCGCCGGATTGGCCCTGCCCGCCGGGGCCGCCCTGCCCGCCGAGACCGCCCTGCCCACCGGACTGGCCCTGCCCGCCGGGGCCGCCCTGCCCGGCCATCGGGTGCGCGCCCCCGCTCCCCGCGTGACCTCCGGCTCCGCCGCCGGTCGCACCTGCCCCGGCGTGGCCACCGGTTCCATTGCGATCGGAGGGAGAGGATCCCCCACACCCACCTACGACGACGAGCACACCCACGAGTCCGATGACGAGCCTGGTCATTTCACCTAATTGTCGTACCAGGCGCGTAAATCTTGAGCTGGAGCGTGTCGCCGGCGACGTTTTGCCGGCGCGATCAGCGATTGATCAGCGAAATGATGTTTCCGTCGGGATCCTTGAACCACGTCGTCTCGAGGTCGCCGAACACGTAGATCTCCCCTTTGCGGCTGGCGTCAGGGAAGTCGTAGCTCTCGAACCGGACGCCCTTCTGTTTCAACGCGACCACGGCGGTTTCCAGGTCGCGGCCGACCATGAAGCTCACGGCGGTCGCCTTGTTGGTCCCGGCGAATTGCGACCGATAAACCAGCACTTTCGAGGATCCGCTCTGAAATGTGATGGCCTCCGCCCCTTCGGCGTGCACCACGGTCAACCCGAGGACTGTTTCGTAGAACTTTCGCCCGACCGCCAGATCCTTCACGGCGATCGACGCGATCGCCTCTTTGTTCCCCAGCATGTGGCTCTCCTTTCGACGAGATGGGACCCCGCGCGCGGCTCCCGCGTTCAATGTGCGCAGGATCTCGCGCGCGTCGATCCTATTTCGGGTTAACGTGCGCCCCTGACTTCGGGAGGTTCGATGGCGCGACGGTCGAAGGGGTTCTGGTCGATGTCTCTGGTGATGGCGGCAGTCGGCGCGGTGGCGTGCGCGCCCGAGGACGGAGCGACCTCCGTCCAGCGCAGCCAGGGGGCGCTGGCGCCGGGCGATCGCGGCGACCTGGACATCCTGTTCATGATCGACAACTCGTCGTCGATGACGCCGCTGCAGATGAAGATGCTGACGCAAGACCCGTCGTTCATGACGGTGCTCGCCGGCTTCCCGAACGGGCTGCCGAACATTCACGTCGCGGTGGTCTCGTCGGACATGGGCGCGCCGGGCGACTCGTCATCGTCGATCGGCTGCACGACGACGGGCGACAACGGCGTGTTCCAGTCGACGCCGCGCGGAACTTGCGCCAGCACGACGCTCACGGCCGGTTCGAAGTTCATCTCGAACGTCGGCGGGCAGGCCAACTACACCGGGAGCTTGCCGGACGTCTTCTCCTGCATCGCGCAGCTCGGGTCGTCGGGTTGCGGGTTCGAGCACCAGCTGGCCGCCGTCGCGCGCGCCCTGGGCGCCGACGGCGCGGCGCCGCCCCCGGAGAACGCCGGGTTCTTGCGCCCCAACGCAGAGCTCGCGATCGTCATGCTCACCAACGAGGACGACTGCTCGGCCAAGGCGAACACGACGCTCTTCAGCTTGAACGGCGGCACGCAAAGCATCACGAACCCGCTGGGTCCGATCGCCAACTATCGTTGCAACCAGTTCGGTCACCTTTGCAAGAACCCTCTCAGCGCGACGCCGAATGCGCTGATCTCGCCGCCGCTGAATGCGCCGGCCAACGGCACGACGCCGCCGTCGCTGACGCTGACCGACTGCGAATCCAACGACACGGGGATGCTGGCCTCGGTCGCGGACCTCGTCGCGGGGATCAAGGGGTTGAAGGCGCACCCCGACGACCAGATCGTCGTCGGCGCCATCTCGCCGCCCAAGACGCCCTACACCGCCGTGTGGCTTCCGCCGTCCGCGCCACCGCCCGGCACCTCGGGTGAGCTGTGGCCGCAGATCCAGCACTCGTGCGGCGCCGCGGGTGACAGCAACGTCAACCCGGCGGCCACCCAGCACACGACGGACGGCAGCTTCGGCGATCCGGGCGTCCGCATCTCCCAGTGGGTGCAAGGCTTCGGCGCCAACGGCGTGGTGGCCTCGATCTGCGACGCGGACTACGGCATCGCGTTCCAGGCGATCGCGGACAAGATCCAGGCGCACCTGCAGCCGTCGGCCGGCACGGGCGCCGGCGGCGCCGGGGGCGCGGCCGCCACGGGCACCGCGGGAATCAGCGGCGGCGTCGGGGGGGCCGGCGGGCACGGGGGCGTGGGAATCGCCGGTGCCTCGGGAAGCGCGGGTCAGTCGGGCGGCGTCGCCGGCTCGTCGGGCACGGCGGGCATCTCCGGAACGACGGGAGTCGCCGGCATCGGTGGCACCGGTACGGCGGGCAACACGGGCACCGCGGGCAGCACCAGCTCGGGGGTGGCCGGCAACAGCGGTTCCACGGGCACGGCCGGCAACCTGGGCGGCGCAGGCCGCGGCGCGGGCGGCGGCAGCACCGGCATCGCGGGCAACTCCGGCGGAACGGGCAACGGCTGCAACACGGCGGGCGGCGGCGCCAACGGCAACACAGGAGGCGCCGGGGGCGCTGGAACCGGCCACACGGGCGGGGCCGGCGGGAGCACGACCGCCACGGGCGCTGGCGGCGCGTCCGCCGGCGCGTCGGGGACGGGCGTCGGCGGCCAGGCGGGGTCCGGGACGGGCATCGCGGGGAGCGCGGGCGGTGGCGCAGGCGGCCGCGCCGGGACGGCTGGTCACGCGGGCGCGGCGGGTGGCACCGGCGGCCCATCGAACGCCAGCTCTGACGGCTGCAGCTGCGAGACCGCCGGCTCACCGGCCAGCGGCTGGAACCTGACGCTGCTCCTGGGCGCGCTGGGCCTGGTGGTGTCGCGCCGGAGCAGCCGGCGATCGAACGGGCGCCGTTGAACGAGAGCCCGGCCCCCTTGCGGAGGCCGGGCCCACCAACCACCACCCCATCCCGACGAAAGGGACAGCCCGGAGACCGAAACGACCGCTCAGTCGTAGCTGAGGGCGAGCGCGAGGCGGAAGAACCCGCCGCGGGGCGCCAGGGTCCCGAGGTCCAGCGACCCGGCCTTGTCGCTGTCGCTGCCCAGCGACGGCGCCAGCACCAGGCTCTGCGCGGGCGCCCAGCCATAGCCGCCGTCCGCCACCAGCCAGGCCCCGAGCTGGGGACGCGCGATCCTCCCCAGCCTGAACGCCGCGCCCGCGCCGGCATCCAGCGCGAACGTGTCGAAGGTCGCCTTCATGGTCGCGCCGGCCGGGGACGAGGCGTCGTCGATCTGCGCGGAGCCATGCAGCAGCCCCGGCGCGAGGCGCGCGAAGAAGTAGAGGCGTGACGCGGGCTGATAGCGTCCCTCGACCAGCGCGGAGACGCGGGTCATGTGCAGGTCGGTCGCACTGCCGCGCGCGTGCGCGCTGGACGCGCCGACGTCCAGCCCGATCCCGCCCGCCAGCGAGAGCTGGTTGCGGCGCACCAGCGCGCCCGTGCCCGCCAGCGAGAACTGCACGAAGGCGTCGTCGCTGGAGAACGGATCGTACCCCGCGCCCTTGATGTACAGAGTACGGACGCCGGCCGCCAGCATCCAGCGGGGCGCGCCTGCCGCGGCCGGCGGCAGCGCCGGCGGGCGATTCCAGTCCAGGGTTGGCATGGGCTCCGCCGGCGCCTGTGCGCGCGCAACGGCGGACGCCAGGGCCACCGCCAGCGCCACGGACACACCCGTTCGAATCATGGCGAACCTCCGAGCAGAAGGCCGCCGTACAGGCGGCGGGTCGTGTCGTCCAGGGTCTTCGCGTCGTAGACCGTTGCGCCGATGCCCCCCTGGTCGTGCAGGATCACGACGGCCGGGTCGTCGGACGCGCGCGCGACCTCGTACACGCCGGACACGGGCCGTTCGATGAGCAACGAGCGCGGAAGAAGCTGGTGGCCCAGGTCGGTCGCCGACACCGTCTCGCCGTAGGCGACGTACGTCCACACCTGGTCGCCCAGGGGCGAGATGCTGAGCGAGACGTCCGACGTCGAGGTCTGCAGCGGCGCCGCCGTCCGGTTCGCCAGGTTCAAGATGTAGAAGTCGCTCGCGCTGCGGGTCTGCAGCACCTTCAACCGGTCGTTCGGCGCCGGTACGTTCAGGACGGCGGCCACGACGTCGGTCACCCCGACGGTGTCGATGCTGCGGTACGACTGGCACCCCGTCTGGCCCAGCTCCCAGAACGCCACCCCCTCTTGCCCCTGCACGGAGCTGCCGTTCCACAGCAGCGCGACGTCGGTGGGGACGCGCGGCTGGGCCGCCGCGTCGCAGCTGCCGGCGGTGCCCAGCGCGTTCGTCACGACCGACAGGTTCTGGTACGGCGCGGGCAGCGCCACGTCCGTGCGCAGGCTGGTCGTCGGGTCGATCAGGGTGGCCTTCTTCAGCGCCGGGACCAGCGCCGCCAGCCGCAGCCCGCTGTCGGTGTTCACGAAGGCGATGTCGCTGGCCACCCCGCCCACGTCGTTCAGGTTGACCGTCGGCAGGAAGCCGTTGCCGACGGCGTGGCCTGCTCCGTCGACATTGGGGACGAACTGCAACGTCACGACGTCATGGTCGTTTGCCAGCCGCACGCCCACGCAGGCTCCGTGCGTGGCGTCGCCCGCGTAGACGGCGATGCCGGCCGGCGACAGGAGCTGCGTGTTCGACCCGCTCGTGAGCGGCACCGTGATCTCGGGCAGCGGCATGTCGAAGCGCAGCAACGAGAGATCCTGGTCCGACTCCACGATCAGCAGCGACTGCGCGCCCGCGGACGCCGGAAGCTGCAGCGGCGGCGTGAAGGTGAATCGCTGGGGGTGACCCCCGAAGCTCATCAGCGTGTGGGGCGCCGCCATCACCGGACCCGACGGCTGGGTCAGGTCGATCACCAGCAGCTCGTTGGGGTTCTGCACGGCGGGCTGGTTGGTGTCCGTGCTCGGGTACAGGACCAGCCAGTGTCCGGCCGGATCGACGGCCATTCCCCCCAGCGGGTCCGTGAGGTTCATGAGGTCGTAGCGTTGTGCCGGCTGGTCCGCGCTGACGACGGTGATCGAGGGGACCTCGGTGGGCCGCGCGTCGCCCAGGCGCGCGCGATGGCCGCCGGACGCGACGAACAGCTTCTTCCCGTCGGCCGACGTGGCGGCGTTGAGCACGTTCGCGCCCACGGGAACGAACGTCGTGGTCAGCGTCTGGCCGGACCCCGGCGTCAGCAGCGCCACCCGGTTCGCGGGGGCGTCGACGATCGCCACCGTCGTCACCAGGTTGAACGTGAGGGGGCCGGTCTGCACGAACTCGGACCAGAACGGCGCGCGCCCCCCGCACCCGGCGGTCACGCCGGCGAGGCACAGCAACGACAGGCGAACGGACCGATTCATGGGCTGACTCCTCCGTCGGCGGCGGCCGATTGCGCCCAGTCGACGACGCTGGCGCCGATCTCGAAACCGGTCAGCGTGCGGGCCTGGCCGCTGTCCAGCGCGACGAAGGTGATCCGGCCCTCTGCGTTCTTCTGGGCGACGTAGCCCTGGTTCGCGGCCGCCAGCACGCCGACGGCGATGGGCGGGCTGGCGAGATCGATCTTCTGCACGTGCAGCGAAGGAAACTGCCCCACGTACACGCCGTAGACCTTCTTCTGGTCGTCGCGCTCCGTGATGAGCACGCGATCGCCCGCGGGCGAGATGGCCACCGCCTGCGGCGGGACGTCCGTCTCCTCGATGGCTGCCGGCAGATCTGCCGCCAGCGGCACCAGGCTGAAGGCGCGCGTCGGCTTCTGCGAGGGCGGCGGTCCTGCGTCCGGCCGAGCCGTGAGCCCTCCGTCCGCGGGCGCGGGCGCCCCGGCGTCGACGACGGGCGGCGGGCTCTCGCTGTGGAAGACGACCGCGTTCGAGCCGTCGGGCGTCGCGAACACGGCCAGCACCGGCGCGTGCAGCTTCACGATCCGGTACGCCGGGGACGCGCCCAGCGTCAACACGGTCACCCGCTGGGCAGCGACGGCGTTCGTGTACAGAAGGACCGATTTCCCGTCGGCGGAGATCGACGCGGAGCCGATCGTCTCGCCCGCGATCGTGACGTGCTGGACCTTCGACGCGTCCGGCAGGCCCGTGCCGAGGGGGATGATGGCCACCTCGGCCGAGTCGCGCGCCACGGCGATCGCGGCCCCGCCGTCCGGCGTCAGGTCGAGGTCGGTCACCGCGGCCGACAGCGCGATCTCCCCCAGCGCGCCGGTCGTCAGGTCCAGCACGCCGATGGAGGCGCTCCCCTCGCGCCGGACCAGAGCCAGCTGGCCGCTGGGGGTGATCGACACGTCGCGCGTGTCGGCGTCGTCGGTCGGGTCGCTGGTCAGCAGCAAGTTGCGCGTCACGCGCGGCCCGGACGCGGCCGACAGGTCGATCACCGACACCCCGTCCTCGGTGACCGCGAAGGCGGCGGATTCGTCGGCGGCGTACGCGACCTCGACCGGACGGAAGCCGACGGACAGCACGGTCCCGGCCGGCGGCCTGGCGGCCAGATCGATCACGGTGACGGCCTGGTATCCCTTCAGCGGGTCCGCGGCGGTCACGGCGCGCGCGTCCGTCCAGGCGGTGACCCAGCGACCCCCGGGCGACACGGTCAGCGCGTTCGCGCCGTGCGCCACGCCGCTGACCGTATTCTTGGTCAGCGCGCCGGTGGCCGCGATGCGCAGCACGGTCGCGTCGTCGGACAGCACGTTCAACACGACCACCGCGTCGCCGGTCCCGCTGGGGATGGGCGCGATGTACGTCGGCCCGTTGCCGGCTTCGACCGTGCGCACCTGCAGCGTCGCGCCTGCGACGTAAGCGACGCGCCCGCTGTCGGGGTTGGCGACCCAGATGTACCGGCCGGTGGCGACCGGGATCTCGTACGAGCTCTCGGCCTCCGTCTCGGGGGGCAGACTCGAGGACCCACCGGTGCCGGTCGAGCCGCCTGAGCCGATGCCGCCGCTCGTCGCGCCGGTCCCCTTCGTCCCGCCGAAGCCGTTCGACGTGCCGTCGCTCGAACCTCCGGACTGACTCGCAGCCGAACACCCGGCGGCCACCGACAGCAACAAAGCGATGGTTCGGAGCCTCATGCCCCCAGGCACGAAGGCAACCAGCATGCCACCGCAACCTGCGGCGGCGCCTGCTTTTGCGGCGGCGCGCCCGCCCGATCGCCGGGCGAATCGCGACACGAATGTCGCACCGGCGCCGCGGGGGAATTTTCAAGCTTTTCTCGCGCGGGCGGACGGCTACCCTGACCGCGCATGTCGACGGTGACGTTCCCCGATTGGCTCGCCCAGCAACACCCGGCCATCCCGCTTCCCGGCGCGCGCGCGATCCTGGCGCTGGCCGAGGGGGGCGCGACGGTGCCGTTCATCGCGCGCTACCGCAAGGAACAGACGGGGAACCTGGACGAGGTCGCGATCCGCCAGGTGCTGGACGCCCACGAGCGGTGGGAGGGACTCCTGAAGCGCCAGGCGTTCATCGTCGAGGAGATCGCCCGGCAGGGGAAGCTCACGCCGGAGCTGGAGGCGCGCGTCCGGTCGACCTTCGACGAGACGCTGCTGGAGGACCTGTACCTCCCCTACAAACAGAAGCGCAAGACCAAGGCCCAGACGGCGCGCGACGCCGGCCTGCAGCCGCTCGCGGACTGGCTGTGGGGCGCGGCGCACGGCGAGATCGCGTCCGCCGGCGAGACCCCGGAGGCGCGCGCGGCTCAGTTCGTCGACGCGGAGAAGGGGGTCGCGGACGCCGCCGCCGCGCTGGCGGGCGCGACCGACATCGTCATCGAGCGCCTGTCCGAGGACGCGGCGCTGCGCCAGCAGGTGCGGACGGCGCTGTTCGAGCGGGGCTGCGCGCGCACCCGCAAGGGGGAGAAGGCCAAGACGCCCAGCCGATTCGAGAACTACTTCGCCTATCAAGAGCCCGTGCGCGAGCTGATGAAGCCGGAGTCTTCGCACCGCTACCTGGCCATGCGCCGCGGCTGGATGGAGGAGGAGCTGGTCCTGTCGCTGGGCGGTCCGCTGGGCGACGACGGCACGACGGATCCGCTGGGGGACGAGCTGGTGGCGGCGTTCGAAGCGGTGGCCTGCCCGCCGGCCGGCGCCGCGTTCGCCGGCGCGCCCCTCCTGAAGCGCGCGGCGCGGCTGGCGTACCGCGTTCACGTGGCGCCGTCGATCGAGTCCGAGATCCACAAGTCGCTGCGCGAGGTCGCCGACACGGCGGCCATCCGCGTGTTCGCGGACAACGTCCGCAAGCTGCTGCTGGCCGCCCCGTACGGGCCGAAGCCGGTGCTGGGCGTCGACCCGGGGCTGCGCACCGGGTGCAAGCTGGCGGTCGTCGACGCCTCGGGGCGCTACGTCGGCTCGGGCGTGCTGCACCTCGAGACGCCGGGAGGCAAGGCGGCGGCGGCGCCCGTTCTCGCCCAGCTGGTCAAGGAAGGCGGCATTCGCGCCGTCGCCGTCGGCAACGGCACGGCCGGGCGTGAGACGGAGACGTTCGTGCGCGAGACGCTGCGCCACTTCCAGATCGACGTGCCGGTCGTGATGGTCAGCGAGGCAGGCGCCAGCGTGTACAGCGCCAGCGACGCCGCGCGCGAGGAGTTCCCCGACCTGGACGTCACCGTGCGCGGCGCCATCTCGATCGCGCGCCGGCTGCAGGACCCGCTGGCCGAGCTGGTGAAGATCGACCCCAAGAGCATCGGGGTCGGCCAGTACCAGCACGATGTCTCGCAGACCGGCCTCAAGAAGAGCCTGGACGAAGTGGTCGACTCCTGCGTCAACCAGGTGGGCGTCAACGTGAACACCGCCTCGGACCACCTGCTGGGCCACGTCTCCGGCATCGGCCCCGGCCTGGCGCGCGCGATCGTCGAGCACCGCGCGAAGGCCGGACTGTTCCGCTCGCGCGAGGCGCTGCTGGAGGTGCCGCGCTTCTCGAAGAAGACGTTCGAGCAGGCGGCCGGCTTCCTGCGCGTGCCGGACTCGGCCGAGCCGCTCGACAACACGGGCGTCCACCCCGAGCGCTACGCGGCGCTGGCGCGCGCCGCCGCGGAGCTGGGCGTCTCGACGAAGGACTTCCTGGGGGCCGGCGTGAAGCTGGTCAAGCAGGCGGCCTCGCTGAAGAAGGAGCTGGGGGACTTCACGTTCGCGGACGTCGTGCGCGAGCTGGAGAAGCCGGGGCGCGACCCGCGCGAGACCTTCGTGCCGTTCTCGTTCCGCGCCGACATCCACGAGCTGAAGGACCTTCAGCCGGGCATGGTCTGCCCGGGCATCGTGACCAACGTGACCAACTTCGGCGCATTCGTGGACATCGGCGTCCACCAGGACGGCCTGGTTCACATCTCGCAGCTCGCCGATCGGTTCGTGAAGGATCCCAAGGACGTCGTCAGCGCCGGCGATCGCGTCACCGTGCGCGTCCTGGAGATCAAGCTCGACAAGAAGCAGATCGCGCTGACGATGAAGAGCGAGCGGTCGGCGGAACGGCCCGCGCCGGGCAACGACCGGCGGCCCGCCGGGGACGACCGCCGGCCGGGCGGCAACCGTCCCGGGGGCAACGACCGCCGGCCCGCTCCGGCGGCGCCGACGCCGAAGGCCGCCGCGCCGTTCAACAACCCGTTCGCGGCGGCGCTGGCCAACAAGACGCCGCCCCGTCGCTGACGGGGCGCTCGCGCCGGATTACTTGCCGTAACCGGCGGCGACGATGTTCGCCTGGATGAGGTCGTCGGTCGCGTCCGAGGAGGCGCCCACCGTCATCGCCCCTTCGAACCAGATGCCCGTCCCCGTGTTCGAGCCGTCGCCGCCCGTGGCCAGGATGATGGCGCCCTGCTTCTTCTGCGGGCTGTATCCCGGCGGCCGCGCGCCGTAGTTCTTCGTCGACGCGCTGAACTTCCACTCGAGCTTGCCCGATTGTGAGTTGCCCGCTTTGAGCGCGAAGCATCCGGAGCTGGTCAGCCCGCTGGGGCAGTCCTTCGCCGAGAGCCCCTTCAACATGGCCGTCACGTAGTTCATGCCGGTGATGGACGTGTTGCTGGCCACCTTCGCCGAACCGTTCTCGTAGCCTTCGAACATGCCGTTCTCGAGGTCGGCCCCGACCCAGGGCCCGCTGCCGCCGCCCGATTGCCCGAACTGGGTGTCGGCGGCCCAGCTGATCGCCTCCATGGTGGCGTTGCCCTCGTCGGTGCCCGACAGCTCGGCGTTGCCGTAGTCGAAGCAGCACCACTGGCCGTACACCTTGGCGTCGAACACGGAGTACTCCGACTCGGCCTGGTCACCGGTCGCGAGCCCCTTCGTCGAGCCGTTCCAGACCACGGTGTTCGAGCTGCTGGTGCCCGAGTAGGGAGACGTCAGCGTCACCGTCGTCGCCGCGCTGATCGCCGAGGCTGTGTAGTACACCTTGAAGTTGCAGCCGTTCATGTAGGAGTTGGCCGGGCAGTCCTTGGAGTTGGCGACGAACAACAACACCGAGTTCGCCGGCAGCGTCTGCGGCGTCGAGAACGTCACCGTCGAGGAGCCCTTGGTGATGCTGGCCGTCCCCGACAGCTGAATGCCCGTTCGATACGCGACGTTCGTCCCGGACTTGATGCCGTAGACCTGGTGTCCGCCGACGCTGATCTTGGCGGCGTTGGCGGTGGCCGGGTTGCCGCCGTTCTGCAGCCAGTAGGCCCACCAGGTGACGCGCAGGTGGTTCCCGTTGGGCGACTGGTCGTAGATGATCGGGATCGTGCAGCTCGATCCGGAGCAGAACGAGTCCTGGACCGAGGAGTCGGCGAACCCCGAAGGGCCGACCGGGATGTCCTTGGTCATGCCGTCGCTGCGCTTCACCTGGTAAAGCGGCCCCGTGTACCCGGCGTAGAGCGCGCGGACCGTGCTGTGCGCCGCGCCGCAGGGGGTGTTGCCGGCCGCGTAGATGTCACACGGCGCCGGGTTCGCGACCACGCCGCCCGTACCCGGCGAGCCGCCGGTCCCGGTCCCGCTGCCGGCCGAGCCACCGGCCCCGACCGTTCCACCCGTGCCGGTGGTCCCACCCGTGGAGCCGCGCGACCCGCCTGAGCTACCGGACGTCATCCCGCCGGTGCCGCTGGTGTCGCCCGAGCCGCTGCCGCCGGTGCTGCCGATCGAACCGCCCTGCCCGGTGTCGCCGCCCGAGCTGCTGGAACCGCCGGTGCCGCTCTGGCTGCCGCCCGTGCCGGTCGAGTCGGAGGTGCCGCCCGTTCCAGGGCTGCCGCCGTTGCCCGAGGTCGTGGCGGGGCGGGACGGGGCGCATCCGGCGAAGACGGCCACCGTGGCAAGCAATAGGGCAAGGTTCTTCATCAACCTGCTTCTGTCGCTTTGTCGCCGGAGTTGTCACACAATCCGACCGGCCCGCGGCAAAGCCCGGGAGCCGTTGACGCGCCAGGCCGCGGAACGATCAGGTGATCCGCAGACCCGACAATTCTTGAGAAGTCTGCCCCGCGCCCAGCCCCAGGCTGGTCTTGTTGGCCCCGAAGAGGTTGGCGATCGTCAGCAGCGCGGACGACAGGTTGGCCCCGGGGTAGCGCAGGTGCTGGTTCCCCTTCAACGCCCCGCTCGCCTTCCCTATCATCAGGCAGGGCCATTCGGACGTGTCGTGGACCTTGCCCCACGACGTGCACGAGGTGACGTAGATGAGCGTGTTGTCGAGGACCGTCCCGCTCCCCTCGGTCATGGACGACAGGTAGCCCAGGAAGGTGGCCAGCCCCTGCATCGCGTAGATGACGCCCTTGTCGACGCGGGTCTGGTGGGCGTTGTCGCCGGGGTCGGTGTGGCAGATGGTGTCGTGGAAGTCGTCGTTCATGTCGCTGCCCGCCGACCGGTAGAAGACGTGCGCCGCCGGCAACGTGAACATGAAGGTCGCGTTACGCGTCAGATCGGAGGCCAGCGCGACCGCCAGCATCTGCGCCATGACCTTGTTGACCGTCTGGGGCGCCTCGGACTTCGTGTCGATCGTGATGCCCGCCTTCTGCGGGTCGTCCGGGATGGTGATGGTGCTCGTCGTCGGCATCGCCGCCAGCTGGTTCTCGATCTGGCGGATGGCGTCCAGGTGGCTGGCCAGGCGCGCCTTGTCGGCGGCGCCCAGCTGCGCGTTGATCTCGGCGCCGTCGGCCAGCACGCAGTCGAGGATGCTCTTCTTCTCCTGGTTCAGCTTCATCAGCTGCGCGGCGTTGTTGTTCGTGGACGCGCCCGTGAACACGCGCGTGAAGAACGCGTGCGGGTCGAACTCCGGGTAGTTCGGCGCGTTCGGGCCGCGGTGCGAGCAGGTGTGCAGCGTGTTCTCGGGCCCGTTGGGGGTGGCGTTGCTGCACCCGACCTCCAGCGACGGGAAGGTCCCGCCCTTGTTCACGCCGGCCACGATCTGGTCGATCGACTGCGCCATCGCCGAGTTGTTCTGAACGCTGGCGCCCGTCGTCGACGCCGCCGACCCCATGGGATGAGGCGACGCATTCCCGATCTTGTTCGAGAGGCCGCTGACGACGGTGAGCCAGTTCTTGTAGCTCGCCAGCGGCATCAGCTCCTGGCTGATCGCCCAGGCGTCGCCCGAGCCGGTCGCGGCCGGGTTCCACAGCGGGGGCAAGATGCCGTTGCCGAAGAACCAGGTGCAGTAGCGACGGGGGATTGCCGTGCCGGCGGCCTGGGCCGTGCCGTTGCCGTTCAACATGATGTCCAGGACCGGTAGGGGGATCGTGATGGTCGCCCCCGTCGTCAGCGCGCCCCGCAGAAACGTTCGTCGGCTCAATCGCTTGGTCGGCATGTTCGTTTCTCCTACGTCACTGCGTCGGGGGGGCGACGTACCGGAACCCGTCGCTGGTGACGATCGCCAGCAAGAGATCCCGGACCTTGTAGCCGCCCGTTCGGAACTGCGCCTTCAGCGCGTCCAGCACCGGCTGTTCGGACGCCGTCTCGACGTGCCCGGTCCCGTATCGGTAGAAGTTCCGGACCAGGCAGTCGGCGGTGGCCGGCTGGCTGGCCAGCACCTGCCCCAGCTCGACGGGCCCGTTGAACGACGTCGTGTCGAGGCTGCCCGAGACGTCGATGGGCAGGCCGTGGTCAGTCGCGCGCAGGCCGCCGATGGCGTCGAAATTCTCCAGCGTGAGCCCCAGCGGGTCCATCAGCTTGTGGCAGACCGCGCAGCTCGCGACCGCCTCGTGGTTGGTCAGCTTGTCGCGCTTGGTCAGCACCACGCCCGCGGGCGGGTCGGGCAGCATCAGGTTCACGTTGGCGGGCGGGTCGGGGATCGTCTGGCACAGCAGCGTCTGCCGGATGAATTTCCCACGCTGGGTGGGCGAGCCTTCTTTCTGAGACGCATAGAGCGACAGAAACCCGGCGGTCCCCAGCAGCCCGGCGCGCAGCCCGTCGGCGGGCAACGTCGCCGGGGACAGCGTTGTCGACGAGAGCCCGGTCGTGGGCAGCCCGTACAGCGTCGCCAGCTCCTTGGTCACGAAGGTGCTGCGCGTGGTGAAGAGGTCCATCGCGCTGGCGTTCTGCGTGAAGACGATGTTCTCGAACATCGCCGGGATCTCCTGCATCATCGCGCTCTGCAGGGGCGCCGCGTACTGCGGGTACATCGTGGGGTCCTTGGCGCGCGCCGCGATGATCCCCAGCTGGTAGAGCTCGGTCGCGAAGTTCTTCACCGATTCGTGGCCGGCCGGCGTGCTCAGCAAGCGATCGGCCTGCTGCCGGACCGCGTCCGCCGTGGTCAGCCCGTCGCTGTCCGCCAGCCCCAGCAACGTCGCGTCGGGCGTCGAGTTGGTGAGGAAGTACGAGAGCCGGGACGCCATCTCGCGGCTCGTGTACTGCCAGAATGGGCTGCCGCCGGTCGCGGGAGCCGCGCCCCGTTCCAACCGGTAGAGAAAGTTCGGCGACTGCAGCAGGCCGCTCATCCCGGCGCGCATGCCTTCATAGGCGTCGGCCATGCTGGAGGCGACGGTGCCGATGAGCTGCGCGTAACGCGTGACCTGGGCGGTGGTCAGCGGCTGCCGCCACGCCAGACGCCCGAACGTCTTGACGAACGACTGGAAGCAGGTCGTGTCGCTGACGCTCTGGGGCTTGCACCCGAGCAGCTTGTCGCGACGGGTCGTGTCGGCGAACACCTGCTTGGTCGCCGCGTCGATGGCGGCCTGGTAGTCCTCGACGCCCACCTGCGAGATCGACACGGTCGCCGCGCTGACGCTGGCGAACCCGCCCACCGACCAGGAGTCGGGCTCGAGCTCACCGACCGTCACCGAGCCGCCCAGCAGGTCGCGCAGCGAGTTCTGGAACGCCGTGCTGGTCAGGCGGCGATAGGCGCCGCCGGCGGGGGCGAAGGCCACCGGCATGGGAGCTCCCCCCGTGCCCGAGCCGCCGCTCCCGGTGGTCGCCGGACCGGTCGAGCCGGTGCCGGTGCCCGTGGCGCTGCTGCCGCCGGCTCCCGTGGAGCCGCTGCCCGTGGTCCCGGGCCCCGGCGCGCCGGAGCTGGACGTCCCGTCGGAGGTCGTGCCGGCGGGCGAGCCGATGACGCCGACGCAGCCCAGCATGGCCACCAGGCCGCCGAGACCGGCGACCGAGGCAACACGCGAAGATCTAAGAGCCGAGCGGGGGGGACGAGTGGGCATGCCGCGCTCCTACGTTGCAGACCGTGCCGCGGCAGGGAACCGACCCGCGGCATCTCTCTACTGCTGGCTCCCCTACAGGTTGTGCAAAGAAACTCTCCAAAAGTGAACCGGCGGCCCGTTCCCGACAGTGTGAGGGCGTGAACCCACAATCATTCGGATGCGGAGATGCTCGGAAGCCGGCGTTCGGCCTGGTCTTGCTGTTCGCGGTTGGCGCCACCGCCGCCAGCTGCCAGTCGTCGGGGGGCGCCGGTGACGGCACGGGCGGGGCGCCGGGAAGCGGCGGCGCCACGGGCGGGCACGCCGCGGGGACGGGCGGAACGGCGACC
>CAZJMY010000538.1:0-7146 GCA_964546845.1 uncultured Myxococcales bacterium | reverse complement strand
GCACTGGGGCATCGACGGGTTGCCCTTCATGAACAGCATCACGCGCCCCTTGGCGATCGTGTCCTCGATGCGCTTCTTCAGTGGCTCGGTCACGTCTCGTGCTCCTTGTTATTCGTCGGGTGTGCGGGTGGTCAGCGCCAGAGCGTGAATCGGCGCCGACGGCCCGCGAATGACGTCCCCCAGGGCCGCGTAGACCAGCCGATGCCGCTCGACCGGCATCTTGCCGGCAAAAGCCGCCGACACGATGGTGGCGTCGAAGTGGTCGCCGGTGCCGGTGGTGTCGACCACCTGGACCTCGGCGTCGGGCAACGCGGCGCGGATGCGGGTGCGGATCTCGTCGGGGCTCATGGGGGGGTGCCGGGCCTATATAGCACGCGGAGTTATACTGGCAGGGGATGACGCTGGGGACCCGCGTGACCGTCTTGGCGACGCTGCTGGTCGCGTCGGTCCTGGCGGCCTCCGGCTTCGCCGCGCTGAAGGTGCGGCGCGCCAACCTGGTCGCGGACCTGGATCGCGAGGCGCACGAGATCGCCGGCGCGCTGGAGATCGGGCTCGAGCCGCTGGACCCGACCACGGCAGCCGACACGCTGCTGGCTCGCGTGCGCGGCGCCCGCCGCCAGGACGAGATCTTCCAGCTGGAGGTGCTGCAGGTCGGCGACGACCGCCGCACCGACGACGACGCCTGGCTGCTGCTGATGAACGGCGCCGACATCCAGGACGCGCCCGTCGGGCGGGTGTTCGACTCGGCGACCGGCCGGCGGTCGTACGCGATGGCGGTGCCGCTGTTCGACGCGGCCGGGCTGGAGCTGCCGCCGCGCCACCCCGCCCGCCACCCGGCCGCCATCCTGGGGATGCGCCGCGACGCCGGCTACATCGACGCCGAGGTCGCGGCCACGGGGCGCCGCATCTTTCCGTTGTTCCTGCTGCTGGTGGTGGGCGTCGCCATCGGGGTCCGCTTCGCCGTCAGCCAGATCGTGGTCCGTCCGTTGCGCCGCTTGCTGGAGGGGATCGACGCCGTCGGCAAAGGCGATCTGTCGCGCGTCATCCTGGCCGAGCGCGACGACGAGATCGGCGAGCTGGCCAGCCGCTTCAACGCGATGACGGGCTCGCTGCGCGAGGCGCGCGAGGAGACGGAACGCGCCGCCGCCGCCCGGCTGGGCCTGGAGGCGCGCCTGCGACAGTCGGAGAAGCTGGCCACCATCGGGCAGATGGCCGCCGAGATCGCGCACGAGGTCGGCACGCCGCTGAACGTCATCGGGGGCCGGGCCCGGGCGCTGGCGAAACGGGCACAAAAGGCGGCCGAACGGGCGGTCGAGGGATCCATCTCGTCCGACCCCGCCGACATCGTCAAGAACGCGACCATCATCGGCGACGAGGTCGCGCGCATCACGAAGATCATCCGTCAGGTGCTGGACTTTTCGCGCCCGCGCGGCCCGACGCTGACGCGCGTGCACCTGGGCTCGGTCGTGGCCGAGGCGCTGGAGTTCCTCAGCGACCCGATCCGCCGGCAAGAGATCGAGGTCCAGGTCCACACGATGCCGGCCCCACCCGAGGTCCCCGGCGACCCCGACCAGATCCAGCAGGTCTGCCTGAACCTCATCACGAACGCGATCCACGCGATGCCGAACGGGGGCACGCTGCGGGTCGCGACGGAGTGCGTGGTCCGTCGCAAGGGGGGCCTCGACCTGGCCCCGCCGGCCGAGTACGCGGTGCTGGTCATCGCCGACAGCGGCCCCGGGATCCCGGCCGCGGATCGGGACAAGATCTTCGAGCCGTTCTTCACGACCAAGGACGAGGGGCAAGGGACCGGCCTGGGGCTGGCGGTGAGCCACGGCATCGTCAAGGACCACGACGGGTGGATCGAGGTCGACAGCCCGGCGGCCGGCGGCGCGGAGTTTCGCGTGTTTTTGCCCTGCGCCAGCGCCACGGCCGGGGCGGCTTTCGACGCGCCGGCGCTTGCCGAAACGGGATCGATCGGCAAGGATTGATCCACGCCCGCGCCACAAATGGCTGAAACCCTGGCCGCCGCCTCCGAGACTGATGCAACGCTCGCGACGGGCGGGGCAGGCCGCGCGACGATCCTGGTGGTGGAGGACGACGCCGCCATGCGCGCCTTCCTGCGCGAGGTGCTGGAGGAAGAAGGGCACACGGTCGAGGTCGCGGCCGGCGGCCGGGCCGGCGTCGAGCGGGTGCGCCAGGGGGCGGTCGACCTGGTGATCTCCGACGTGAAGATGCCGGACCTCGACGGGCTCGACATGCTGCGCGAGATCAAGGCGGTCACGCCGTCGCCGCACGTCATCACCATCACCGCGTTCGGGTCGATCGACACGGCGATCCGGGCCGTGAAGCTGGGCGCCTTCGACTACATCACCAAGCCCTTCGACGTCGACCAGCTGAACCTGTCGGTCCAGAAGGCGCTGGCCGAGCGGGCGCTGCGGTCCGAGGTCGCGCGGCTGCGTGACGAGGTCCAGAAGAGCTACCGCCTGGGGAACCTCATCGGCCGCTCGACGGGGATGCAGGAGATCTTCGCGCTGATCCGGCGGCTGTCGGGGTCGACGGCGTCCGTGCTGGTGACGGGCGCCTCCGGCACCGGCAAGGAGCTGGTCGCCAAGGCCATCCACTTCAACAGCCCGCGCCGCGAGCGGCCGTTCGTGGCTCTCAACTGCGCGGCCATCCCCGACACGCTGCTCGAGAGCGAGCTCTTCGGCTACAAGCGCGGTGCGTTCACCGACGCGCGCACGGACCGGGCCGGCATCTTTCTGGAGGCGGACGGCGGCACGATCTTCCTGGACGAGATCGCGGAGCTGCCGCCCGCGCTGCAGGCCAAGCTGCTGCGCGTCCTGCAAGAGGGAGAGATCCGGCCCCTCGGCGCGACGCGCAGCGAGAAGGTCGACGTGCGGGTCGTGGCGGCGACCAACAAAGAGCTGGAGGCGCGCCTGGCCGACGGCACGTTCCGCGAGGACCTCTACTCCCGCCTCAACGTGATTCACATCCACCTGCCCGCGCTGCGCGACCGGGCCGAGGACATCCTGCCGCTGGCCGAGCACTTCCTGGCCCGCAGCACCGCCAAGGCTGGCAAGGACGTCCGCGGTTTTCACGAGACGGCGCGCAAGGCTCTGCTGGCCTACGGCTGGCCGGGCAACGTTCGCGAGCTGGAGAACGTCGTCGAGCGCGCGGTGGCGCTGGCCGAGGGGACGCTGGTGCAGCCCGAGGATCTTCCGCAGGCCATCCGCGAACGGCGCATGACCGCCGAGGACGACCTGTCCGCGGCCGTCGCGCGCGGGCTGACGCTGGAAGAGCTGGAACGCGAGTACATCAAGCGCGTGCTGGCCGCCGAGAGCGGCAACAAGACGCGTGCCGCGCAGCGATTGGGCCTGGACCGCAAGACGCTGTACCGCAAGCTGGAGGAATACGCCGGCGGGACCACCGCCGAAGGTGCGCCAACCGAAGGTGGCAAGGAAGGGAACCGATGAGCGACAGCCGTGCCTTGCTCCTGGGCGACAGCGTGCATCCGTTGACCCTGGAGGCGCGCGTCGAGCCCGCCGCGGAGCTGCTGCGCGCGCCCGCCTCGGGGCTGCCGTGCGTCCACTGGCGGCTGCGCGTCGTCGAGCACCTGACCGCCCGCAGCGAGCTGGTGCACGACCTCGCGTCGCCGGACGCGTTCGAGCTGGCCTGGGGGAACACGGACGGCGGGCGCCCGCCCGTGCGCATCCGCCTGGAACCGGACAGCGCGCGCATCGAGGCCACGCCCAGCCTGCACCGGGCCGGAACGCCGGGCGCGGTCGCCGTGGCGCGCGCGTTCGGCTTTCGCAGCGACATCAGCGTCGAGGAGGTCGTGATCCGCCCGGGCGAGGAAGTGACCGCCGACGGCGTGTTGCAGGACCTGGGTTTCGGCGGCGGTCCGTTCCGCGCGCCGGCCGAGACGCCGGCGCTGGCGCTGTCCGAGGCGACCGTGCGGCTGCAGACGCGCGCGCTGGCGCCGGCAATGCTGATCCCGTGGGCGTTCGGCACCGCGGCCGCGTTGCTGGGCGGCATGGGGCTGGCGACGTGGGCCGCCTGGCGCTACCACCTGGCGCACCTGCCGCCCATCAGCCAGAACCTGCGGCCGTTCCGGGCGGCGCCCGCGCCGTCGCGCCTCACGCCGCCCGACCTCCCGCGACAGCGCTTCCCCTGATCGCCGCCCTTCAGGGCGAGAAGACGCCCGGCAGCGGCCCCGTGTACTGGGTGCCGTCGCCCAGGCTGCCCAGGGAGACCCCGAACACGCGCGCCAGGGCCAACCAGAGGTCGTTGAACGGCCGGTTTCCGGTGCCGCCGATCTGCGTCGCCAGCGATCCGCCCTGGACCTTGAGGTAGGTCCCGCCCTTCAGCTTGGTGTTCTTCCCGCCAAACAGGAGCACCGGCATGTTGCGCTGGTCGTAGTCGAAGGCGCGCGCGATCTCGCTGACGTAGACGATGACGGTGTTGTCGATCAACATGTTGCCGTCGACGTCGGGGGTCGTCGCGAACTCTTGCAGCACGGCGGACGTCGCCGCCGAGTAGAACTGGTCGATCTCACTGAGCCACGCCAGCGTGTCGGGGTCATTGGACTGCGCGACGGCGTGGTGGGGCGCCGACGCGAGATTTCCGTAGACCGTCGCCCCCTGGAAGGTGCCCGGGAAAACGACCCAGCTGGTCCCGGAGGCCCACATGAACGTCGCGACGCGCGTCAGGTCGCACGCGAACGCCGCC
Source organism: uncultured Myxococcales bacterium (assembly GCA_964546845.1). Taxonomy (GTDB): domain Bacteria; phylum Myxococcota_A; class Polyangia; order Fen-1088; family Fen-1088; genus JADGRB01. The sequence continues at coordinate 2,418 of CAZJMY010000538.1, read as the reverse complement.
TTGATCAACCGCAGCTGCGTCTGCCCCAGATCCAGATGCGGGTGGGACGTCGGCTGCCCCGGCACGTAGTAGTCGACGCCGGACAAGGTGGTGGTCGGGACTCCGTACAACGACTGCTTCCCCGTCGAAGTCGGGGGGAAGCTGGGCGGCGGCGCGGGGACCACGCAGCCAGGCGCGGTCGCATACCTGGCCCGCAGGCTGGCTTCCAGCTGGGCGATGGACTGCGCGTAGGCATCCAGCTTGTCCTTCTGGCTGGCGGGGATCATCGACCGCAGGCGGGCGAGATCGCGCTTCATGTAGTTGAGGGCGCTCAGATCGTGGGCCAGCCCCGGGCCGGCCACGCTCCTTCCGGGTAGCGCGCCGGCGAACAGGCGCTTGTACGTGTCGAGCGGCGACGTCGACGGGTACAGCGGTTGGCGCGCCGCGCCCGGGTCCGTCACGCCGGCCAGCGGCGCGAGATACGACAGCACGCGCGGGGCAACCTCGTCGCGATCGGCGCGGATGTCGGCGGCCAGCTGCAAGGAACCGAACGGCGTCGCATTCCCCGAGCCGGACCCGCCCAGCACCGGCGACCGTTGCAAGAGCAGCTGGTCGATCGAGGGGCCGCCCGCGCAGTGGTCCTGCTGCCCCAGCCTGCCGATCGTGGGGACGCCGGTCATCAGCGACACCATCCCGCACTCGGCCGTGTTCTGGCCGCTGTAGGCGTTGGGGCCGCCGGTGACGCAGATCAGGTTCAGGCCGTCGACCATCACCATGTACTTCTGCAGCGGGGCGAAGGGCGCACTCTCGTAGGGAAGCGTGAAGGTGGTCGTCGTCGCCGTCGCGTTCGGCACCCACTTCGTGAGCCCGGGATTCGTCCCCGCCGGATGCTGGATGACGAGCAGGCGCAGCGGCGCCGCCGCGCCCGCCGCCCGCGCCTCGATCGATCGCAACAGCGGAAGCAGCAAGGGCGCCGCCGCGCCCGCGCCGCGCAGGAACGATCGGCGGGCGAACTTGTACGACATCATCTCGGTCCTCCGGCGCGGGCCCGCATGAAATCCGCCAGCAGCACGTTGGTCAGAAGGGACCTGATCGTTCCGTCGCTGGCCGCCCGAATCGGCCCCAGCTCGCACGTGTCGTACGTCCAGATCCCCGATCCGATGGCCGTGCCGACCATCTGCTGGACGGCGCACCCGTCGAGAACGCCGGTCTCGATCGCGGCCGACGCCAGCCCTTGCGCGCCGGTCACCGTCCGGGGCGCCAGGGGTGAGCCGGGCGTCGAGATCGGGGTCGTCAGGCCCGGCAGCGAAAGGGGAGGTTCGGCCGGAAAGAACGTCGCGACCGGATCGATGGGCCGGCCGGCCTCGTCCATCGTCCGATAGTTGCCGACGGGACCGAAGTTCTGCAGCACGCGCGCGTAGGGATCGAGCTGCTCGTGGCAGATCCGGCAGGGCTGGAACGCGAGCCGCGCGTCGGACCTCGTGATCTCGCTGTCGCACGCCGACAGCGTCTGCGTCCCGTCGGGCGACTTGCACGCGATGACGTTGACGGCCTCGACCGTCGACAGGTCGACGGGCGGCCCGACCGGATCCTGACAAACGACGGCGTCGTAAATGCCCTTGCCCCGCTTCACGATCGAGTTCGCGGCGGGATCCGAAGCGGCCCACAGATAGCTCGGCTGCGTCAGCAGGCCGCTACGCCCCTCCGACGCCGGCCAGGTGGCGGCGACGAAAGTCGCGTCGCCGGTGGGTGGGCTCGCGCTCACCGCGTCGGGATACAGCGCGGCCAATCGCCGGTTCACGTAGACCGTCTGGGACGTGAACAGGTCGCGGAAGTTGCCGGACCCGCTCCAGAGGATCGAGCTCACGAATTGCTCGGCCGACGTCCACAGATCGCTCTGCAGCTGGGGAAGCTCCGTGTTCAGGTCCGCCGGCGACACTCCGCCCAGCAGCGACGGATCCTTGGTCTTCTCGAACACCTGCTTCACGCCGTACCACGCGAGCACCATGTCCGTGAGGTGGGCCTGCGCCGCCGGCAGCCCGACGAGCCGCTGGATCTGCGCGGCGATCCCGTCCTTGGTCGCCAGGCTGCCGCTTGCCGCGGCCGCGGTGAGCGCGGCGTCGGGGAGCGTCCCCGTCAGCGTGAAAGCGAGCTGGCTGGCGACCTCGTCGGGGGTCAGCGTCGTGTCCGGGTAGTTCCCTTGCGCGTCGGCCACCAGCGACGGCGGTCCCAGCTCCGTCCGGAACAGGAACGAGGGCGACGCGAGGACGGCTTTGATCAGCAGCTCGATGCCGGCGGTGTAACCGTCCGCCGCTCCGTCCTGGTAAACCGACATCAGGTCCGACAGCTCCTCGTCGGAGACCGCACGCCGATAGGCGCGTGAGGCGAACGCCCGCGCGAAGCTCGTCGCGCAATCGGTCTGAGCGTCGGCGGTCGTGC
>CAZJMY010000537.1:0-3496 GCA_964546845.1 uncultured Myxococcales bacterium | reverse complement strand
GGGTGGCGGCAATTTGCGCTACACAGAGCGGGGGCCGCCGGCACGCACGATGGATCTGGGCGCAGTCGCGTTTCGCGGGACGACGCGGTTCCGTTTGGTGCGCTTCCTCGGGCGCGGCGGCATGGGCGTCGTCTACGAGGCGTTCGACGAGGTCAACCGCGTCCCCGTGGCGCTGAAGCTGCTGCCGGTCGTCAACCCCGACATGCTGCTGCGGTTCAAGCGCGAGTTCCGGGCCGTCGCCGACGTCCGGCACCCGAACCTGGTGCGCCTGGGCGAGCTGGTCTCCGAGGGGTCGCAGTGGTTCTTCACGATGGAGCTGGTCGAGGGGGCGGACCTCATCACCCACGTGCGCGGGCTCGATCCCCCGACCCGCCCGCCCGAAACGCCGGCGCTGGCCTCCGACGCACCGACGCCGATTGTGGCCCCCGGTGAAGCGCTGCGCCGCTATGACCCGGGCGGCAGCAACGTCTATCGGGAGGATCGACTGCGGGCCGACCTGACCCAGCTGGCGCGGGCGCTGGTCGCGCTGCACGAAGCGGGCTGCGTCCACCGCGACGTCAAGCCGTCGAACGTGCTGGTCACGCCCGAGGGGCGCGTCGTGCTGCTGGACTTCGGCCTCGTGAGCGCGACGTCGTTGGCCACGACTCACTCGGGCGCGGGCACCCCCGAATACATGTCCCCCGAGCAGGTGGCGTTGCAGCCGGTGAGCGCGGCGGCCGACTGGTACGCGTTCGGCGTGATCTTGTTCGAGATCCTGAGCGGCCGGCTGCCGTTCGAGGGGCTGCCACACGAGATCCTGTACCGCAAGCAGCACGGCCGCCCTCCGCGCCTGGCGTCGCTCTTCCCGGGCGCGCCCGCCGACCTGGCGGCGCTCTGCGATCGGCTTCTGGAGCCCGACCCCGACGCGCGGCCGACCGGCGCGGACGTGCTGGCCGTGCTGGAGCCCGCGCGCGCCGGTGCTCCCGTCCCGACGGCCATCCGGCGCGACGAACCGACCGCCGTCGTGGGGCGCGAGGCGGAGCTGAAGGTGCTGGCGGCGGCGCTGAACGAGGTCCGGTCCGGCCACGGCGCGCGCCTGCTGGTGGTGCGCGGCGAGTCGGGCGTCGGCAAGTCGTCGCTGGTCGCGACGTTCCTGCAACGGCTCGAGGACGACGCCGACCCCGGAGCCGATGACGGCGACTGGGTGGAACGCGGCCCACCGCTGGTGCTGACAGCGCGCTGCTACGAGCGCGAGCTGGTGCCGTTCAAGGCGTTCGACGGCCTGGTCGACGCGCTGACCCACGTGCTGCGGCGCCTCGACGCCGACACGCTGGGGCGGGTGATCCCGGATCGGGCCGCCGTGCTGCTGCCGGCGTTTCCGGTGCTGGGGCGGGTGCCGCTGATCGCGCATGCGCCGCAACAGCACGTCGGCACCGACCCGCGCGAGGTGCGCGACTCGATGTTCGTGGCGTTCCGGCAGCTGCTGCGCGGGCTGGCGGCGCTGGCGCCCATCGTCGCGTTCGTCGACGACCTGCAGTGGGCGGACGCCGACTCGCGCGCGCTGCTGACCGAGGTGCTGCGCCCGCCGGACGCGCCCCGCATGCTGCTGATCGGCTCGTTCCGGACGACGTCCTCCGACGAGCGCGCCGCCACGCTGCTGGGCGGTGAGGTGCCCGAGCAGCAGCTCGCGCTGGGCAACCTGGACGGCGGCGCGGCGCGCGCGCTGGCGCGCGAGCTGCTGGCCAGCAGCGGCAGCGGCGGCAACCTGGATCGCAACGCCGAGGTGATGGCCCGCGAGTCGGGCGGCCACCCGCTGTTCCTGCTGGAGCTGGCCCGCACGGCGCACCTGCGGCGCGGCAACGGCGCCGCGGTGACGCTGGACGGCGTGCTGCGCGCGCAGCTGGAGTCGTTCTCGGCGCCGGCGGTGCGGCTGCTGCGCGCGCTGGCGGTCGCGGGCGCGCCGACGCCGGTCCGGATGCTGCGCCGACTGGCGGGCGTCGACGGTCCGGCGGCCCTTTCGCTGGTCGACGAGCTGCGCGGGGCCAAGCTGGTCTACGCCGTCAGCGAGCGCGACGACGAGCTGCTGGACTTCACGCATGACCGGATCCGGCTGGTCGCGCGGCGCTCCACATCCAGCGCGGAGGCGCGCGCGCTGCACGGCGACCTGGCCGAAGCGTTCGAGGACGCCGGCAGCGTGCTGCGGGCGGCGGTTCACTGGCGCGAGGCGGGACACCCGGATCGGGCGGCGGTGCACTTCGCGGCGGCGGCGCGCCGGGCGGCCGAGTCGCTGGCCTTCGACCGGGCCGCCGAGCAGTACCGGGACGCGCTGGCGCTGGGGACCTGGTCCGACGAGCAGCGGCGCGAGCTGCTGGTGGGCCTGGGCGACGCGCTGGCGAACGCGGGCCACGGCGCCGAGGCCGCCGCCCACTACCTGAGCGCGGCGCGCCTGGCCGGACCGGCGCAGGCGATGGACCTTCGCCGGCGCGGCGCCGAGGAGCTGATTCGCAGCGGCCGGCTGGACGAGGGGCGCGAGGTCGCCGCCGAGGCGCTGGCCGCGGCCGGGCTGGCGTTCGCCAAGTCACCGGTGCGCGCGCTGCTGGTGCAGCGGGCGGCGCTGTTTTTGCGGGGCCGGCGCTTCCGCGCGCGAACCGCCGAGGAGATCGCGCCGCGCGACCTGGCGCGCGCCGATCTCTGCTGGTCGATCTCGTCGGGGCTGGGGCTGATGGATCCCGTGCAGGGCGCGCACTTCCAGGCCCGCAGCCTGCTGCAGGCGCTGCGGGCCGGCGAGCCGTCCCGCATCTCGCGCGGGATCGCGGGCGAGGCCGCGTACGCCGCCGCGCAGGGCAACGACCGGCGGGCGCAGCGCCTGCTGGCCGAGGCGGCCGCCATCGCCGCCCAGCTGGAACACCCGCACGCGACCGGGATCGTCGCGCTGATGAGCGGCCTCTCCGCCCACCTCGGCGGGCGGTTCGCGCCCGCGCTGGAGCACCTGGCCGCCGCCGAACGCATCTTCCGCGAGCGCTGCGTGGGCGCCGCCTGGGAGCTGAACGCCGTACGGCACTTCACGCTGGAGTGCTTCTACTACCTGGGCGCGCTCGAGCGGTTCCGGGTGTCGGCGGCCGAGGGGCTGAAAGAGGCCAACGATCGCGGCTCGGTCTACGCCGCCACGACGTTGCGCATCGGCCTGGCCAACGCCGTCTGGCTGCTGGGCGACGACCCGGCGCGCGCGCGGCGCGAGGCGCGCGAGGCGATGGCCGCTTGGTCGGCCCAGGGGTACCACATCCAGCACTGGTACCAGCTGATCGCCGACACGCAGACCGACCTTTACGAAGGCGACGGCGAGGGGGCCTTCCAGCGCCTCATGCGCGGCTGGCCGGCGCTGCGCCGGTCGATGCTGCTGCAGATGCACCACACGCGCACCGTGGCCGTCCACCTGCGCGGGCGCGCCGCGCTGGCAGGGGCGCTCGCCGCCGCCGGCCGCGCGCGCGCCGAACGCCTGGAGCTGGCGCGCCGCGCC
>CAZJMY010000536.1:0-9129 GCA_964546845.1 uncultured Myxococcales bacterium | reverse complement strand
TGCCTCGCTTCGCCGTTTTGGGGTCCCGCGCATGCCCACCGTCCGGGAATACGAAGCCGCCCTTCAAAGGAATCCCGCCGATACGGAGGCGTTCGTCGCCCTGCGTAAGACGTACCGTCAGGCGCAGAAGCACGACCGCCTCGTGACGCTGTACGAGACGCGGGCCCAGGCCATCGAGGACAACGCCAAGGCGGGGGAGCTCTTCTATCTGGCGGCGGAGCTGCGGCTGGACCAGCTCGGCGACCCGGAGGGGGCCGAGGCCGACCTGGTCAACGCCGTGGACCGTGATCCGGGCCACATCCGGGCCGCTGCCCGTCTGAAGGACATCTACCGCGAGCAGGGCCGGACCGCCGACTACATGACGATGCTGGAGATGGAGGCCGCGGCGGTCGCCCGCACGCGCGACCCCGCCCGGCTCGCCGAGCTGGAAGCCGAGATGGGCCAGCTCTTCTTGAACCACTTCGCCAAGCTGGAACGGGCGGTCCGCAACCCGCAGCGCGCGGGCAAGCTGGGCGCCGAGCACCTCAAGTCGATCGAGTCGGCCCGCAAGATCTACCGGGCGCTCGGCGACTGGCGCTCGGTCGTGCGCCTCTACGAGCTGGAGCTGGAGGGCACGTCGGACGCACGGCGGCGAGCCGACCTGCTGCTGGGCCTGGGCCGGGTGCTGGGCGAAAAGCTCGAAGAGCTGGACGCGGCCGCCCAGCGCCTGTCCGAGGCGGTCCGCATCCGGCCGCGCGACGAGAAAGCGCTGGAGCTGCTGGCGGCCGTCTACGCGAATCCAAACTGGATCGGGGCGGACGGGGTCGAGCGCGCGGCGACCATCTATTACCAGGTCGGGCGCCGCCGGCAGGAGGCGGGCGACACGGACAACGCGATCGCGTCGCTGCGCAAGGCGCTGCACGTGCTGCCGGGCCACAACGAATCGTCCGAGCTGCTGGAGCGGGTCTACTACGACGCGCGGCGCTTCCAGGAGCTGGATCGTTACTACCGCGAGCGGATCACGGGCGCGACCAGCGAAGCCGAGCGCGTCGACTTCCTTTACAAGCGCGCCCAGCTGGCCGAGGGCGAGCTGGGTGACCGGGTCGAGGCCCAGCGGATCTACAACGAGATCTCCCTGCTGGAGCCGCCGGGCGGCCCGGCTGCCGAGAAGCTGGCCGAGCTGTACGTGGCGGGCCACGACTACGCCAGGCTCGCCGAGCTGCGTGAGCGGCAGCTGGGCGCCATCGCCGACCCGACGGCGCGCGCCCGCATCATGCTGGAGCTGGCGGCGCTCTACCGCGACCGGCTGGGCGACGGCGATCAGGCGGCCGTCTACCTGCACGCGGTGCTGGAGATCGAGCCCGAGAACCAGATCGCGCTGGCGGCCTACGCCGAGCACTTCCGCGAGAAGGGGGACTGGGCGGCGCTGGCCGACCTGCTGGAGTTCTCGTACGAGCGGGCCCGGGTGGCGGGCGGCACCGTCGAGGAGCTGTTGCCGCGCCTGGAAGAGATCGCCGCCGTCGCCGAGAAGCAGCTGGGCGACCCGGAGCGCGCGCTGGCCGCCTGGATGCGCGCCGAGGAGCTGGCGCCCACCCACGGGCGCGCCCGCGAGGCGCAGCGCCGGATCCTGCTGAAGGCGAAGAGCTGGGACCGACTGGCCGCTCTGCTCGAGCGGGAGGCGGCTGCCCAGACCGACCCCACGGCGCGGATCGACGTCCTGCGGCGGGTCGCGCAGCTGCACCGCGAGAAGCTCGCGAACCCCAAGCGGGCCATCGAGATCTATCGAGAGGTGCTGCGCGCCGACCCGCTGGACGCGGTCTCCATGCGCGCGCTCGTGGAGATTTACGAGCGCGAGGGGGACTGGAAAGGTCTGGCGGCCGCGCTGCGCGAGCAGATCGGCCTGACGACGGCCAAGCAAGAGCGCGTCGGGCTGCTGCGGCGGGTGCTGGTCATCTACGACGAGCGGACCGGCGACCTGGTCCAGGGGCAGTGGGCCGCGAACGAAATCCTGCAGGCGGTCCCGGGGGACCGGGACACCTTGGTGCGGCTCGAGCGGATCCTGGACCGGGCCGGCCAGCCGGCCGACCTGGTGCACGTGCTGGAGATGCACGCCAAGCACGCCGCCAACTCCGACGAGAAGCTGCAGCTTTACCGCCGCATCGCGGAGATCCTGTACAGCAAGCTGCAGGACCCGACGGGCGCCGCTGCGCGGCTGGAAGAGGTCGCGCGGCTGGATCCCGACGACGCCAAGGCGCTGGCCGGCCTGCGGCAGATCTACGAATCGCTCGGCCGCCACGAAGACCTGGCGCGCGTGCTGGACATGGAGGTCGAGCGGGTCATCGCCGACGCCGCCGAGCAGTCCGAGTTCCTGCGGCAGCTGGCCCGGCTGGTCGAGGGGACCATCGGCGACCGGACGCGCGCCCGCAAAGCCTGGGAGCAGCTGTCGGACCTGTTGCCGACGGACGCCGAGGCGCTGGAAGCGCTGGCGCGGCTCTACACCGCCGAGGAGGACTGGCCGATGCTGGTCCGGATCCTCGAGCGGCAGGCGCCGCTGGCGGCCGAACCGGATCGCGCCGTCGCGCTCACGCTGCAGCGGGCGCAAATCTTCGACGAGAAGCTGAACGACATCAACGCCGCCACCGACACGCTGGAGCGGCTGATCGCCGAGGTCGACCCGCGCAACGTCGAGGCCCACGCCCGCCTGCGCGCCTATTACGAGCGCGCCGAGGACTGGGCGCGCGTCGTCAAGATCGCCGAGCGCCAGCTGTTCCTGACCGAGGACCGCCCGGAGCGGGTGCGGCGGTCGATGGAGCTGGCCACGCTGATTCGGGATCGCCTGCAGGACGACAAGAAGGCGATCTCGATCTACGAGCGGGTGCTGGAGATCGATCCCGACCACCGGGACGCGCTGGAAGCGGTCGCGGGCCTGTACGGGACGACCGGCAACTACCAGCGGCTCGCCTACGCGGACGAGAAGCTGCTGGAGGCGACCGAGGATCTCGAGGCGCGGCGCAAGCTGCTGCTGCAGATCGGCGAGATCTACGAGAAGCACCTGGAAGACCCGGCGCGCGGGTTCGAGTGGTTCCGGCGCGCGTACCTCGAGAACCCGACGGCCGAGAACCTGCAAGTCGTCGACGGCGCTGCCGATCGACACGGTCTTTACGAAGAGCTGATCCAGATCTACGAGGGGGCGCGCGAGCGAGCCGGCGAGCCGATCGAGCAGCTGGCGGCGTCGCTGAAGATCGCGCTCATCTGCGAGGAGAAGCTGGACGATCCGGCGCGGGCGTTCCGGACGCTGGTCGACGCCCTGCCCTCCGACCCGGCGGGCGACGAGCTGCTGCACAACCTGGAACGGCTCGCCGAGCGGACGGGCGACTGGAAGAGCCTGCTGGACGTCTACGCGCAGGTCGCGCGAGCCCGGACCGAGACCGAAGAGCGCGTCGAGCTGCTGCGCCTGAGGGCCGAGGTCCGCGAGAAGCGGATGAACGATCCGTCGGCGGCGCTGGACGAGACGCTGCGGAGCTTCGCGATCGAGCCGCGCAACCCGCGCACGCACGAGGAGATCCTGCGGCTCTCGCGGGTCACGGGGCGCTGGGAAGAGGCGATCCGCGTCCAGGGGCAGCTGTTCGCGCTGGCCGAGGAGCTGCCGGAGAAGCTGACGATCGCGCGCAACGCCGCGCACCTCGTCGAGACGGAGGTCAAGGATCTCATCCGGGCCTTCCGCGCGTACCTGAACGCCTTCCGACTGGCGCCCGACGACGAAGAGGTGGTCGGGCATCTGTGGCGCCTGGCGGCCGAGATCGGGACCTACGATCACGGGACGGCGGCTGGTGCGGCTGTCGAGGAGCCCGCGCCCGAGGCGGCGGCGGACGACGAGGCGGCGGCGCAAGGAGAGGCGAAGGTCGAGGCAGAGGCGAGCGCGGAAACGGAAGCGGGTGAAGACGGGCTGGCTGCGGGGGCGCGGAGCGACGAGGCGATCGAGGACGAGGACGGGGACGAGGACGGGGACGGGGGAGAGGACGGGGACGAGGGGTTGGATGTCGTTTCGGTCGATGTGGATGTCGATGACGAGGCGGCGCGGGTCGTCGCGAGTGAAGCGGCGGCGGAGGTTGCGGCCCAGGGTGAGGAGGGAGCTGGCGAGAGCACGCCGGCGCCGGTGGTTGCGGAGGCGGGGGTCGGAGACAGCGGGGCGGTGGCGATCGAGGATGACGACGCCATCGAGGTCATCGAGGAGGACGAGCTCGTCGAGGAGGAGGCGGACGAAGCCGCGGCCCGACCGCCGGCCACCCCGCACGGGACTCAGGAAGACGTCCCGTTCGCGACGCCCTGGGAAGAGCTGGCCGCCGCGTACGAGTCGCTGCCGGCCGAGGACGCGGACGACCGGTGGGTCTACCTTCGCAAAATCGCCGAGGTCTGGGAGCGAGGGCAGCACGACATCGAGCGCGCGCTGGACGCGCTGGAGCGCGCCTTCCGTCTGGACATCACCGACGACGACGTGCGCGCCGAGCTGGAGCGGATCGCCGAGCAGTACGAGCGGTGGGATCGCCTGGCCAGCATCTATCTGGGGGCCATCGACGAGTTCGGCGCCATCGAGACGGCCGTGACACTGCACCACGACGCCGCGCGCGTGCGCGAGCGCCTGGGGCAGATCGATCAGGCCGAGGAGCTGTACCGCGCCATCCTCCGGATCCGCTCGGACGATCCGATCGCGATCAACCGCGTCGAGGAGATCTGCCGGTCGCAAGAGCGCTGGGAGGATCTCGCGAACATCCTCGAGCAACGGACCGGCGCCCCCACGGAGTCGCTGCCGAACGGTCCCGAGCGTCGGGCGCGCCTGCGCGAGCTGGCGGCGCTGTACGAAGAACGGCTCGAGAGGCCCTACGAGGCGATCGACACGCTGGAGCGGCTGCTGCGCGAGTCGTCCGAGGAGGAACGCGGGACCGCCGAACCGCCCACGACCGCCGAGACGCTGGCGGCGCAGGAGGCGCTGACCCGGCTGTACTCGCGCGTCGGCCTGTGGGCCAAGGTCGTCGACATTCTGCAGGCGCAGGCCGAGCTGGTCGGCGATCGCGACAAGGCGCGTGCCCTGCGCATCGAGGTGGCCGGCGTCTACGAGCGCGAGCTCACCCTGCCCGACCGCGCCATCGACGCCTATGAGGCGGTGCTGGCGGAGATCCCCGACGACGCGCAGGCGCTGGAGGCGCTGGATCGGCTGCACGAATCGACCGGCCGCTACGACGACCTGCAGGAGGTCCTGAAGAAGCGGGCCGCCCTGGCGACCGGTGCGGCGCGGCTGGAGATCGTGCGCCGGCGCGCGCGCATCCTGCAGGATCGGCTGAACAACCCCGAGGCTGCGGCAGCGGCGCTGCGCGATCTGGGCGCCGAAGCGATCGCCGACGACGACCTGCTGGCCGTCATGCTGCGCAACCTGCGGCGGGCCGGGCTGGCCCACGAGGCCGCCCGGGTGCTGCAACAGCGGATCGATCTCGAGAAGAGCCGGCCCAGCGGGGATCCCGGCGGCGAGACCGCCCACGCGAACCGCATCGCGGAGCTGAACCTCGAGCTGAGCCTCCTCAAGCTGGACGACCTCAACGATCCGGTCGCCGCGCGCAAGGAGGTCGAGGCGGCGCTGCAGGCGTCGCCCGACAACCCCGCCGCGCTGGCGGCGTTAGCGCGCCTGCACCTCAAGGCGAACGACTTCGCCGGGTACTCGGCGGCGCGCGTCCGCGAGGCCAAGGCGCTGTCCGGCAAGCCCGAGGCCGTCGAGGCCCTGCTGGACGCCGGGCGCGTGTACCGCGAGCAGCTGGCGCAGCCTGAACAGGCGCGCGCCTGCTTCGAGGCGGCCCTGCGCGAGGCACCGGCCAACGCCGAGGCGCTGCAGGCGCTGGCCGCGCTGCTGGCCGCCGAGTCGAGCTGGGACGAAGCGCGCAAGGTTCTGGCGCGCCAGCTGGAGATCACGGACGACCCGACGGCGCGCGCGACGGTGCTGAGCGATCTGGCCCGCGTGGCGTGGGAGGGGTTCAGCGACGCCGCCGAGGCCCAGCGCTACCTGGACGAGGCGCTGTCGCTGGTGCCCGACCACCTGCCGGCGATCCTGGAGATCGCGGACATCTACTACAAGGAAGGCCAGTGGGAGCAGGCCGAGAAGCGGCTCAGCGAGGCCGTGCGGCGCCTGCGCCACCAGCCGCAGCAGGCGGCGCGCCTGTTCCAGCGGCTCGCCGAGGTGCACGAGAAGACCGGCAAGCTGGAGGAGGCGTACCGGCAGCTGCTGGAGGCCGACAAGATGGGGCCGGGACAGCTGCTGACGAAGCTGTCGCTGGGCGAGAACCGCTTCCGGGCGGGCAAGTGGCGAGAGGCGGCCCTGCACCTCGGCAGCCTCTCCGAGCACCCGGACGCCGCCCTCTATCCGGACGAAGTCGCCGACGCGCTGGGGCACGCGGCGCAGGCCGAGATCAAGATGCGGCGCCCCGAGCGCGCCATCGAGCTGTACGAGGCGGCGCTGAATCTGCGGGCCGGGCACCGGCCGTCGCTGCGCGCGCTGGCCGACCTGGCGCTGGAGCGCGGCGAGCGCGAGAAGGCCGCCAGTTACCTGAAGCGGCTGTCCGAGGAGTCGCCCGACCGCGCCGAGCGCGCCCAGACGCTGGAGCAGCTCGGCGACCTTTATCTGGAGGTCGACGACGAAGAACAGGCGCTATGGGCGTACCACGAGGCGCGCAAGACGTTCGGCGGGCCGTCCGAGGAGCAGGTTGGCCTGCTGGAGAAGACCCTCAAGCTGCAGCGGTCGCGCGGCGACGTCGAGGGGGCGGCCGCGACGTCGGCGACGCTGATCGAGCTGGTCAAGGACCCACAGGAGCGGGCCGAGCGTCGGCGCGACGCGGCCGTGCTGCTGGCCGAACAGGGGAACGTCCCGGACGCCGCCGCCCTGCTGGACCAGTCGCTGCGCGAGAACCCGAACGACGAGGGAGCCCTCGCGACGCTCTGCGAGCTGGCGGACCGACTACCGCGCGGGTTCGACCTGGACGCGCGCCTCTCGCGCGCGCTGGCCGAGCTGCCGCCGCCCGGTGACCAGCCGGCCGCCCGGGCGCGGCGCGCCACGCTGTGGCAGCAGCACGCGGAGCTGCTGGAGCCGAAGGATCCCAAAGCGGCCATCACCGCTTACGAGCAGGTCGTCGCGCTGACCCCCGAGCAGCTGCCGGCGCGAGAAGCGCTGGCCGTGCTTTACGGCGAGTCGCCCGAACACGAGGAAGCGGCGCTCGAGAACCACCGGCAGCTGCTGAACGCGGACATCACGCGATCCTCGTCGCTGCGCGCGCTCGGGTCGCTGTACCTGCGGCGCGGCCAGGTGGATCGCACGCGCTGCTGCTACGAGCTGCTGGCGTTGCTGGGCACGGCGACGCCCGCCGAGCGGACGTTCCTGGAGGACAACCGCCTTCCCGAGCTGAAGCCCGACGACCCGTACGCGGGGATCATCGACGACCGGGACCGCAGCGAGCACCTGTCGCTGGGCGAGGCCACGGTCATGTCGGAGATCTTCTCGTGCCTGTGGGCGGGCGCGCCGGGCCTCATCGGGCAGCGCCTGGAGGACTTCGGCGTCTCGTCGCGCGACAAGGTGTCGCCGATGGCGGAGATGGACCTGGGGCGCATCTACGGGCAGGTGTCCAAGGCGCTGGGCAACAAGAAGACGGCGCTTTACGTGCGCGCCGAGGGCGCGACCGAGGATCTGACCATCGCCGTTCAGGCCCCGCCGGCGCTGATCGTCGCGCCGTCGCTGGCGGAGGGCGCTCCGGCAGCGGAGGTCCGCTTCCAGATCGCGCGCGGCCTGGAGCTGACCCGCCCGGAGTACATCCTGGCCGCCGGCGTGCGCCCCAAGCAGTTCACGGCGCTGTTTGCCAGCGTGCTGCGCGCCTTCCACCCGCGTCACGCCAAGCGGCGCACGGCTGTCGGGGACGCGGCCGCCGAGCAGGCGGCCAAGTTGAAGAAGAACGTCCCCTACAAGGTGTCGAAGCAGCTCGTCGAGCTGTTCCAGAAGCTGGGGAACACGTCCTGGAGCTCGCTGCGCTGGCGCACGGTCGTGCACCAGATCGGGAACCGCACCGGTCTGGTCCTGTGCGGCGATCTGGCGACGGCGGCCCAGCTCGTCATCCGCGACGAGGGCGGGCGGCCGGCCGACGAGGCGGCCACGCCCGAAACCATCCGCCAGCTGGCCACGACCAACGAGCCGCTGCGCGAGCTGCTGCGGTTCGCGATCAGCGAGGACTACTTCGTCCTGCGCGAGAAGCTGGGCACCGCCCTGGCCAAAGCCGCAGCGGCCTGAGCGCCGGCGCTAGAGCCAATGCCGTTCGGTTAAGAGCCACGCCAGGACTTCGGAACCGCCAGGATCAAGAATTCTAAATGGTTCGGATGGCGTTCCTTGCGTCCTGGCGCTTAACCGAACGGCATTGGCGCTAGAGCGCGCGGACCCGGTCCAGCCAGGGGGTCAGGTCGGCGGGCCAGGGGCTGGTGAACGAGAGGGGCGCCCCGGTGATCGGGTGAGCGAATCCCAGCGTGGCCGCGTGAAGCGCCATGCGCGGCGCCGGCGCGGCGGGGAACGGCGCGCCGTAGCGAGGGTCGCCGAGAACGGGGTGTCCCACGCCGCGGACGTGCAGCCGGATCTGGTGCGTCCGCCCGGTCTCGAGGCGGCAATCGAGGAGGGTCGCCCGGTCGCCCAGCCGCTCGCGCACGGCCACGTGGGTCACGGCCGGGCGGCCGGCCACGGGCGCGTCGATGCGCGCGAGGCCGTCGGGGAACGCCCCGGCCACGACGGCCAGGTAGGCGCGCTCGAGATCGTGCGTCCGGAACCGTTCGGACAGGGCGCGGTTGGCGGCGTCCGTCTTCGCGAACACCAGCAGCCCGCTGGTCTCGAGATCGATCCGATGCACCACGAACACCGGCGCGCCGCCCGGACGCCGTTCCAGCAGCGACGCCAGGTTGTTGCGGTCGCTCTCGGGCGTCGGCGCGGTCAGCAGGCCTGCCGGCTTGTCGACGACCACGATGTCCGCGTCCTCGAACACGATCGCAAAGGGGGGGAGCCGCGCCTCGTCCTGGACACGCGCCTCGCGCCCCGGGCGTCCCGTGGCGCGCGCCAGGGCGCCCCCGACCACGGCGACCACC
>CAZJMY010000535.1:0-2571 GCA_964546845.1 uncultured Myxococcales bacterium | reverse complement strand
CGCCGCGTCACCCTGCCGCAGGAGCAGGCGGCCGTGCAGAAGCGCCGCGGCTGCCGAGCCGCGGACGGGGCCCGCGCCGCGCGCCTCCTCGATCCACTGGCGAGCCTGGCGCAGCGTGAAGCTCTCCAGCTCGCCGCTGACGAGCCCGGTCGTGCACAGCTCCAGCGAGGCCTCGGCCAGCAGGCAGGCCAGCGACGCGCGGCGGTCGGCGGGGGCCTCCGCCAGCTCGCGCGTCAGCGACTCGATGCCGCCGTAGGCGCGCCGATCGCGATCCTCCAGCAGCGCGTGCGCGAGGAGCCGCACCTCCTCGGTTCGGTCGCGCAGCGCGACCCGCAGCAGGCGGACGGCGTCCCCGGCGTCGTGCAAGCGCCGCGTGGCCAGGACGGCCGCCACCCGGCTGGCGGCGTCGGGGCTGAAACGCAGGCGGGCTTCCAGGCTGCCCATCCCCCGCGCCGGCGCCGCCTCCGGGGCCGGCGCAGCGGCGAAGGTGACGGGCATCAGCGGCGTGCCGGCCAGCACCGCGTCCGGCAGGTCGTCCCGGCGCGCCAGGCGCGCCAGCAGCTGGGCGAGCAAGAGCGGCCCCAGCAGCGGCAACAGAGCGGCGACCGTCGCGAACAGCAGCCAGCCCTGGCGCCCGTTGCGCTGAAATCCCAGCTGCCCGGCGCGCGCGTCCAGCCAGGCCGCGAAGCTCCCCGTGGCCAGCGCGTGCGCCACGACGGCCGCCAGCAGGCGCCCGGCGCTGGGCGCAGGGCCGAGGCACAGCAACGCCGCGACGGCCGTCTCCGCGGCCACGCCGCTAATTGCGAGCAAGCTTGTGCGGCTGGGGCTCATCGTCGTCCAGGGTGGGGCGTGCTTCGCCGAGGTCCAGCGAAGCGATGCGATCGGCGGCGTCGATGGTGGTGTGCTCGACCTGCACGTCGGCCTCCCGCAGTGACGCGCCGGTCGATTCGCGGATGGCCGCCTCGACGCGGCCCAGGTAGCGGGCGAGGCCGATGTCGTCGGTCATCGGCAACAGCAACGTGACCGTCTCGGCCCCGTCGCGGCGGCGCGAGGTCAGGACCGAGTCGGTCGCCCGCCGCTGCTTGACGATGATTCCGGCCGTCGTCGAGGCGCGCTTGCCGGCGATCGCGAACTGCACGACGCCGCTGGCAAGGCCGTGCGCCCGCCGATCGTGCGCGGCCCGCTGCAGGCGGCGGGTGAAAGCCTCACGTTGCTCCTCGCGGTGCGCCTCGGCCAGCCGGCGCGGCGCGCCGAACGCCAGCAGATCCGCGACGTGCCCGGCCAGCGCCGCGATCCGGGTGCGCCCCTCCGCGCCGTACGCCGAAAACGGCAGGTCGCAGACCGCCAGCAGCCCCCACAGGCGCCCCTCGCAGTCCTCCAGCGGGGCCGCCAGAACCACCGCGCCGGGACGGGTCCGCGCCTTGGCGGCGGCGATCGGCGAATCGAACGCCACGACCTCGCGCCGTCGCAGCGCCTGCTCGACGACGGGATCGGACAGCTCGGGCGCGGGGCCCAGCTCCGCGGCCGGCTTCGCCGACAGCGCGCCGTCGGGTTCGGGCGCCAGGAACAGCGACGCCTGCCGGACCTGGCCGTAGGTCGCGAACAGCTCGAGGATCTGCTGCGCCAGGGGCGCCGGCCGCGCGTCGTCCGCCAGCGCCAGATCCCCGACCACCCGCAGCGCCTCGCGCAGCGTCGGCTGCGCGCCGCCCAGACGGCTCTCGAGCAGATCGTGCGAGGCGCTCAGCGTCTGATGCGCGCGCACCAGGCTCTCGAAGCGCAGGCTCTGATGGGCGTGCACGCTCTCCAGCGTCTCCAGCCGCCGGTGCCACAGGCCGCTGAACTCGCCCGCCACGATCCCGCACAGCAGCAGGCCCACCTGCCGCTCGGCCGAGAGATCGCCGGCCGGGAACCGCAGCGGCAGGACGCCTTTCCAGGCGGCGACGGTGGCGAAGGTCAGCGCGGCCGCCGCCGCGAACCCGGGCGCGAACCCGTAACGCAGACCGACCAGCAGCGGCGCCAGCACCGCCCACGGAAAGGCGCTGCGCACGAACAGCGGATCGCTCGGGTTCAGCCACAGCCCCAGCAGCGGCACTAGCAGCACGACCAGCGCCGTCTCCAGCCACACGCCGACGGGGCGGCGCGCGACGGGGGCGCGCGACAAAAGATGCAGCGCCATTCTCAGAGCCACCGCAGCGTGTAGTGAATGGACGCGCCCGCGTACCGCTGGCCCAGCTGACCGCCCTGGTCGTTGCGGTAAAACGCGGTCGCGGCAAACTCCTGGTGGCGCGCGAACAGGTAACCCAGGCCGCCGTCCAGGCTGTAGGTCAGCGTCTGGGCGGGCATCAGCCAGCCGGCCCAGAGATCCGCGAACGGGCGCAGGCAGCGGCGGCAGCCAAACGGCTTTCGTCCGGATGCCATGTCGTCGTCGTTGTCGCTGAGGCCCAGCAGCGTGACGCCCACGCCGACGGTGCCGTAGGTGTCGGGCAGCACGCTGTCGATGGGCGTTCCCGGCTGCACGACGGCGGCGATGCCGGCCGGCATCGTGGAGGCCGTCCGATTGAGCTCGACGAA
>CAZJMY010000534.1:0-15335 GCA_964546845.1 uncultured Myxococcales bacterium | reverse complement strand
TCGCCGCTGGCGGCGATGCTGACGCGGACCGATCTCATGCTGCGCGGCCACCGCGGCGTGCTGTCGACGGAGGTGATCGCGGATCTCCGCAAGATGGACGGCAACATGCGGCGGCTGGTGGCGCTCATCAACGACTTCCTGGACTTCGCGCGCATGGAAGAGGCCGCCCACAAGATGGCGCGCGCGCGGGTCGACATGGGCGAGCTGATGGCCGCCGTGGCCGACGAGTTCAAGCCGCTGGTCGACAACACGCGGCGCGAGCTGCGAATCGACGGCCGGCAGGGCGTCGCCATCGGTGATCGCGATCGGCTGCAGCAGGTGCTGACGAACCTGGTCGCCAACGCGCTGAAGTTCGTGCCGGCCGACGGCCACATCGTGTTGCAGTCGCGGCAGGTCGGCGCCTGGTGCGAGGTCACCGTCGAGGACGACGGCCCCGGCATCGCGCCCGACCTGCTGCCGCGGCTCTTCCAGCGCTATAGCCGCGGCCCCAGCCTGCACACGACGGGCGGCGGGACGGGGCTGGGCCTGCTGATCGTGCGGGAGATCGTCGAGGCGCACGGGGGGACGGTGGGGGTCGACAGCACGCCGGGCCTCGGCTGCCGCTTCTGGTTTCGCATCCCGGCCGCGGATCCGCTGCGCGTGGACACCCCCGCGCCGGAGCCCGCGACGCCGTTGCAGCCCTGAGATGACCGCGCGTCGAGTCTTGATCGTCGATGACGACCCCGATCTGCGCGAGACGCTGATCGACGCGCTGTCGCTGGAGGGGCTCACCGTGCACGCCGTCGAGAACGGCCGCGAGGCCTTGGACTGGCTGCACGCGCATCGCGAGGACGAGTGGGTCGTCCTGCTGGACCTGATGATGCCCGTCATGGACGGCCGCACGTTCCTGGTCGAGCGCGCGCGCGATCCGGTCGTCGCGTCCATCCCGGTCGTGATCTTGACCGCCGGCGGCGACTGCCGCGAGCTGAAGCGCCTCCACGACATCGCCGGCTGCCTCCACAAGACGGTCGGCCTTCAGCAGCTGCTGAAGGCCGTCACGTCGGTGGGGTAGGGGCGAGGACTCAGCCGCCCTTCTTGATGATGACGTGCATGGCGTTCTCGCCCATGCGCCTCTCGGCGACGGCGTAGCCGAGCGCGGGGAGGTTCACGTCCTTGAAGAGAGGTTCGCCCGCCCCGAGGACCACCGGGCTGATCGCGAGGTGCATCTCGTCGATCAGCCGCGCTTGCAGGTACTGGCGGATGACGGCCGCGCCGCCGCCGATGCGGACGTCGCCGTTTCCGGCCGCCGCCCGCGCGCGCTCCAGCGCCTCGTGGATGCCGCCGGTGACGAAGTGGAACACGGTGCCGCCCTCCATCTGCAGGTCGGGCCGCGGGTGGTGGGTCAGCACGAAGACCGGCGTGTGGTAGGGCGGATTGGGCCCCCACCATCCCTTCCACTCCAGGTCCGGCCACGGCCCGCGCACAGGTCCGAACATGTTGCGCCCCAGGATCCACGCCCCGAGCCCCTTCAGCGCCGCCGCCGCGACGTCGTCATCGACCCCCGTCGCTCCCGTGCCCCCGGTGCCGAGGTGTTCGTGAAACGTCCGGGTCGACGTGAACCAGCCCGCGACGGCGAGGCCGCCGACACCGAACGGATGTTCGAGGCTCTGCCCCAGCGCGGCGCCGAAGCCGTCGAGGGACACCGAGAATGCGCTGACGCGAACCTTGCCCATGACCGCCTCGTTTCGCCGATCGGTCGCCCGGCGTCAACTGTTGGCCGGTCAAGTCATCGCCACCAGAAGCTCTTCGCCGTTGTTGGGTGGGCGCAGGCCGTCGGTGCGGCCGGCGAAGTAGCGGTCGGCCAGGGCAGCCGCCGAGACGTGGCGCACCTGACGAAAGCCGGCGGCCGTCGCCAGCTGGAGGAGCTCCGGCGGGTCGAAGAAGCTGATGAAGGGCGTGCCGCTTGCGCGCGCCCCCCGGGCGGACTGTTCGAGCCCCGGCCGCGCGTCGGCGTCCCGGGCGAAGGCGCCGTCGGATCAACCATGCGAGCCCGCCCGGGCATTCAGCGGCGCCTCGACCGAGACCTCGCGCCCGTCGGGATCGCCGATGAGCATCTGAAGGACGCCCCAATGTTCCTTGGTGAACGGCTGTTTCACGGTGCCGCTGGCCGGGGGCACGAACGCGGCCGCATCGCCGACGCGCAAGCCCAGGACCATGCGCAGCGGCTGTTCTGGCCCTCGTTCGGCGATGAAGAGGGCCGGCCCGCCTGCGGGGTGCCGCAGCTGCCCCGAGTGGTGGTCGGTCTCGAACTCGACCTCGTACCCGAGGCCCTTCCAGAACGCGACCGATTTGCCCCAGTTGTGGGTCTCGATCAACACGGTCTCGATGCCGTTCGTGGTCATGTCTTCTTGCGCCCTTTCTGCGCCTTCGCGAGGTGCTCGCGCAGCGCGGTCGCCACGATGGCCGAGAGTGACTGTTCCGTCTCCACTGCGTGGATCTTCACCTGCCGGATGAGATCTGCGGGGAGGTAGACGTTGAACTGGCGGACATCCATGGCGTCCTAGAAAGCTAGCATGCTAGCCCGAACGCGCAAGGCGTTCGGGCTGCCCGAGGGCCCGGCCTCCTCTCGCTAACCTCGCAGCTGGCGGCCGCGCCTCAGCGCCGACGGCGCGCTCGCCATCCGACCAGGGCCAGCGCAAGCAGGCTGAGGGCGGCGGCGTTTCCGCGGTTGTTCCGCGCGGTGACCTCGCACGCGCAGCCGCTGGCCCCGCTCTCGTCGGGCGCGGTGCCCGAGCCGCCCGTGCCCATGGACGGCGAGCCGCCCGCGCCGTTACCCGGGGTGCCGCCCGTGCCGGTGCTGGTGGCGCCGCCGCTCCCTGGCGTCGTGCCGCCCGTTCCCGCCACGATCGAGCCGCCGCTGCCGGGGGCGCCGCCCGTTTCGGCCATCGCGCCGCCCGTTCCGGCCATCGCGCCGCCCGTTCCGGCCATCGCGCCGCCGATCCCGGACCTGCCGCCGCCGCCACGTGCCGCGCCGCCCGCGCCGGTCGCGGGCGTGCCCCCGGTCCCCCTCGCCCCGGCGGCGCCGCTGGTCCCGCCCGTACCGGCGACGCTGCCAGAGCAGGACGGCCAGGTGCCGAAGTCGGGCGTCCAGCAAATCTTGTTGCTGGTGATCCAGCTGCTGAAGGCAGAGGCGTTGGTGGCGATGTCGTGAACGCTGATGAATTGCGTCTCGGAGACCCCGTCCCTCTCGAAGAGCTTCGTGGTGATGGCTTTCAGGGTCAGATTGGGTTCCGTGCAGGCATACGGGATGCCCTTGGCCTTCATGGCGTTGTAGAAACTCGTCAGCGAGCTGTCTTCCTTTCCATCGATGCCGTACGTGTGGAAGGCCACCGAGGCGTTGTCCCACTTCACACCCAGGTTGGAAGACTCGTTGGCGGCCTGCGTCCAGTTGTTCACCTGGGAGTAGGACATCATCATGATGTGAGTGTCCGGGGCCAGCCCGCGAATCTGGGTATATGCGTTCTTTTCCATGTTGAGCGTGTTGCTGTTGTAGGGAGCAGACCACGCCTGAGGCTCATTACAGACTTCGTAAACGACGAACGTCTTGTCCTTGTAACGGGGCGCATAGAAATTCCAGAACGACGTCACGAAGCTCTGGTTGAAGGTCCCGTTGCCGCCACCGGAGCCGATCGTCAAGATGACGTACAGGTCGTTCTTGTCCGCGAGGTCCACGACCTTATCGACCTTGGTGGCGTTGTAGCCACCGGACTTTCCGCCGCCGGGGTACTCGGCGTAGATGTGGAAAGCGTTCAACCCGCGGCTGTTCTTCATCGTGTCGATGTCAGACTGGGAGGGCGTTTCGTCCCAGATGTCCAGGGAGACGCGGCCGCCTCTGATGAGGGTGCCCGTGTCGGTGACGATCGTGTTGTTCGCGACCTTCACCCGGCCCCGCGTCGCGGAAGCCATTGTGGGAAAGGCCAACAAGAGTCCCAGCCCAATGGCAGCTCCAGAAAATCGGCGTACGCGCTTCTTGCTCATGGCTGCTCTCCCTCGGTAGACGGGCCTGGACCGACGCAAATGTCGTCTTCTTCGGGGATCTGCTCGGTCGAGAGCAGATGTGCACCGATAGGTCCCGCCGGTTCGTATTTGAGAGGTCGCGCGAAGAGCCCAGCTGTTCTGGAAGGACGGAAAGGACGCCCTCGGGAACGAGGGTGTTCCCAAGGGCGTCCGATGCAGGGCTACAGCACGTTGCAGGCGCCCGCGAACGTGGGGGCACCCGGCGGGCCGTCCACGCGGCGGAACGAGGTGGTGTAGAGGCACCGGTCCTGGCCGACTCCGAACACGTAGGTGTACTCACCCTGCTCGCCGAGGACCGGGGGGCTGGTGAACACGCCGCCCAGCCGGATCGGCGCGCTCCAGGCGCTCTGCGAGGAGATGTTCCCCCAGCCCGACCTGGCCTGGAAGTTCTGGTACACGTAGCCCTGCGTGTAGTAGTCCCACCAGGCGATGTCCAGCCCCTGCGGGTCCCCGCGTTCGACGTGCGCGCCGGCCGCGACCGCGCCGAACGGCGTGAAGGCGACCGGGAACCCGTTGGGCATCATGTCGTGGTACTCGGCGCCGTCCCAGTAGCCGTTGTTGAAGCTGTACGAGGCGCTCGCCGCCTTGATGTAGGGCGTGTAGAGCTGCGTGCTGGTCCCGTCACCATTGCCGTTCGACATGCCGTTCCCCATGCTGACGATGACCGCCTGGTTGAAGGGCGGCGGCTGGGCCATGGTCCCGACGTAGGTGGCGGCGAACGGCACCGGCACCACCGGGTGCTTCGGTTGCGCGCCGTTCAACCAGCCGGTTCCCGTCGGTCCGCCCGACGTCCATCCCACCCCCGGGACGAAGGAATGGACGGCGACGTTGGCGTTCCACCCGTAGGTGAACACGTTGTAGTAGCCGCTCCCCAGCGCCCGGATGATCGGCGGGCCGATCGAGGAGATCACCCCGAGGGTGTCCATGGCGAAGTTCGTGCTGTCGTTCGACCAGTAGTGATCGATCGTGCCGGCGTTGTTTCGAAACACCACGTCGGTTCGAAGCTCCGCGGGACTGACCGCCGAAGCCGGCGTCGTCGCGTTCTGGAACGCTACCCCGAACGTCCAGGACGAGCTGCGATCCGACTGACTGAACTTGTGGATCGTGCCCAGCGTCGAGTAGACGTACACGTCCAGCCGCCCCAGCGTCGGCGTGACCGCGGTGGGCGCGCCCGCGAACCCCAGGTTGCTGCCGGTGCGGATGATCTCCGTCTGGAAGGGCAGGCCGTTGACGCTCCAGGCGTGGCCCAGCGCTCCGCCGCCGCTGACGACGCGGGGGGGGACGGTCCAGAACACGTTCATGGTCCCCGGGGGCGAATCGATGGCCGTCAGTGTCGGGCTGGTGGCGCGGCTCCACCCCGCGCAGCTCTGGGCCGAGTCGTCCGCGACCTTGGTGACGTTGAACGTCTGGCCTCGGGCGATGGAGGGCGTGTCCATCGTCGCCGTGACGAGCTGATTCTGGGGGGCGCAGGTATCCGCGATCTCCTCGGCTGTGGTGCCGAGCGTCCCTGTGGCGGCTGTCCAGGCGGACCTCGGCCCCGGGAACGTGCCCGCGCTGAAACCTTCGGGCTCCGGGTTGGTCATCGCCTCCAACAGCTCATGCGACACGATGTTCTGCAGGTCGCAACGTCCCGCCGCGAGCTCCCAGGGGACGACCGCGTAGTAGGTGCCGCCGTTGTAATAGTGGTATCCGCACAGGTTGCCGTCGATCTTCGAGTTGTCCGAGAAGTCGTACGAGAATCCTTTGAGGAACACGATGAACACGCGGTTGGGCGAATTGGCGGGGAGCTTGTTCGACGCCTGCAGCGAGTGGATCCGCTGGTAGACGGTCGAATCGTGAATCTTGGTGTCGCTGCCGAGGCCGATCACGTTGCTGGCCAACACCTGCGCGCCCCACACGCCGTATTGCTTGGGCGTCGGCTCGAGCCCCAGTGGGTTCATGAGGCCAGACAGGTACCAGGAGAACTGCCTCAGGTAGTCGCGCATCGCGCTCTGGTTGTTCGTTCCCGTCGTGGGCCAGTTGCCCCAGAACAGGGGAACGATCTCGGGCGACGAGAGCTGCACCCCGTCGGCGCGCCCCACCTTGCTGAACGCGCTGGCCGGCCGGGCGGCGGTCAGCCCGACGACCGCCAAGGCGGCAGCCGTCAGCCAGGGGAACCACCGCCGGCGGTGGCGGTTCGATCGAAGACTCGACATGACGTTTCCTCCGCATGGGCGCTGCGGCGAAGCCCCCACGCCCAAGCGACCGAATCACACGTCGCGGCGGCCCCGGTTCCCCCGATTTCGCCGCATCGGTGGGACCAGTGTCGCCTGGCGAGAGACGCGTCAGAGGCCGCCCCTGTGCAGAGAAACGCGCGCGCTATTGAACCTGGGTGAACGCCCGGTACGACGAGACGCCGTTGCCGCCCGGCAGCGGGAAGCTGGAGTCGCCGATGACGGCGAAGCTGGTCGACCCCACGACGGCGCTGTCCAGGGCGCTGCCGATGCTCGACCCGTACGTCCCGCTCAGAAGGCCTGTCTGCACGAACGCGGCGCCGCTGCGGCTGTAGCGGTGCACGACGTTGTTGCCGACCGAGCCGACCAGAAGGATCGGGTCCTGGATGGTCAGGCTGCTGCCGAAGGCGACCTCGCTGCCGCCGCTGATGATCGAGTCCTGCGTGAAGGTGGTGGCCGTTCCCGCGCGCTGGTAGACGACCACGCTGCGCCCCAGCACCGTGGCCGCGGCGTAATTCGTGCCGATCGTCACCCGGATGCCCAGCGCGTTGCCGCCAGGGATGCCGGCCGGCAGCGAGGCCTCGCCGGCCGCGACCCACGCACCCGTGGAATTACGCCCGTAAAACTGTACGGCCCCGGTGGCGCTGCCCCGTCCCAGGTCGCGGTAGGGGGCGGACACCACCAGGTAGTTGCCTCTGACCGCGACGGCCGCGCCGAACTGCTCGGACGGCGTGCCATGGGACGAGGGGGCCAGCGTGGCCGTGGGCCCGTTCCAGAAGCGGCCGTTCCACTCGTAGACGTAGGCCGCGCCGATGCCGTTGGCGCGCGGCGCCCCGACCACCAGGACCGAGCCGTCCATCGCCAGCGACTGACCGAAGAGAACGGTTCCCGAAACCGAAGCCGGCGGCTGGATCAGCCCGGACCAGCCGGCGTTGCCTGGCTGCTTCAGGTAGACCACGCCGCGCAGGGCACCGGTGCTGGGATCGACCACCGAGGGGGCGCTGATGGCCATGAAGCCGCCGCTCATGTCGACGGCGGTGCCGAACCCCGTCGAGCCGACCTCCGGCGGGACGAAGTTCTCGACCTGCACCCAGCTGCCGCTGACGTTCTGATAGAGCGTCACCTGGCCGTAGCTTCCGGGCACCTGGTAGCCGTAGGGGGACCCGGTGGCCAGGTACGCGCCGTCGGTGGCCACCACCGAGCCGTTCGAGAAGTCCTGCGCGAAGAGGTACGAATCGAGCTGGCTCGGGATCTCGGTCGCGCGCGGCACCAGGACGTGGATGCGCCCGCCGCCCGAGGGGCTGACACAGAGCATGCCGGCCCCCGACTTGATGACCACGTTCGGGTCGCTGACGAGCATGTCCGTGCCGTTGAAGGCGACCGCTTTCCCGAAGCCGGGGTCGGTGATCCCGTACGGCGTCGCGTCCAGGCTCACCATCCCCGCGTACCGATAGACGCCGCTGGCGTACTTGAACGCGATGGCCAGGCCGGCCGACGCGCCCTGGCCGACCACCAGCCCCGCCCCTTCGCGCAGCGACATGTGCTTGGCGCCGCGGTACGTGCCGCCGAAGCTCAGGTTGTCGAAGCCATGCGGCAGGGACACCGTGTTCAGCGACTGAACGTTGCCGCCGGTGACCGTGAAGAACTGGAAGAATCGCCCGCCGGCCGACGTCTTTCCGGAGACCGCCACCGTGTTGTTGTCCGCCGTCAGCCCGCCCTGCATCGTGCCGAAACCGGTCAGCACGTCGGCGGAGATGGGGGTGGCGGTGGTCGTCGCGCCGCTCTGGGTCAGCTGGTAGATGGTGGGCGCGGCGTCTCCGTCGGAGCCCATCAGCAAGGCATTGCTGGCGGTCAGCGCGACGGAGGTCATGGCCGGATGGGGCGCCGGGACCGACACCGCCAGCGTGGCCGTGCCGTCGGCCGCGATCCTGTAGACGTGGACGGTGTTCAGTGTCGCGCCGGCCACGTAGGTGCCGTTGGTGGCGACGCCCGACAGGCTGGTGAAGTCGCTGTTGCTGGTCGGATTCGGGGGGAACAGCCGGGCCGTCTCCTGGAACTGCGCCGCCGACGAAGCCCGGCGATAGACGTGGATGGCGCCTACCCGAAACACGGTCGACGAGACGTCCTCGCGCTCGGCGCTGGCCACCAGGATGTCGCCGCTCAGCGCGACGGAGCCGCCCAGCTTGTCCTCCTGAATGACTGACGTCGAGGCGAACCGCTGGCTGTAGACCCAGGTGCCGCTCATCTTGCGGTAGATGTCCACCGCGCCGCGCCCCGGCGGGCAGGTGCCACTGGGCGCCAGGTACTCGGGATCGCCGACCGCCAGCGTGTCGCTGGTCGCGGCCATCGCCGCGCCAAACCACGAATGCAGCGAGCCCGCCGCCGGCGTGATCGCCTGCGGGTAGCTCTGCGCCCGGACGGCGGCGGCCGGCAGCCCCACCGCCGCCAAGGCCAGGGTCACCGCGAAACGACGTCCAGCCGGCAAGGCGGATGACTTCACGAAGCGAGAACGCATGGCACTGACCTCCGGGGCACCCGGCGGCCGTCGAACGGACACGGCCCATCCCGTGCTCGACAGATCCGCCTCTCCCCGTGGAGACGCGCGCCGTCGCGCCCTCGTGCACGAAAATCGGCCGGGCGATTCGGGTCGATTTTGGCGCACGAGCGCGCCTCCTCGCGCGTCTGAGATGTATTCACACCGAAGAGGAGAAGCGATGCGCAGGTTGAACCGGTATCAAATCGCCCGCTCGTGGCTCGAGTGGCGCGTGAGGGGTGGGCTGTTGCTGCTGTTGCTCGTCGTGCGGTCCAGGCAGGCGCTCGCCGTCGACTGTACGACCGCGCCGCGGATCGGCGAGGTCATCATCTACAAAGACGGCAATCGTCGCGGTTCCTGCAGCCGTTTGAACGCGTCCACCGGCCGCTACTGGGTCGACCAGAGCTTTGGCCTGCCTAACGACTCCATATCCTCAATCTGGGTCGGTCAGAAAACGCGTGTCGATCTGTACAGGGACGGCTGGATCTCAGGCCCGGCCGCCCACTACGAAGGGTCGCCCTGGACAAGCGACTGGTGGTACAACGTTCTGAACAATGACGATGCCTCATCCATCGTCGTCAGCCTCACAGATGGCGTACTGACGCCATTCTGGTTCGTCGGCAATTATCCCAACAACACGGACAACCCCGCCTGGGCCGAGGATGCACAGGGCGTCGCCCACAGCGCCGACTCCTGGTACTTCACACAGAGGACCAACGTATGGCGTTACCCGCTGGGCGCCGACCTGGGAAAGACACAGGGCACCAGTGGTCGAATGGGTTTCGACACCCTCTGGCTGATGAATGACTTCGCCTGGATTCCGGCAGCCGGCTACGACCACTTTGGAGATCCCGATTTTCGCAATGGCTATCTGTTTGTCCCTGTCGAACACAGCGCGCCGGGTTCGCTTCCCATCGTCTTGATTTTGGACGCCACCCTGAAGCCGGTGGCGTGGGACTATTTGGGCAACGCCAAACCTGACGCCGACGGCAAGTACAACGCGGCCTGGGTCAGTGTCAGCAGCACGGGCTTGCTCTACACCAGCGGCGGCCGCCTGGACCAAAGCCACGGGATCCAGACGTACCAGGTGGATTTTTCAGCAATTCCGTACAACGGATATGTGACCACGTTTATGAAAGAGCAGATCCTCTACCATTATCAGCCGGCGGTTCCCGATGGACCGCCCGCGTCGATGTACATCGGCAGTGCGACGGGACCGCTGTTGCCAGCGAGCGTCGCACAAATCCAAGGTGGAGATCTCGTCGATTGGGACGAAAATCTGATTTACATCTCCAACGGGTGTTGCCAGGACACGTCCGGTGCTCAGCCCTATGCTGTCCGAGCCTATGATCTCCGCACCGGAATCCAGCAGGTCGAATCCTCGAACGGGTATGGTCCCTTCAACTTTGCTTTCGAGTCCCTCGTTTTTTGGACCACTCAGGAACCCGAAGGTATCGACTTCTACGACATTCCCGCGAACACATCGCCTGGAATCCCGGCGTCTCAACTTCACGTCATCCTTTACAACAACGTCCCCACTACGTCGTTCACCCACGATGTCTGGTTGAAGCACTATTCATGGTAGTGCGGGCTCAGTGCGAGCGCAGCCAGGCGGCAACGCGATCGGCGTGCCGCCGGTTGCCGGAGGTCTGGTCGTCGGCCAGCGCCTGTTCCGCAAGCGCGCGCGCACGGGCCCGGCCGGCGGCCTGACCGTCGGTGGCGCGCGCCAGGCCGAACAACGCCTGCGCCCGATAGGGTGACGCGTCGCCCGCGAACAGCGTCAACGCCTGCGTCATGGCCCGAGCGGCCTCCACGCGGTGCCCCAAGCCGAGCAGGGCCTCGCCGCTCATCGTCCAGGTGAATCCCAGGACGGACGGGGCAGCGTGCTGGTCGCTCAGGACTGCGCGCGACTGCTCGGCGCTGGCCAACGCTTCGGCGTAGCGGCCCAGATCATTCAGGGCCTCGGCGATGTCGCTCAGAAGGATCCCCATGTGCGCCGTGCGCGCGCCGTCGATCCGTTCCAGTTGTGCGCGCGCCTCGCGGTAAGCGGCCAGCGCCTGGGTGGGTTGCGCTTCCTCTTGCAGCACCACGCCGTAGTTCAGGAAGGCGAATGAGCGATCGAGGTGATTCACCGGGTCACTGCGACGCAGCAGCGAGAGTTGCTGTTCGTAGGTGGCGGCGGCGGCGGCCGCATCGCCTTGTCTGGCGTGCACCAAGGCCAGCGCGCCCAGCCGCCATCCCTCGAGAGCAGCCGGGCGATGCGGGAGACGCTGCAACACGGCGTCGGCCAGCTCCAGCAGCTCGAGGGCCGTGTCCGCCGCGGCCCGGCGGTTCAGCTTGTCGGCCGCGTCGAGGATCAGGGCGGCGCCGGCGGTCTCGGCGTCGCCGCTGGCCAGCGCGATCCGGGCGGCCTGCTCGTCCGCCGCTTCGTTCTCTTCCTGCGGCACGCAAGACGCGGAGATGCTTGCCAGCGCCAGCAGGCTCCGCGCCTGGAGCGCCGGATCGCGGAGGGACCGCGCCTGCGCGATCAAACCCCGCCAGGCCGTCGCTGACTCGGAACATTGTCCGGAGTCGCTGAGCGCCTTCACACGGGCGATCTCGCGAGTGAGCTGCTGGACCCGCTCGCGCCCCTCGCGATCTTCGGGGCCCGTCGCCGTCGCCTTCAGCAACGGCAGGTCCGAACAGCGGTCGAGGGGCGGCAAGGTGTCGACGGCGACACCGGCGTTGGCCACCGTGATGACGGTGGGGTGCTGAAAAACCTCCAGCAGCCCTTGAACGTGGGCGAGCCGTTCGGTCAGGCAGGACGTCCGGAGCTCGAACGATTCTTCCGACTGCTCACCGCGGACCCGGGTGGCGAGGCAAGCGTCCCGGTGCGTCCGTTGCCACTCCCGTGCATAGTCGTCGAGCGCCTGTGCCGTGTGCGCCCAGCTCTCTTGCCAATCGGTCGCGCCGCTGTTCCGGAACGCCTCTCGCAGGGCGGCTCGCCCCGACCCGATCGGGCGGTGGGGATCGGGCAGCTCCCAGACACCGGCCCACCGATCCACGTCGCCGTCGCAGGCCAAGGCCCGGCGATGCCGGCGCCAGAGGCCGCCGCCCGCGAGGACGGCGGCCACGACCAGCCCCACCGCCATCCGGCGGGGCCACCGGCGCGGGATCCCGCTGGACGTCAAGCGCGCCACCAGCTCTTCCATCGAGGGCCAGCGGTCTTCCGGGCGGGCCCGCAGGCCCCGGAGCAGGATGGCGCGCAGCGCGGCGGGTACGCCGGCGCGGTGCGGGGGCGGGTCGACGTTGCCGCTGCAGACGGCGGTCATCAGCGTGGCGAGCGTCGTTCCGGCGAACGGCCGCTGTCCGTACAGGGCCTCGTAAAGGCTGACGCAGAACGAGAACTGATCGGCGGCCGGCCCTGGGGCCTGCCTGGAGAATTGTTCCGGCGCCATGTAGAGCGGGGTCCCCGCGGTGTGCGCGGTCTCGGTCGTGCCGGTCAGGTCGGCCCCGGCGGCGGGGCTATCCGCCGCCCGCGCCGGGTCCTGCGCCGCGTGCAGCGGGCGCGCCAGGCCAAAGTCGAGCACCCGCACGGTCCCGTCCGTCGCGATCATGACGTTGCTGGGCTTGAAATCGCGGTGGATCAACCCCGCGGCGTGCGCGGCAGCCAGCCCCCGGCCGGCTTGCACGAAGACGCCCAGCACTTCGTCGCTGGTCCGGCGCCGTTCCGCTTGCCAATGCGCGAGCGTCTTCCCCTCGACGTACTCCATGGCCAGGAACACCTGGCCGTCGGCGGTGCCCGCGTCATGGACCGCCACCACGTTCGGGTGACGCAACCGCGCCAGCGCCTTGGCTTCTCGCAAGAGGCCGCGGCGGGCCGGCTCGTCTTCGAGCTGTCGGTCGCCGCGGAAGATCTTCAGCGCCACCCGGCGATCCAGCTCGGGGTCATAGGCGGCATAGACTTCCCCCATGCCGCCCCGTCCGACGAGGCCGAGGATGATGTAGCGACCAATGGCTGAGCCGCGCGCGAACCCGAACGCCCGCTGCGCTTCTGGCGGCTGCGCGGCGGTCTCGCCCGCGTCGGTCGATCCGGCCAGCGCCAGCGAGAGCTGCTCGCTGCAGTCGGCGCAAGCCGCCACGTGCTCTTCGACCATGGCTCGCTCGGGCGCGTCGAGCGCGCCCGCCAAGAAGGAGACGATCGTGTCGACGTCCAGACAGCCCACGCCGCTCGATGGTGCCAAAACCGAAAGACCGCCGTGCTAAATTCCGACGCCGCCATGACGCCGGATCCCGTCGACGCGGTCGCCCGGCTGGGGGATGAGCCCCCTCGGAAACAACCGCTCGCCCCGCGACAGGCCGTCCTGAACGCGCTCTACATGCGCGGACGCGCGGCCCACGCCCAGCTCACCCTGGATCCGCAAGCGTTCGCCGACCATCTGGCGCGTGTGGCAGGCCCGGAGCCGGCCGCCGAGCTGGACGGGCGCCTGCACGCCGAGGATCTGTACCTGGCCTGCGCCGCCGTCGCCGGGGCCGACCGCGCTGCCGACGTGCTGCGCGCGCAGTTGCACCCCGCGATCGTCCGTTACGTGCGCTGCGTCGACCCGTCGCCCGACTTCGTAGAGGAGGTCGAGCAACAGTTCTGGTGCGCCGCCCTGCTGCCGGGTGCGGCGGGCGCGTGCAAGCTGGCCGGCTATTCCGGGCGCGGTCCCCTGGCCGTGTGGGCGGGGGTGTCCGCGCAGCGAATGGCGCTGAGCCTTCACCGCCATGGAGCCGCCGAACGCCGCGCGGCCGAGCGGCAGCGGCTGCAGTTGGTGCAGCTCGCGGTGGACGCGGAGGTGGCCCAGATGAAGGGACACCTGCGGGGGCGGTTCCGGGACGCGGTGAGCCGGGCGCTGGAGGTTTTGGATCGACACCAGCGCCTCCTGTTCCGGATGCACCTCATCGACGGCGTCTCGCTGCAGCGGATCGGACACATGTACGGTGTCAGCCACTCCACCATCTCCCGGCAGCTCGCCGCCGCGCGTGGGCAGGTCGTCGACGAGGTCCGGCGCCTGCTGGGCGAATCATCGCCCGGTCACGGCGGCGCCCCCGACGACGACTCCCTGGGACGCTTTCTGGACAGCGACCTCGAGCTCAGCATCTCCCGCCTTCTGGCCACCGGCCCCGCCCGCTGAGCGGCCGCGCCGCGCCACAAAAGTCACCCTTTTCGGTGCACAGGGGAGGGGACCCACGCGTCTCTACGTGGCGAGCAATTTCGCCCGCCCAACGAGGGAGAGATCCATGAAGAAGAAAAAGAGCTCTGGGCTGCGCGTCACGAGCGGCGTCGTCGCCGGCGGTTTCAATTCCGTCAACCACACCCGCACCGTCCTGCGCTGATCGGTCGAGGGGCCCCTCCGCAGGGAGAGGCCCCTCGGCCCTGAGCCGCTCGGCTGGACGGCGCCCTGGAGGTCACGAACCAGAACCCGCTCCAGCTTCGAGCGGTAGACCCTGACCGGCGACATTCGGTCGAAAGTTGGCCCCATCAAGAGAGGCACGAGCGGCCAGAGCCCGCCTCGAAGCTGGCCGGGTGACCTCGGGGCGCTCGTGGACAGCTCGGACGCGTGTCGGCGTTCACGCTTCAAGAATGGATGGGGCAGGGGCCGGTGACGACGACCGAACGCTACGTCAAGGCGACGGACGGGCTGTCCAAGCGCGAGCCTGGCGGCGCTGGGCGGGTAGGCCCTAGCCGCCGGCGCGACGCCTGCTGACAGCGTCTTTCACAGCGTCGTAGATCAGTGCGATTTCGATGCCCCACCAAAGGGCGGTGATTGGCATTGCCAAAACCGACACCAGCTGCGTCCGCTTGGTCTTGAGAACGATGCCGCTTCCATAGCCTGTCGTCGTCATCGTCTGAGCGGCGTAGTAGAAGCCGTTCAAAAAGGTCGGTTGGTGGTCGGGTGGAAGTTCATCACAGATCTTCGCATCCCCAGCGCAGTCCTTCTCAACCGCGATCATGTAGACGCAGCCGACCACCGAGCACGTGAGAAAGAAGATTACTGTGGTCCCGACCAAGGCCCACAGGACTTTGAGGACTGGGTGGCCCACCTATCGTTTGCTGACCGGACTCAGTACCGCAATACCGCTCAACACGACGGCGACAGCAACGATCGGCAACGCCCAGAGGTAAAAGCTGGGTGCCAACCACAGCAAGCCTCCGGCGGCTGCCCACGTAAGGAGCGCCGAGAACCAGAGGTGCTTCCACAAGAAGCGCGCGAAGCGGGCGAGCGCGACGATGGGGTTGTCATGCATGGGAGCCACAACGACAGAGTGGTGTTGACGATTCTGGTGTCCCCCAGACGGATCCGCCTCTGCGACGTGTCCCACCATTTGCACGCAGCAGGCTACCGCCATGGTTCAGCTGGCGCAAGAACCCCCGTCGATGCGTCCTCACACCGCTTGATCTAGGGGCGACGGCGGCGGGCGCCAGAGTCACCCCTAAAGGTTCGTCACAAACCGACCGGGGACCTTACCCGACATGAAGATGCCTCGTGATACCGGGCAGTTGCGCGATC
>CAZJMY010000533.1:0-10026 GCA_964546845.1 uncultured Myxococcales bacterium | reverse complement strand
GCGAGCTGCTGGCCGACCGGATCATGCAGCTGGACGCCGAGGGGCAAGAGCGCGCCGCCGAGGAGCACATCCTGTCGAACCGCGAGGGCGCGGTGGGCGGCAACGGCACGTCGGGCGGGGGGTGCGGTTGCAACTGACGCGCAGGTCGCGGCGCCGCCGCTTGCCGCTGGCGCTCGTGGTCGCGGGCGCGGCGCTGGCCGCCCCGGCGCGGGCCGCCGACAACCCCACCGAGGCCGCGGCCCGATTCACGTTCTTTCAGGAGCCGTCGAAGGACAACGGCGGCATCAAGGTCATTCACCCGCAGGTGGACGCGTCGTCACCGCTGGGCGGCGGGGTGGGGATCGCCGCCGGCTGGGCGGCCGACGCGGTGACGGGCGCGACGCCAGCGGTGTTCGGCCCGCACGTGGGGGTCGACGCCATCACCACGGCGACGCAGTTCCACGACATGCGGCAGCAGGTGCACGGCGGCCTCAGCTACGACCGGCCCGACGCCGGCATCGCGGCCAGCTACGCGTACGGCTGGGAGCACGACTATCGATCGCATTCGCTGTCGGTCACGACGCGTGACGATCTATACGACCACAACTTCACGCTCGGCCTGTCGTACACCCACAACTGGGACAGCGTCTGCGACGCCAACAACGAGGCCGCCACGACGCCGCTGGACCTGCACCCGCTGACGTCGTCGGAGCACTGCTTCACCGCCGGCGCCGCCGACGTCGTGAGCCGGCGCCTGAGCATCGACGCCGTCGAGCCCTCGCTGTCCTGGACCATGACCCCGCGGCTGGTGGTGCAGGGGGGCGGAACCATCCAGCTGCTGGACGGGTTCCAATCGAACCCGTACCGGCGGGTTCTGGTCGGCAGCCAGCGCCAGGAGCCGCAGGAGCACGAGCCGACGTACCGGCAGCGGTACGCCGTGTTCGCGCGGGCCGCCTACGCGTTCCCGCAGTGGCGCGCGTCGGCGCTGGCGATGGGGCGCCTGTACCAGGACAGCTGGGCGATGCAGGCGGTGACCGGCGACCTGCAGGTCAACAAGTACCTGACCCAGTGGGCGCTGCTGACCCTGCGGGGCCACTACCACCTCCAGAGCGGCGCCAGCTTCTACCGCGACGGCCAGGGCTACCGCGTCAACGGCCCCGCCGGCCAGTACTGGACCGGCGACCGCGAGCTTTCGCCCATGAGCAACTACCTCATCGGCGGCCGCCTCGCCTTCTTGCGCCGGCCCCAACAGGAGCGCGGCTCGTGGTTCGCCGAGATGGAGGCGGACGTGAAGTACGAGCTGCTGATGTACCACCTGGATTCCGTCAACGCGCCGAACGCCGATCGCCCCTACGCCCACATCCTGCAGGCCGCCTTCGCGGTCCGCTTCTAGCCACGTCCGGCTCTCCTCCGCGCTAGGCTTTCTCGCCATGCTTCTCTCCCGGCGCGCTGCCCTGGAGCTCCTCGCCGCTGCCGGCGCGACCGGATGTGCGCGGGCGGCATCCAAGCCAGGCCCGATGACCACCGCTCCGACCGGCACCGCGATGCCCACCATCTTCCTGGCCCACGGCTCGCCCGTGCTGCTGGACGACGCGGGGTGGGTCGCCGAGCTGGGGGCCTGGGGTCGCGCGCTGCCGCCGCCGCGCGCGGTGTTGATGCTGTCCGCGCACTGGGTCGACCGCCCGGTCACGATCGCCGCCACCCGCCCCGTCCCGCTGGTCCATGACTTCTACGGCTTCCCGGAGAAGTACTACCGCGTGACCTACCCCGCCCCCGGCGCGCCGGCCCTGGCGGCGCGGGTGCGGGCGCTGCTGGCCGGGCAACCGATCGCCGAGGCCCCCGAGCGCGGCCTGGACCACGGCGCGTACGTCCCGCTCCTCTGCATGTACCCGAACGCCGACGTCCCCGTCCTGCAGGTGTCGTTGCCGTCCATGGACCCGACGGAGCTGCTAGCCCTGGGGCGCGCCCTGGCGCCGCTGCGCCGCGAGGGTGTCCTGATCATCGGCAGTGGCTTTTTGACGCACAATTTGCGGGCCCTCGACCCCCGCCCCGGCGCCGTCCCGGCGAGCTGGGCCGTCGAGTTCGACGGCTGGGCCGCCGACGTGCTGGCCCGGCGCGACGTGGACGCGCTGCTCGATTACCGGCAGCGCGCGCCAGGCGTCCGGCAGGCGCTGCCCACCCACGAACATTTCGTGCCGGTCATCGCCGCGCTCGGGGCTGCCATCGACGACCCGTCGGCCAGGCCGACCTTCCCGATTCGAGGCTTCGCCTACGGTTCGATGACCCGCCGCTCGCTGCAGCTGGGCTGACCGCCGACCTGGGCCGTCAGCGACGCGCTTCCGGCCAGAAGAGCCGGGACACGGCCGCCACGATTCCGTCCAGGTCGGGCTTGTAGAACACCGGCGCGTCGATGCTGACGGCGAGCATCGGGTCGTTCGTCGCCGTGACGGCGATGCAGGGGAGATCCCCGTGGGGCCCCTTCCGGAACCCCTTCAGGAACGCCGCCCCGCCGCTGGGCAGGTCCAGGTCGACCAGCATCAGGCCGGGCGGCTCCTGCTGCAGGATGGCGCCGGCCTCGGACGGCGTGGCCGCGCAGCGCAGCCCGAACCCCTCCGCGACCGCGAGCTCGAGCAACAGGTCGCGCGTCTCGGGGTCGACCGTCAGCGCCAGCACGGCCGCCGTTTGCTGCCGGACGCCGGGAGCGCGAGTGCCAGGGCCCTGACGGGAACTCTTTCCGGACGGCGTCGGCGCAACCGAGAGCATCGTCTTCAATCATTACAAACGCGTGTTTCGGTTCGTTTTCGGCCGCGCGATTTCTCCGTAACGATTGGCGGCCCGGCCGAGACCGGCGGCCGTCAGCGCAGCTGCTGAGGCGGCGCGCCGCGCGACAGGGAGACCGATGCTCCCGTGAGCGCGTCCGCGCTGGCGGCGATGTCGAGCTCGGACCCCGAGAGGCTGCCGTGGCAGCCGCCACAAATGGCATTGAAGACGGCCCGCGGCGGCCCCGGCGTCACGTACTCGCCCGCGGTGACCTGGTGCTCTTCACTCATCGTGAAGAGCGCGTTCCCCTTGGCGTCGTCGACCTCCAGAATCAGCGGCACGCCCGCGGGGACCAGCGTGACCAGCGAATGGTCACCGAGCAGCGGCGCCGAGCCGATCAGCTTCCGCTGCGTGTAGGTCTTCACGTCCATTCCCGAAAGCTGGACGCTGTCCGAGGTCGAGCCCGGCGGCGGCGCCTGCTCCTGGTAGACCTTCAGCGCCGCCGCCGTGTCGTACGCGGCCACGTTGCGGCCGCGCCGCAGATTGGCGCCCAGCAGCGTGGCCAGCACCGGAAGATCCGGGAAATGCATGATTCCGTTGCCGGCGATGTCGGGCTCGCCCGCGTGCCCGCCGAACACCAGCTGGGGGCGGTTCGTGAACAGCTCGGTCTCGCCCCGCTTGTAGCCCACCGCCGCCTCGACATAGGACAGCGTCCCGTCGCTGGCCAGCGGCCGCCGCGACCCGTCCTGCGGGTTCACGGCCACCAGCGCGTAGCGGGGAACCGCCGTCTTCGGGTCGGTGACGGCCCCGTCGTACGAGGCCAGGATCTCGCCGTTCGGCAGCGAGAACGGCGAACGATAGAGCCCCATCTGGCCCGCCACGGTGGCCCCCGCGTCGATGACGACCATCGACTTCAGGAACGTCACCTCGGTCCGATCGGCCTCGAAAGGACCGATCGACCGGTTGAACGTCGCCAGCCCGCCGCCCGCCCCGTGCGCGTCGGCGTCCGAGACGACCAGCACGAAGTTGCGGTCCAACCCTTCGCGAATCTCGGTGGCCTGCTGGTACCCGACGGACGGGTAGAGGTCGTTCGAGAACGTGGTCGTCGACTGCGCGCGCTGCGCCAGCAGCGGGTGGTAGTCGGTCAGGTCCCAGTTCATGCGGCGGCCGGCCAGCTGATAGAAGTCGGGCGTCGCCTTTTCCGCCGTGAAGCTGACCCGCCCGTCCTGCATGAACGCGGGCGATAGCTCGGCGTTCAGCAGGAACGTCATCTGCTCGGGGTTGCTGAAGTCGAGATCCGGCTTCACCCGGAACAGGTCCGAGTTCGGCAGGAAGTTCTTCAGCGTCAGGGTCCCGGTCCGGGTCGACGCGAACACCACGCTGCCGTCCGGCGCGAACACCGGGTCGAAGTTGTGCACGCGCACCCCGTTCACCTGGCGCCCGCCGTCCTGCGTGAGCTGCCGGCAGGTGCCGCCCGCGAGGTCCAGCAGCCACAGGTCCAGGCCGCTGGACGCCCCCGGCCGCGCCGCGAAGATCAGCTTCTTCGCGTCGGCGCTGAACTCCGGGCCGCGCACGTCAACGTCGTGACCGGCCAGCCCGGCGCACCCGGCCAGGCCGCTGCGGACGTTGCCGACGGACGTGATCTTGCCCGCTCCGTCCAGCGTCGCGTCGGCCAGCTTCAGGTCGGCGCCGCCGTCGTAGGTGTCGAACTCCAGCAGCGTGTGCGGGCTGGGTGGCCGCGCGACGAACGCCACCGGCAGCACGTCACCCGACTTCATCGGCGACACCACGGCCGCCCGATCCTGCCGCTCCGCCTGGTGCCAGGCCTGAAACACGCAGAACGCGCGCGTGTTGGTGGCGGCGTCGAACGGCTGCGGGCACGGATCGTCGACGGTGTGCCCCTCGTCTTCCAGGATGGCGCCCGCCCGGTGCGAGGTGCCGCCCCGCTGGGCGGGGATGTTCTTCTTCACCGCGCGCGACTGCTTCACGTCGACGGTGTCGAACGCCATGAACTCGTCCGCCAGCGCGTGGTAGTTGCGCGCCAGCGCCGCGGGCGCGAAGAAGCCGAAGGCCCCCGAGCGCAGGCGGAAGTCGTTGAAGCCGTCGGGGCTGTGGCACCCCTCCAGCGCGCAGCCCCGCACCAGCAGCTTCGGCATGACGTTCTCCTCGAAGAACGTCTGCCCGGCCGTCAGGGGCCCCACCGCCAGCGGCGTCTGTTGCACCTCCTTGGCCCAGTCCTCCCACTGCAGCCAGGTCTGGTCCGTGCGCGACTGGAAGAAGGTGCCGCCCGTGTGCGACACGCCGCCCGCCGCGGGAGCCAGCGGGCGCAGCAGGATCTCGCTCTGGTCGACGTTGTCGACGGTCGCCGCCGGATCGGGCGCGATCACGAACCCGGCCACCTGGGCGTAGTTGAACTTCAGCTGCTCGTCGTCGCTGCCGCAGGTCAGGTACAGGTCCGCCTGCGGCGAGCTGTGGCAGGTGCCGTAAGCGCAGGACTGGATCAGGACCGGCTGGATGTTGGCGACGAAGTCGGCGTACGCCTGGCTGGACGTGTCCACCGGCACCCGCTGCGCGGGCGGCGGCAGCGCGGTGTTGCACTCACCGACGCCCTTGTTGGCCACCGGCACGGGCGCGATGCCGTCCCGGTTCGCGCCGTTGTCGAGCCAGTTCTTGAGCTCGAAGTACGCCTCGGTGTTGGGGGCCAGCGGCGAGCCGCCGCTGTGCTTGATCTCGCTGGGGAAGAACTTGCCGCGGTAGGGGATCTGGATGGTCGACGCGGGCAGCGCCTTCAGCAGCAGCAGCGGCTGCGGGTAGCTGCCGTAGGTGCGCAGGACGTCGCGCCGCTTCTGGACGCCCTCGAACGACGACAGGTCCAGATTGCCCAGCGCCGTGTTGGTCGCCGGGTCGATCTTGTGGCACGGCGACGTGTTGCCCACGCAGAAGGTGTTGAACACCGGCTGGATGTGGACGTCGTAAAAGTGCTCCTCGGCGGGCTTGTTGACCTTGCAGCCGGCGCTGGCTGCCGCCAGGGCCACGGCGACGCCGGAGATCACGGCCCGCCCCTTTGCGAAAGCACGCATGAAGGGACCTCGATTGTATCAAGCCCGGATCGGCTTGAATACGCTCAACGCGATCAATCAGCTGGCGGAGAGCTGGGTCAGCGCGATGTGGGCCAGGGACCGCACGGCCGCGCTGGAGTCGTTCGCGGCGGCGTTGGACAGGGCCGCGCCCGCGACCGACGCCGGGGCATGGATGGCCCCCAGCGCCCACGCCGCCTTCTTGCGCACGTTCGCCGCCGGGTCGCTCAGCGCCGCGACCAGCGCGTCCGCGCCGCCCGCGTAGCGGAACGTCGCGATCGTGACGGCCGCCTCGGCGCGCACCGTCTCGTCGCCGTCGCCGACCAGCGGCGCCGCCACGCTCCCGTCGCGGAACCCGGGGATGCCCCGCAGCGCCACCAGCGAGGCTGCCCGCACCTTGGGTTCCGCGTCGCCCAGCGCCGACGTCAGATGCGCGGCGCAGGCCGGCCGCGCGATCGTCCCCAGCGCTTGCGCCATGGCGGCGCGCGCCTCGGCCGAGAAGGTCGGGTTCGACAAGGCGGCGCCCAGCGCCGGCACCGAGGACGGGCTGTGCAGCTCACCCAGCACGTCGGCCGCGTTGCGGGCGGCCGTCGAGTCCGACTGCGACAGCCGGTTGAGCATCGAGGCCTGCAGCTGCGTGCTCACGGCCCGCCGCGCGAGCCACCAGGCGGCCACGCGCCGCACGCGCGCGTCCGGGTGGTCGACCAGCGGCATCACCAGGTCGACGCAGGCCGCGCAGACGAGGTGCTCGGCCCGCTCGAGCTCGGCCTGGATGGCGTCGACCGAGTTCGCGGCGATCGCCTGCTGGATGGCAGCCGGACTGCCGCCGTGACCCGCCCGTGCCGCCCCCGGAACGACCGCCGCCAGCGCCAGCGACGCGGCCCCCGCCAGCGCAAGCTTCTGCCAGAACTTGAGGTTTTGCATGTGATGGCTCCGCATGTTCGTGGCCCCCGATTAGGGAAGGTTCTCCCGGAAGTAGAACTGGCCGCCCATGTCGATGTTGAGGATCAGCAGGTAGTACTCGTCGGGCGTCAGCTCGGTTCCGCCGACGTCCACCGGGTGAGGCGTTCCGGGGAAGCTCATGGGCGTGCCGCCCACGTTCATCGAGAAGGCCGCGCTGCCGAAGGCGCGGACCGTCTTGTCGACGGCCGGGTAACGCTGCGGCGGGTTCAGCAGCATCATCAGCGGGCTGGCCTCGGCGGCGGCCGCCACGACGTAGTTGGGCGGCGTGCCCGTGATGCTGACGACGTCGTCACCGAGGATCTCGCCCAGCCCCAGCAGCGACAGGTACGACGCGCTGTAATTGCCCGTCATGCGCTCGCCGACGGTGACGTTGACCTTCTGGCCGCGCAGGTCGAAGACGAAGGTCTGCGACGTGCCGCTGGTCATGTCGGTGACGGTGTAGCTGGGGTTGTACGACTTGGTCGCGTCGCCGTCGTGGCAGCTGGCGCACTTGCGGTCGAGGATCGGCTGGATCGCCAGGTCCCAGGGCACGCCCCGCACGCCGACGTCGCCGGGCACGTCGCCGGCCGGCAGCTTGCCGCTGGCGTCCAGCGTGGCCGCCGCCAGCGACTTGCGCATCTCGCGCGGCACGTCCAGGTTCACGGCGCCCGCCAGCACGCTGGCCTGCACGCCCGGCGTCAGCGGCGTCGTGGCGAGGCGATTCTCGTGGCAGCCGCCGCAGAAGCGCGCCTCGCCCGGGCGGCCGCTGAACCAGATGTCCTCGTTGGCGACCGGCGTCGACGACGCCGTGCCGTGCGACCCGCTCACCGTCGCCGCCATCGCGAACTTGTCGATCAGCTGGATGTGCAGCGGCACGTTGGCCGGCACCTGGGCGGCAAAGGAACGGTCGGGCTGGATGGGGATCTCGCCGTAGCGCGACTGCCCGTCGAACTCGGTGGTGCCGAACATGTCGACGCCCCCCTCCTCGCCCGAGAAGCCTTCGATGAGGCGCGCCTTGACCGCGCTGCCGGCGGGCACGGTGAAGAGCGACGAGTTCGTGACGTCCAGGCAGCCGATGGTGGTGCTGGCGTTGTCGGTCGTCCCCACGGAGGAGGCCAGCATCGGCGGCGTGCTGCGCGGCCTCACCGGCCGCGGCAGGATGTCCCAGTAGTCGGCGTCGTTGTAGATGGGCGAGCGGCCACCCGTCTTGCCGCCCGCGTTGTTGGCGTCGAACACGTAGACGCCGAAGTCCGCGGTGCTCTTGGCGCGGTCGAGCTGCTCGGACTCGACGGGGCCGTCCGACCAGGACGCCAGGAACTGGCCCGGCGCCTCGTCGCCCACCGGCTCGGCGTCGTAGTAGCGGCCGATGCCCAGCGGGCTGGGCGTGCGGTCGGCCGGCACCAGCGGCGTCAGGTTGTGTGAGGCGGACGTCGCCTCGCTGCCGTTCAGGTCGACCAGCATCAGCTGGCCCGACTGCAGCGTGCGGTCGCGCGAGGTGGCGATCGCGATCACCTGGTAGTTCTTCACGGTCGTCGTCGTGCCGTCGGGCAGCGGTACCGTGACGTCCTTGCTGGAGACGTAACGGGCCTTGAGATAGCTGTTCGCCGAGGCGTTGCCGGCGGCCAGCTCGTCGCCGAACGCCTCCTTCATGCCGGTCATGTCGGTGTTCATCATGCGCAGGTGGCCGGTGTTGACCTCACCCATGTGCATCCACTCGGTGTAGAGCACGTGACCGTCGGGGAGCAGCGCCGGCGACACGCGGTGCGACACGTTGCGGGGCCCCAGCGTCAACTTGCTGCCGTCGACGTTCATGATGCCGACCTGCGCGGTGGTGGCGCGCTCGTACTCGTCGCGGAACTGCTGCGACATCGGGTCGCTGTCCGCCTCGACGTTCTGATTGCTCATGAACAGGATCTGGTCGCCGGGCAGGTACAGCGGATAGACGTAATCGTTCCCGCCGGTGGTCAGCTGCTGGACGTTGGTGCCGTCCAGGTTCATCGAGAAGATCTGGAAGTTGTTCTCGCCGGGGATGCGGGCCGAGAACACGACGGACTTCGCGTCGAACGACAGGTCGTAGGACATGAGGTCGGAGCCGCTGACGCAATCGCTGACGTCCGCCGGCGCGGCGTCGGCGCCCAGCAGCGCCGTGCAGGTCGCCTCCGTCGGGAACAGCACGGTCAGCTTGCCGTCGGCCGAGGGGGGCGACAGCGTCACCAGCCGTCCGCCGGCGTGGAACGTCGTGTAGTCGAAGACGTTGCCCGCGTCGTTGTGGCGCACGCGCTGAAGGAAGGTGATGGCCTTGACGTCGGCCGGCAGCGCACTGACGTTGGTGCTGCTGCCGCTCGAGTTGCAGCCGCCGGCGGCCGCTGCGAGACCCACCGCGACGAGACCGGTCTGGAGCCACCTGAGCTTGTTCGGCATCGCGCTCTCCATGTGCGCTCGATTACGCAATAAAGAGGCCAACGGATGAGGGGGCCTCGACCGCGGCGAGGCGGCCCCCGCGCGACACGGTGCTGACGATGTTGCGCAACCGAGAAACTTCACCGATCCGGCCGCGGCGAGGGGGTCGCGACCGCAAGCGCCTGGAATCGTTGCCTAAATACGCAGGCGTCGCGGTTGCGCAACAACAGGACGACCGCGGCCAGGACCGCGATTCTGATATTCTGGCCGCCGGATGGCTGCGAGCGACCCCGCCGCCGGCGCTCCGGCAACCGTCGGGCGGTACGAGCCGATTCGCCGGCTGGCCGTCGGCGGCATGGCCGAGA
This sequence comes from uncultured Myxococcales bacterium, assembly GCA_964546845.1. Taxonomy (GTDB): domain Bacteria; phylum Myxococcota_A; class Polyangia; order Fen-1088; family Fen-1088; genus JADGRB01. The sequence goes on along the minus strand of CAZJMY010000533.1, from coordinate 503 downwards.
TCCTCCTGGCCCGCGTCCCCGGCGTGGGACTGGAGGGGTTCGAGAAGCTGGTGGTGCTGAAGCGCATCCTGCCGCAGCACGCGCTGGACCCCGAGCTCTTGCGGATGTTCGTCGACGAGGCGCGCCTGTCGGCGACGCTGACCAGCCCCCACGTCACGCAGGTGTACGACGTGGGCACCGACGGCGATGCGCCGTTCTTCACGATGGAGTACGTGCACGGCGCCAACCTGCGCGAGCTCCTGCGCGCGAATGCCCGCGAGACGGGGGACACGGCGCCGCTGCCTCTCGGCCCGGCGCTGACGATCGTCGCGGCGGCGGCGGACGGGCTGCACCACGCGCACGAGCGGCTGGGGCCGGGCGGCGAGCCGCTGGGGATCGTCCACCGCGACGTCTCGCCGTCGAACGTGCTGGTCTCGTTCGACGGCGGCGTGAAGGTGTCCGACTTCGGCATCGCCAAGTGGGCGTACCAGCGGACCCGCACGCAAGAGGGGACGCTGAAGGGG
>CAZJMY010000532.1:0-12371 GCA_964546845.1 uncultured Myxococcales bacterium | reverse complement strand
GGGGGCCGGCGCCGCGGCCGCCGTGGTGCTCGCAGGCGCCGGGGCAGGGGCCGCTGCCGGTGCCGGCGCGGCCGCGACGGCGGGGGCCGCCACCCGCATCGCGGGCGCGTAGGTGACCCAGTCGGCCATCGCGTCGGCCTGCTCGGCGGGCGACAGCTTGGTGCCGCGCGCGATGAACCAGTCGGCGGCCTGATCGGGCTGCCCGCGGAACAGCAGGGCGCGGAACACCCAGATCCCCAGCTTGGGATCGGCGATCGCGGCCTGCATCTGGGCGTCGTCGGCGGCGACCAGCGCGCGCCCACGCATGGCCGGATCGGCGTTCGGCTCGAGGAAGCTCTTGAACGCCGGGAACGCGTCGCGTGCCCCGCGCCGGATCAAGATGTCCGCCGCCATGCGCTGCACGTCGGGCTGCGGCCGGTGCATGAGGCGCGCGACCAGGCGGGTCGACTCCTCGGTCTGCAGCCGCTCCAGCTCTTTCAGCGCCGCAAGGCAGGGACGCGGATCGTTCTCCTTGAAGAGGACGTAGAGGTCCGCCAGGTTGGCGTCGCCGCCCGCGCGCACGACGCCCGCCGCCGCCGCCGCCCGCATGAGCGGCGATGAATCGCGCAGGAAGGGCTCGACCAGGAACACCTTCGACCGGCCGGCGCCGGGGCGCACCTGCGCCAGCAGGGCGGCCGCCTTGACCTCCGGCTTGGTGTCCTCGCCGGCGGCGACCAGCACCTTCTTGACCGACGGGTCGTCGATCGCGCCCAGCGCCGTGGCCGCCGCGGCGCGCGTGTCGGGCGCCGCCTTGTTCGACGTCAGCACTTTGACGAGGCCGTTCAGGCAGGCCGGGTCGCCGGCGGTCGCCAGCGCGGCGGCCGCGTTCGACTGGTCGGCCGGGTTGGCCCCCTCCAGCATGTCCTTGACCAGGGGGCAGACGGGCACCTTCAGCGCGGTCAGGGCTTCACCCGCGGCGCCGGCCAGCTCCGCCCGCCGCAGCGACGCTTTCAGCCAGTTGATGGCCTCCGGTTCGCCCTTCGCGCCCACGATCTTGGCGATGCGGACGGTGGTCCAGGGCTGGTGCAGCGACGCCCGCAGCCAATCGTTCGCCAGCATCGTGAACTGCTCGCCGACGTGCTCGCCGTTGCCGCGCGCGTAGGCGACGCGGTTCAGCGCCTCGTCGCGGCGCCCCTGCTGCAGCAGCTTGGGCAGCGCCGTCGCGATCGGGTCGAACGTCTTGCGGATGCTGATGCCGGAGTCGCGGCGCTGATCGCGCGCGAACAGCCAGTGAAAGTGGGTGGTCCCGTCGTCCGAGCGGACCTCCGAGGGCGGCCGCGGAAACGGCGACGCGTCCCGCAGGATCTCGAGGACCGCGTCGTCGAACCCCGGGAACCCGGACGAGCGGGTCACCTGGGCCGAGAGCAGCTGGCCGTCGCCGGCGATCACCAGGTCGACCTCGGCGCTGCGGTCGGGCACGTTCAGCGGGTTCGTCGGCTCCAGCTTCTCGCCGATGAGCCGCAGGAAGTTGTCGGTCCACCGCCGGTGGATCGCGGTGTGGACGGTGTTGAGGTAGGTCGCCTCCGCGCCGGGCGGCGGCAGCGGCAGCGGCGACTCGGGCAGCTTGTCCGCCGGGATGATCGCGGCTTCGGCCGCGCCGCCGGCCAGGGTGGCCGTCAGCACCAGGGTCCGCGAAACGTTCAGGATTCGGTTCATGGCTGGTGAGGCTCCGCGTTTCCGGAAGGTGCGGCGAGGTGATCGTCGGCAGCCAGCCTCAGAAGCTTAATTCCTTTTCCCTTTTCGTGGTATGCGGTCTGGCTATGCCAAAGGCCTCATTCTGGTGTCTCGGCCTCGCGATGATCGCGAGTGCGGGCTGCGGCCTGCGCCTGCAGATGGTGGACGCCTCCGTTCGCAAGCCCTCGAACGTGGCGGTGTATTTCACGGTCGAGACGCACAAGGGAGCACCCGTCGCCGGCCTGACCCCGCAGGACTTCAAGATCTACGAAGACCAGCAGCCGGTCTCGATCCTCGAGAGCAAGCAGACGATCCTCGAGCCGCAGGTGGCGGCCATTCACTACACGCTGTTGCTCATCGACATGAGCGGCAGCGTGGTCGACTCCGGCGACATGCCGGCCCTCCTCGAGGCGGCGTCGACGTTCGGCGAGCGCGTCGGTCCCTACCAGAAGGTCGCGGTCTACACCTTCGACGGCAGCCCTCACCTGACGCAGGTGTCCGGCTTCGGGGGGAACATCCGCAGCGGCGTGAGCGCGCTGGCGATGCGGCGCCCGCGCGACCCGTCGACCAACCTGAACGGCGCCGTCATCGAGGGCGTGCGCCTGCTGACCCAGCAGATGGAGCACGCGCCCGTGCCGCTGCGCTTCGGAACGCTGGTGGTGTTCACGGACGGCACCGACCGCGCCCATCGCGCGTCGCCCGAGGACGTCGATCGCGCGCTGGACAGCGCCGGCTTCGAGACGTACGTCATCGGCGTCGGGCAGGAGGTCGATCGCCGGCAGCTATCGCGCATCGGCCGCTCGGGGACGTTCGCCTCGCAGAACTCGGCCGACATCAAGCGAGGCTTCGACGACATCGGGGCGCGCATCGAGGCGTCCTCGCGGCGCTTCTACCTGCTCTCGTACTGCTCGCCGTCGCGGGCGGGCGAGCACGAGGTCGAGATCGAGGCCGTGGCCGCCGGATCCAGCGGCCGGCTGTCGTACCGGTTCAACGCCAACGGGTTCGGCCCCAACTGCGACCCGAACCAGAAGCCGGCGTTCGACGTCCACCACCCGCGGCCGGCGCCGCCGCCCAAGGTCGCCGCCGAGCGCGCCGCCGCCGACCATCCGCCGGCAGGCGAGCACCCGGCGACCGCGCACAAGGCGGAGGGCAACGGCACGACCTGGGCGCCGAAGCGCTGAAGACGTTTCCGGAACGGGGCGGCTGAGGTGGGCCGCAGCGCATCCTTGAATGCCCCAGGGAGCGGCTTACGTTTCTCCCCATGCATCTCAAACTGTCGGAAGTGCGGGGGCGTCCGGTGCTGGACGCAAACGGGGCGGTGGTCGGCGACATCCAGGCGCCGCTGGTCGACACGGAGACGTGGCTGGTCGACACGCTGCGGGTCGTGGTGCGCCGGCAGGCGGCGCGCGAGATGGCTCTCAGCTGGTCATTTTTCCATCGGCCGACCGTCGACGTGCCCACGGGGCTGATTCACGCCGCCGGCGACGCCATCATCCTGCGCGTCTCGATGGCCGAGCTCCGGGAGTCCCCGACCACCACCGCTCCCGACGAGCGGCTGGCGCCCATCCACTGACGGCGGCTGGCGCGAGCCGCGCCCGATCACAATGCGGGCGCCGTGGTTGGAGATCAGGTAGGCCCAGATCCAGTTGAGAAAGACCGCGATCCGGTTGCGGAAGCCCACCAGGTACCACAGGTGGACGAAGGCCCAGGTCAGCCAGGCGACGAGCCCGGACAGGTGGACGCGCCGGATCTGGGCCACGGCGCGCGCCCGGCCGATCGTGGCCATGAACCCCTTGTCCAGGTAGTGGAACGGCTGGCGCGGTTCGCCGCGCGTCGACCCGAGGATGCTCCGCGCGACGGCGCGCCCCTCCTGGATCGCCACCGGGCTGATCCCGGGCAGCGGGTCCGTCTCCCCCTCGGGCGTCAGCGCGGCCATGTCGCCGATGACGAACGCCTCCGGGTGGCCCGGGACCGAGCAGTCGGCGCCGACGAGGACGCGCCCGGCGCGGTCCAGCGGCACGCCCAGGGTCTTGGCGAGCGGGCTCGGCCGCACGCCGGCGCCCCACAGCACGGTGCGGGCTTCGATCAACTCGCCCGCGATGCGCACGCCCGCCGCGTCGACGTTCTCGACGCGCACGCCGCTGCGGACCTCGACGCCGAGGTCCTGCAGCTGCTGGCGGGCCTTGTCGGACAGCGGCGGATCGAAGGCCGTCAGAATGCGGGGCGCCGCTTCGATCAGAACGACCCGCATCTCGTCGCGCCGGACCCGGTGGAAGTCGGCGTGCAGGATGTCGCGCGAGAGGTCGGCGATCGCGCCCGCCAGCTCGACGCCCGTCGGTCCGCCGCCGACGACCACGAACGTCATCCAGCGGCGCCGCTCCTCCGGGTCGGTGGCGCGCTCGGCCGCCTCCAGCGCCAGCAGCACGCGCCGCCGCACCTCCAGCGCGTCGTCGAGGTCCTTCAGCCCGGGGGCGACCGCGGCCCAGTCGTCGTGCCCGAAGTAGCTGGTCCCGGCGCCGGCCGCGACGACCAGGTAGTCGTAGGGCAGGGCGCTGCCGTCCGCCAGCGTGACGCGGCGGGCGCCGAGATCGATCCCCGCGACCTCGCCCAGCATGACCTCGACGTTCTGGTGGTGGCGCAGGATCGAGCGGATCGGGTAGGCGACGTCCGTCGACGCGAGAGCCGCCAGCGCCACCTGGTACAGCAGCGGCTGAAACAGGTGGTAGTTCAGGCGGTCGATCACCGTCACGTCGACGGGCTCGCTGCCCAGCGCCTTGGCCGCCTCGATGCCGCCGAACCCGGCGCCGATGATCACGACCTTGGGCCGGGCCCCCGCCGTCTGTCCATCCCTGTTCATGGCTTTTTCCACTCCGGCCTGTACATCACCGCCATCCGGGGCCACGCGTGCGCGACCTTGGGCACGCTGTGCTCCCAGGTCCGCTGGCAGGACCCGCCCATGACGATCAGATCGCCCCAGCCCAGCATGAACGCCAGCGCGCGGCTGCCACGGCTGCGCGGCCGCAGCAGGAACTTGCGCGGCGTCCCCAGCGAGATCGTCGCCACGATCGCCTGCGGCAGCTCGCGCGCGGTGGTGTCACCGTGCCACGCGACGCTGTCGTTGCCGTCGCGGTAGTAGCCCAGCGACAGATTCATGAACGTCGTGTCGTAACGGGCGTTCAGCAGGCGGCGAATTTCTTCCAGTACCGGATGCCCCGGGCCGTCCGCCGGCAGCGCGGCAACGAGGCGCGGGACGTCGACCATCCGGTCGTACATCAGCCGGCGCTCCGTCCGCCAGGCCGTGGTGCGCACCAGATGATCGAGCAGCGCCTCGTGCCCGCTCACCCAGCCCGGCAGGTGCTCGACCCACGCGTCCTCGTCCAGCGCGACCCGCCTGACCCGCGCCAGCGCGCCCCCGTCGACGGCCGGGTCGCCGCCGCCGAGCAGGCTGGGCTGGGGGGAAGCGGCGGGGAGCACCCGCCAAATCTAGCGCGCGCGGGCGGCGGAGCCAGGCGCGCCGTCCGGGTTGCAGTCGCGCCGCAAGTCTTGCGCGGCGGGGCGCAAGGGGCGCGAATCTTTCGGCGTCACGGCGCCTCCGGGGCCGCCCGGCAGGTGGCACCCGACGTGCACTCCGTCCCGGACGATGTCCTGGATGATGCGATGGACGGCCGCGCGGTCCTGACCTGCAAGAACCTGCGCAAGGTGTACCGCATGGGCGAGGTCGACGTCCGCGCGCTGGACGGCGTCGACTTCACGCTGCAGGCGGGCGAGCTGCTGGTGCTGCTGGGGCCGTCCGGAAGCGGCAAGTCGACGCTTCTCAACATCCTGGGCGGTCTGGACGTGGCGACGTCGGGCCAGGTGCTGTTCGAAGGCCGCGACATCAGCGAAGCGGGGGAAGACGAGCTCACGCAGTACCGGCGCCACAACGTCGGGTTCGTGTTCCAGTTCTACAATCTCATCCCCAGCCTGACCGCGCGCGAGAACGTCGCCCTGGTCACCGACATCGCGGACGATCCTCTCGCGCCCGAGGACGCGCTCGCGCTGGTTGGGCTCGCCGATCGCATGGATCACTTCCCGGCGCAGCTCTCGGGGGGCGAGCAGCAGCGGGTCGCCATCGCGCGCGCCGTCGCGAAGCGCCCGCCCATCCTGCTGTGCGACGAGCCGACCGGCGCGCTCGACTTTCGGACCGGGGTCCTGGTGCTGGACGTGATCGAACGGATCAACCGCGAGCTGCGCACAGCGACCGCGGTGATCACCCACACCGCGCCGATCGCCGAGATCGCCGACCGGGTCGTCACGCTGGCCGACGGCCGCATCCAGTCCGAGCGGTGCGCCGTCCACCGCGCGCGGGCCAGTGACGTCCGGTGGTGAGCGCCGCGCGATGACCCTGGTCCCGTCCCTCGATCGCAAGCTGCTCCGGGAGGCGCGCGCCCTCGAAGGGCAGATCGCGACCATCGCGCTGGTGCTCGCGAGTGGCATCACCTGCTTCATCGCGCTGCGCGGGACGTTCGCTTCGCTCGAGGACGCGCGCGACGCCTACTACGACCGCTCTCGCTTCGCCCACGTGTTCGCGCGCGTCGAGAGCGCGCCCGAGTCGCTGGCCGCGCGCATCGAACGGCTGCCCGGGGTCGCGCTGGTGCAAACCCGCGTCGTCAAGGACGTGACCCTTCCGCTGGACGACCTGGATCGGGCCGCTTACGGGCAGGTCATCTCGCTGCCGTCTCAGGGCGACCCGGCGACCAACGCCATCTTCCTGGAGAGCGGCCGCATGCCGGCGCCGGGACACGACGACGAGGCGGTCGTGCTGGCGGCGTTCGCCCGGGCGCACGACCTGGCGGACGGCGACCGGCAGCCGGTCGTCGTCAACGGCGCCCAGCGGCGCATTCGCATCGTCGGGACCGCGCAGTCGCCGGAGTTCATTTACGCCATCCGGCCAGGCGCCCTGGCGAACGATCCCAAGCGCTACGCGGTGCTCTGGATGGACCGAACGGTCGTCGCCTCCGCGTTCCAGCTGGAGGGGGCGTTCAACGACGTCAGCGTGCGGTTGCAGCCGGGTGCCTCCGCGGCGGAGGCGCTGTCGGCCCTCGATCGGCTGCTGGCCCCTTACGGCGGCATCGGCGCCGTGGGCCGCGAGCATCAGTCGTCGAATCGAATCCTGACCAGCGAGCTGAGCCAGCTGGGGGCGCTGGCCGGCATGGTGCCGATCGTCTTCCTGGGCGTGGCCGCCTTCCTGATCAACATCGTGCTGGCCCGCCTGGTGACCCTCCAGCGCGGAGAGATCGCGACGCTGAAGGCGCTGGGTTACACGAACGCGGAGGTGGGGCGTCACTATCTGGCCCTGGTGGCGCTGGTGCTGGTGCCGGGCTCGCTGCTGGGCGTCGCCGGCGGCTGGGGGCTGGGGCGCATCGTGATGCGGCTCTACCAGAACGTCTTCCGCTTTCCGGGGCTGGTGTTCCGGCTGTCGCCGGGGCTTGTGCGCGGCGGTCGTGATCAGCGCGGCGGCGGCCATCGTGGGCGCGCTGTTCGCGGTGCGGGCGGCCGCCCAGCTGCCGCCCGCCGAGGCGATGCGTCCGCCGGCGCCGGCCCGGTACCGCCACGGGCTTGGCGAGCGGCTGGGCATCGCCGCCCTCGCCGGCGCCAGCGGCATGATGGTCTTGCGCGAGATCGCGCGCCGCCCGCTGCGCACGGCCCTGTCGTCGTTCGGGATCGCGGGCGCGGTCGCGCTGATCATCTTCGGGCACTTCGGCGTCGACTCCCTGAACAACTACCTGGAGACGACCTTTCGGCGCGAGCAGCGGCAGGACCTGGCCGTCACCTTCGCGCGCCCGCTGTCGCCGGGCGCCGTGACCGAGCTGGCGGCGCTGCCGGGCGTGATCAAGGCGGAGCCCGTGCGGGCGATTCCCGTGCGCGTTCGTCACGACCAGCGCTGGCGAGACTCCGTGCTGATGGGGCTTCCGTCGGAGGCGACGCTCCGTCGGCTGGTCGCGCACGGCGGCCGGGCGGTCGCCGTCCCCGAGGACGGCGTGCTGGTCACGACGGCCCTGGGCAAGCTCCTGCACCTCGCGCCGGGGGATCGAATGGACGTCGAGCTGCTGGAGGGAGACCATCGCCCGGCCCGTCCGACGGTGGCCGGGTTCGTGGACGAAGCCGTCGGCCTGCAGCTCTACGGGCGCACCGAAACCGTCTCGGAGCTCGCCGGCGACCTGGGCGCCGTGTCGTCGGCGCTGCTGCGGGTCGATCCGGCGCTGCGGGCGGGGGTCGAGCAGCAGCTCCGGCGTTCGCCTCGGGTCATCGACGTCTCCGACCTGGCCGCCGACGTGCAGCGCCTGCGCGACATGAACAGCGCCGCGATGGACGTCTGGACCGTGGTGTCGATCGCGATGGCCGCGTGCGTGATCTTCGGCGTCGTGTACAACAACGCGCGGATCGCGCTGGCGACGCGCAGCCGCGAGCTGGCCAGCCTCCGCGTCCTGGGGCTGTCGCGCGGAGAGATCTCCGCCATCCTGATCGGCGGCCTGGCCATCGAGGTGGCGGTGGCGATCCCGATCGGGCTGGCGATCGGGCGCGGTTGGGCGGAGGTCTTCTTCTCGCGCGCGGTCGACCAGGAGACGTTTCGATTTCAGGTGCTGGTCGAGGGGCGCACGTTCGCGCTCGCCGCGCTGGTGGCGTTGCTGGCGGCGGCCGCCAGCGCGCTGTGGGTTCGGCGCAGCGTCGATCGGCTGGACCTCATCGGCGTGCTCAAGACCAGGGAATAGGAGTGGAGACGATGACTCCCGAATCGGCTGTCAATCTGGAACGGGCTGTTGCCACCCCCGCGGACGTGCTGGTCGCGGATCGCGATCCCGCTCGGCGGCGGGCGCGCGAGCGGCGCCGGAATCTCGGGCGCGGCATCCGGCGCGCGCTGCTCGCGGCCGTGCTGGTGGCGGCGACCGGCGCGGTGCTTCTCGCCCTGCGGCCGCGGGCGGTCCCCGTCGACGTGATGCGCACGCAGCGGGGGACGCTGGTCGTGGCCGTCGAGGAGAGCGGCAAGACGCGCGTCAAGGACCGGTACGTCGTCTCGGCGCCGGCCGCCGGCAGCTTGTCCCGCGTGACGCTGGACCCGGGCGACGCCGTCCAGGAGGGGGACGTGCTGGCCGAGATCGCGCCGGCGCTGGCGCCGCTGCTCGATCAGCGGACGCACGGCGAGGCCGAGGCGCGCCTGGGGGCCGCGCTGTCGGCGCTGGGGCAGGTCCGGGCCCAGACCGCGCGGGCCGCCGCCGCCCAGGCGCTGGCGGACGCGGAGCTGGCGCGCATCCGGCGACTGGGGGCCGCCATCGCGAGGCAGCAAGCGGAGCAGACGGAGTTCGAGGCCCGCATGCGCGCCGAGGAGCATGCGTCGGCCCAGTTCGCGGAGAAGGTGGCCGTCGAACAGGTGCGCCTCGCGCGCGTGACGACGGGCCAGGGGACCGCGGCCCCGCGCGATCGGCACATCGACGTCCTGGCGCCTGTGTCCGGACGCGTCCTGCGGGTCCTGCAGAAGAGCGCCGGGGTGGTGGCCGCCGGCGTCCCCTTGGTCGAGGTCGGCGATCCCGGCGCGCTGGAGGTGGAGGTGGACCTGCTCACGACGGCGGCCGTGCAGGTCAAGCCCGGCACCGAGGTCGTCATTCGCGGCTGGGGCGGCGAAGCGCCGCTGGCGGGCCGCGTCCGGAGGGTCGAGCCCTCTGGCTTCACCAAGCCCTCCGCGCTGGGTGTCGACGAGCAGCGGGTCAACGTGCTGGTCGCGCTGACCGATCCGCCGGCGTTCTGGTCGGCGCTGGGGGACGGGTACCGGGTCGAGGCCCGCATCGTCCTCTGGGAGGGGCGAGACGTGGTGAAGGCGCCGCTGGGCGCGGTGTTTCGACACGGCGCCGGCTGGGCGGTGTTCCGGGTCGACGGCGATCGCGTGAATCTGGTGCCGGTCGAGATCGGGCACCGCGGCGACACGGAGGTCGAGATCCTGTCCGGCCTCCCCGCCGACGTCCCGGTCGTCATCCACCCCGGCGACCGCGTCAAACCCGGCGCCCGCGTCACGCCCATCGCCGCCAGCTGACGCGCCCCTAGGGGGTGCCGCACGTGCCAGTCGCTAGCGAATCAGGACGTCGAGGAGGGTGGCGAGGAAGAAGACGACGGAGACGTAGCCGTTCAGGTTGAAGAAGGCCATGTCGAGGCGGGAGAGGTCGGTGGGGCGGACGATGGCGTGTTCGTAGATCAGCAGCGCGACGACGATGGCGACGCCCGAGAGGTAGGCGGGACCCATGTGGGCGACGGTGCCCAATAAGACGAGCGCCAGGACGGTGACCACGTGCAAGACCGCCGAGGCGATCAGCGAACCGGTAACGCCCAGCCAGGCCGGGATCGAGTGGATGCCGGCCGAGCGGTCGAACTCCCGGTCGGAGAGGGCATAGAGGATATCGAAGCCGGCGATCCAGGAGCCGACGGCGATCATCAGCAGGCCGGGCGGCCAGCCGAAGTCGCCGCGCACCGCGATCCAGGCGCCGGCTGGCCCCGAGGCGATGGCCAGGCCCAGGAACAGGTGGCACAGCGACGTGAACCGCTTGGTGAACGAGTAGCCGAACAGGAACAGCAGCGCCACGGGGGACAGCGCCAGGCACAGCGGCCCCAGCGCCGCCGCGGCGAGCACGAAGACGGCCGTCGCGGCCAGCGTCATGATCCAGGCCGCGCGCAACGAGATGACGCCGGCCGGGATCTCCCGCCGCGCCGTGCGGGGATTCCGCGCGTCGATGTTCCGGTCGACGATGCGGTTGAAGCCCATCGCCGCGGTGCGCGCGCCCGCCATCGCCACGATGATGCCGGCGACGCGCGCGGCGGTGATCCCGTGGCCGCGCGCCGCGATGGCCGCCGCCGCCAGCGCGAACGGGAGCGCGAACAGCGTGTGCTCGAACTTCACCATCCGGCCGAACTTCACGACGTGGGCGACCGCGCCGCCGCGCGTCTCTTCGGACGTGCCGGCCAGGCTCATGGGCGCGCCACCCAGCGCAGCGAGGGGCAGGGGTCCCGAACCAGCGACTCGAGCGGCGCCTCCGGAGCTTCCACCAGCACGTCCAGGACCCCTGGGCGCTTGCCGGGCGTCAGCGATCCCAGCGACGACAGCCCCAGCGCGCGCGCGCCCTGACGGGTCGCCGCGTCCAGCCACAGCGCGGGCGGGACCGACGGGAAGTGCGCGGCCAGCGTCGCCATCTCGCCCCACAACGAGAGATCGGGTGTCGACGCCAGGCTGTCCGTGCCGATCGCCAGCTGCAGCCCCTCTTCCACCAGGTCGTCGACGGGGGGCAGGCGCCCCCCGATGTGCAGATTCGAGCGCGGGCACAGGACGACGGTGGCGCCGGCCTCGCGCGCGATCCGGCGGTCCTCTTCGCCGGCGTGGACCAGGTGGACCAGCAGCGGCGGCGCCGGGGCCTCGAAGGCGCCCAGGTCGGCCAGGTACGCGACCGGCGTCTTGCCGGGCGCGCGCGACGCGGGGTCGACGCCCATGCTGAGCAGCAGGTCGGCCCAGCGTCCGGTGCCGTCGCGCAGCAGCGCGAGCTCGTCGGCGTCCTCGGCGACGTGGACCGACGTGGCGTGGCCGGACGCGGCGGCCGCCGCGAAGATGCGCTGGAACAGGCCGGGCCCGACGGAGTAGGGGGCGTGCGGCGCGGGGACGTAGCCCAGGCCGGCCGGCCACTGCGCGGCGGCGTGCTCGCGCTCGCGCGCGGCGTCCGCCAGCGCGTCACCGGTCGCCACGTCGCGCGAGCCGACGAGCTCGTGGAACAGCACGCCGGCCAGACCCGCCTCGCCGATGGCCGGCGCCGCGTCCAGGCTGTTGCCGACGTCGCCGATGGCCGCGGTGCCGAGCCGGACGGCCGCGCGCGCCGCCTGCACGGCCGCCTCGCGCCGCGCCTCGTGCCCGCTGCCGACGACGGCCTTCATCAGCTGGCGCGCCCACGGCACCAGCCCGGCGCCGCCCGGGACCGCGTCGGCCAGGGCCGACAGCTCCAGGTGGCAGTGCGCGTTGACGAGGCCGGGGACCAGCACGCCCTGGGCCTCTTCCTCGGGCGCGTCGGGCAGCGCGGCCCGCACCTCGGCGCGCGCGCCCACGGCTCGGATGGTGCCGTCGTCGTCCAGCGCCAGCGCCCCGTCGGCGATCGGTGGCCGATCGATCGGGATCACCCAGCGCGCGCAGACCACCCGCATGCCTGCCTCAGGCCGCCGCCAGGCGTTCGTAGCGCATGTTGCGCCGGCGCGGCGTGAACCCCGCCGTCCGGATGTAGCGTTCGATGTCCTCGGCCGACAGCTTGAAGACGGCGCCCGCCTGCGAGACGACGTTCTCCTCGATCATCGCCGAGCCGAAGTCGTTGCCGCCGAAGCGCAGGCCGACCTGACCGACCTCGGGGCCCATCGTGGGCCACGACACCTGCAAGCTCGGGAAGTTGTCCAGGTAGAGCCGCGACAGCGCGAAGATGCGCAGGTAGCGCATCGCCGTCGTGTCGTCGCGCAGCTTGAGACGCGTCCCCTCGGCCTGGAACGGCCAGCAGATGAACGCCGTGAAGCCGGCCGTCTGGTCCTGCAGCGCGCGCAGCCGCTCGAGGTGGTTGATGATGTGGCGCGGCTCCTCGCCGAAGCCGAACACCATCGTGGCCGTCGTG
>CAZJMY010000531.1:0-1171 GCA_964546845.1 uncultured Myxococcales bacterium | reverse complement strand
TTCGACCGCGAAGAGAAGTTCGACGCCTCGACGCTGGAGCCGATGATCACCTACGGGACCAACCCGGGCATGGGCATCCCGATCTCGGCCGACATCCCCGCGCCGTCCAACGCGACGGCGGCCAAGGCGCTGGCCTACATGGGGCTCACGGGCGAAAAGCGGCTGGCCGGGCACAAGGTGGACGTCGTGTTCATCGGCAGCTGTACGAACTCGCGGCTGTCCGATCTGCGCGCCGCCGCCACCGTGTTCAAGGGGCGCAAGGTGGCCGACGGCGTGCGCACGCTGGTGGTCCCCGGGTCGCAGGCGATCAAGAAGGCCGCCGAGGCCGAGGGGCTGGACCGCGTGTTCACCGAGGCCGGCGCCGAGTGGCGCGAGGCCGGGTGCTCGATGTGCATCGCGATGAACGGCGACCAGCTGAAGCCCGGGCAGTACGCGGTCAGCACCAGCAACCGCAACTTCGAAGGGCGGCAGGGCGCGGGCGGGCGCACGTTCCTGGCCAGCCCGCTCACCGCGGCGGCCGCCGCCGTCACCGGCCGCGTCACCGACGCGCGCGAGCTGATCTAAGGAGAAACGGACGATGGAACGCATGGACATCATCACCTCGAAGACCGTCGTTCTGCCGGTCGAGAACGTCGACACGGACCAGATCATCCCGGCGCGCTTCCTCAAGGCGACCAGCAAGGTGGGCCTGGGCAGCAAGCTCTTCGCCGACTGGCGCTTCGACGCCGACGGGAAGCCCAAGCCGGACTTCATCCTCAACCGCCCCGAGGCGGCGGGCGCCAGCATCCTGGTCGCGGGCGACAACTTCGGCTGCGGGTCGTCGCGCGAGCACGCGCCGTGGGCGCTGGTCGACTACGGGTTCCGCGCCGTCATCAGCACGTCGATCGCCGACATCTTCCGAAACAATTCCTTGAAAAACGGGTTCATCCCGGTCGTCGTCGACGCCGCCTCTCACGCGAAGTTGCTGGCGGCCCCGGGCGCCACCGTCACGATCTCCGTGAAGGACCGCACGGTGACGCTGCCCGACGGCGCCAAGGTCAGCTTCCCCATCGACCCGTTCGCCCGGTACTGCTTGCTGCAGGGCGTGGACGAGCTGGAGTTCCTGCTGTCGCAGGAGAAGGAAATCGCGGCGTTCGAGGCACGGCTGAGTCAGTGATTTCCTGACATTGAT
>CAZJMY010000530.1:0-23415 GCA_964546845.1 uncultured Myxococcales bacterium | reverse complement strand
GCCGCCGGCGCCCGCGCGCCCGCCCTGGCCACCGCCGCCGCGCCCACCGGCGCCGGGCGACGACGACCCTCCGCACCCCGCCGCCACGAAAAGCGCCAAGACATTGACACCCAGGAGACGAATCGAATTCCGCACGGTGCGGTTTGTGTATCACGGTCGAGGTGGTAGGGACCAGGCATGGAGATGCCCTATCGAGAGCGATGGGAGGCCGAGATCGCGCAGATGCGCCGGGTGCTCGCCGGCTTCGCGATGAAGGAGGAGCGCAAATGGGGCGCGCCCACCTTCACCGTCGACGGAAAGAACGTCGTCATCATGCAGGGCTTCAAGGAGTCCTTCGGCCTCGGCTTCTTCAAGGGGGCGTTGCTGAAGGATCCGAAGAAGGTGCTGGTGCAGCTTGGTCAGGTCCAGGCGGGCCGGGTCATGAAGTTCACGAGCGCCAAGGAGATCGAGGCAAAGGCGGCGACCATCAAGGCCTATGTCCGCGAGGCCATCGCGGTCGAAAAGTCCGGACGGCAGATCGCGAAGAAGAAGACCGCGGATTACCCGGTCCCCGAGGAGCTGACGCAGCGGTTCCGGCGAGACCCGCGCTTCAAGCGCGCGTTCGAGGCGCTGACGCCCGGGCGCCAGCGAAGCTACCTGTACCATTTCGGCGCCGCCAAGCAGCCGTCCCCCCGGGTGGCGCGCATCGAGAAGGCCATGCCGGCAATCTTCGAAGGGCGGGGGTTCCTGGAGCGGCGCTAGTCAGTGCGCCGGCTCGTGCTCGGGCGATCGACGACCGTCGCTGTCGGTCCGGGGATCGGCGGGCAGCGTGAGCGTGAGGCTCGGCGTCGGGAACCGGATGCCGCTGGCTGCGAACGCGTCCGCGGTGGCGAACCGCAGCTCGGATGCGACGCGACGGGCGACGACGGCGTCTGCCACCCACGCGATCAGCAGCAGGCGGAACCCCCACTGCTCGATGCCGTCCAGCCTCACCACGGGCGGGGGATCGGCCAGCACCTCTGCGTGCCGCGCCGCCACGTCCAGGAGGGCCTCCCGCGCCTCGTCCAGGGCCTGCCGCGCGTCGATCGGGATCTCGACCCGCACGCGCGTCCGCGGCAACGGATAAGAGTGATTGACGACCTCGCTCGTGACCAGCCGGTGATTGGGAACGACCAGGACCGTGCCTTCGCGCGTGAGGAGTTGCGTCGCCCGCAGCCCGATCTGCTGGACGGTGCCCATCGTGCCCGCGAACTCGACGAAGTCATTCTGACGGATCGATTGCTCGACCAGGATCACGACGCCGGCGACCGCGTCGCGCGTGACGTGCTGCAAGCTGAAGCCGACCCCCACCAGCAAGGCGCTGGACGTCAGCACCAGCGAGGACAGCGGCAGTCCCAGATGCGCCAGCGCGGTGACCGCGCCGGAAAACATCAGGCCGTACGCCAGGAGCTTGCTGAACGCGAACGCGGGACCGCGCGCCCCCCTCGAGAACACCCGGCGAACGAAGTGCCCCGCCAGCTTCGCGAAGACGATCGACCCGGAGAGCAGAGCCAGCGAGGCGACGGCCCGTTGCCAGGTGATCGCCTCGACTCCCTTTTGCAGCTCTTCGATCGGTAGCTCTGATGCCATCTCGCTGCGCGCGGCGCCGCCGGCGCATGTTCATAGCCGTGGCCCGCTGGCCCGGCCGTCAGCCTCGGGCGGATTCCCCGACGCTAGCGGCCGCCGTTGCCGCCTGGCGCGACGGCGACGCCCAGGAAACCGCCGTTGCCGGAGTGGCCGGCGCTGTCGCCTGCGACTCCGCCGGCACCGCCGGCCCCCGGACCGCCGACGCCCGCTCCCGGCACGCCCCTGTAGCCGCCGCTGCCGGCGCCGCCTGCGCCCCCGGTGCTGCGGCCGTAGGCTCCGCCTCCCATCACGCCCCGGTAACCGCCGCTGCCGGCTCCGCCGGCGCCCCCGGTGCTGCGGCCGTCGGCTCCGCCTCCCATTACGCCCCGGTAACCGCCGTTGCCCGCCCCACCAGAGCCGCCTGATGCCTGCCCGCCGTTGCCTCCGGGGGGCCCGCCGGTCCCGCCACTGCCTGGGGCCCCACCCGTGCCCATCGAGCCATGGGTGCCGCCGGTGACCGACGATCCGCCCGTGCCCATGGAGCCGCCCTGTCCCATGGTGTCTCCGTCGGGGTTGGAGAGCGACGAGCTACACGATGGTCCGATCAAGGCGACGCCGACGGCGCCGATGCCGATGATCAAGAAGCGCTTCCGGGAACCTGTGTAAGTTTTCATATGACCTCGCTATGCTCTTCAGGGTATCCCAACCAATCCACGGGCACCATGGCTTTGATATGAATCCCGTCGCGTCCGATCCGATGCAGGACCTGTTTGGGGTCCCTTCGATGGAGCTCTTTGCGAGTCGAGAGCTCGTCGTTCAGCATGGCGCGTTGGATCGCTTTCCTGCGTTCATGCGCACCGGATTGATGGAGAGCGTCGAACGCGTTTGCCGCGGCTACGTGGGCCCCTTGCAGGTGTCCAATGGCACCGCGACCGACGGCGTTCAGATCGACGTTGCCGGCGCGCACGCGTCCGCGCTGCTGCGCCTCGGGCTGACCGTCTACTTCACCGCCCTCGAGCGCTCGTTGCCCGACTCGAGCCCGTGGCTTCGCGGCCTGGAGGCGGCGCTCGGCCTGCCGGAGTGCGCCACCCTGTCCGCGTTCGCAAACGCGCCCGGGTCCGGGCTGAGCCTGCATCACGACCGGTTCGATCAGCTTTTCTTCCAGATTCGCGGCGAGAAGAAGTTCCGGTACGCGCCCAACGGCTACGTCCGCAATCCCGACGTCCAGTTCAGTCCCTGCAGTGCGGCGCCCCCCGATTGGGCCCAGACGTACCGGCACGGCTTCCCGCTGACGACCGACGAGGTGCTGGCGCGTGGTCTGACGACGGTGACCCTGAATCCCGGGTCGGCGTTCTTCATGCCCGCCGGAACCTGGCACACGACCGCCGAGCAGGAGGGCGAGTCGCTGTCGGTGATCGTCGTGGTGCGTGCGCCGTCCCGACTGGCGCTGCTCATGACCCTCCTCCGGCAGTACGCCGCGCAGTCGCCAGAATGGCGCGCCCGCAGCTATGGCGGGTGGGCGCCGGAAGGCGCTGCGATGAACACCGAGCGAGACAAGCTGACCGCGCTGATGGCCGACCTCGCGCAACGCCTGCCTGGCCTCGCGGCGCGCGACGCGTACGGGGCGTGGCTGAGCGACGCCTTCACGACCGGCGCCCAGAGCCACTACCCCCTGGAGGCTCGTTTCGACCGTTATGTGCGTCTGCCGAACTCATCCCTTCGTTACGACGAGACCGGAACGGACGGGCTCACGACGTGCACCGTGCGCAGCGGCCCCACCGATCGCCCCCAGGCCGAGACCGCGTTCGCCGTCAGCGACGAAGTGCTCCCCGTGATCGACTGGGTTCTCCGGACACGCGCCGCCTTCTCCGTCGATGAAGCCTGCGACGTCTTTCAGGACTGCGATCGCAGCGATCTCGAGATGCTTTTCGCCTGGCTGTCACACGCCGCGCTCATCCGCCCGGTCCCCGCGCCGGAGTGGGACAGGCCCGCGCCGGTCGAGCCTTGACGCCGGACCCCGGACCAGAAGACACGGCGGCGCATCGGGCACGGCGTCGGGCCGTCACTTCGTGGTGAAGGAGTCCCACACCGCCATCGCGCAGTCGACGGCTTCCATCAGCGAAGCGCGCGTCGCGCCGTCGCGGGCCTGGACCGCGATGCCGCGCACGAAGGTCGTGTAGAACTGGGTCATCGCTTGGACGTTCGTCCCGGCGGGCAGCTCGCCGCTCGCGACACCCGCCTTCAGGCGTTTCGAGATCGCACGCTGCTCGTCGGCCCGGAGGCCGTGCAAGTACTCTTGCACCCCCTCGCTGGAAGCGGAGCAAGCAATGGCGCTTTGAACCAGCAAGCAGCCGCGGGGCTCGCCGGATTCAGTCGAGCCAGCGACAGCGCAGCGGAGCAGCGTCTTGATGGCGTCCCGCGCCGTGCCTGCATGGGCAATCTCCTGCTCGGTCGCTGACCGGCGCGCGGCAACGTAGAGCTCGGTCGCCTCCTTGAAGAGCTGCTCCTTGCTGCCGAAGGCGGCGTAGATGCTGGGTGGCGACAGTCCGCCCAGCGCCTCCTGCAGGTGGGTCATCGACGTGCCCTCGTAGCCGTGCTCGCGGAAAACCCGCAGCGCCGCGTGGAGCGCTCTCTCGCGGTCGAATGACCGGGGCCGTCCCATAGCGATCACTATGAAAAGCGTCCTGCCGGCTGTCAAGCCGAGCGCGTGCCAGCCGCGCCGCGGCGCAGGGTCTGATGAATTTATAGCGATCGATATAAAACTTCTTGACCGCCACGCTCCTCGCCAGCTAGTTCTGTATCGACCGCTATGAAACGGCGTCGCCCATGGTCCCGGCCTGGACGCGGCGACGAGCGAGCACACCCCTCAGAACAGAAGGACGTTCACATGACCGACCATTCATCCAGCGCCTTCGCGCGCTCCACTCGATGGATCATTGCCCATCGCGTGCCAGCCATCGTGGCCATGGTGGCGGTCACGGCGTTCCTGATGAGCCGCCTGGGCCACCTCAGAATGGATTCCGATCCGAAGCAGTGGACGCCGCAAACTCACGAGTACATCAAGACGACGAATCTTCTGGAGCAGACCTTCGGTGGCCGGAACTTCATCGTCATTGCCGTCGTGCCCAGGTCAGGCGACGTCTTCCAGCCCCGGGTGCTCGAGCAGATCAAGACCATCCAGTCTCAGGTCGAGCAGCTGCCGCACGCCGTACGTCACAACATCCTGAGCTTCGCGGCCAACAAGGTGAAACAGATCCGCGGGACCGCGGAGGGCATGGAAGTTCGGCGGATGCTCGAGAAGACGCCGGAGACGCCTCAGGAGATGGAGGCGTTCAGAGCGCGCGTCGACTCGATGCCGATCTACGTGAACTCGCTGGTGTCGGCCGATCACAAGGCGGCCGCCATCGTCGCGGACTTCAAACAAGAGGCGGACATGCCGAACTTCATCGCGCTCAACGCGGGCCTTCGAAAGATCCTGGAGGCCCAGCGCGACGACGGCATCGACTATCTCCTCGGTGGAACGCCGATCATCGGGGAGGCTGCCGACCACGAATTCATGAAGATGCCGCTGTTCTTCGGCGCGGCGTTCCTCGTCATCATGCTCATCCAGTTCTGGTCGTTCCGCAGCGTCCAGGGAATGTTGCTTCCCATGATGACCGGGATCCTGAGCGTCATCTGGAGCCTCGGAATCATGGGCCTGATCGGGGTCCACCTCGATCCCCTCAACACCACGACGCCGATCATGATCATGGCGATCGCGGCCGGACACGCCATCCAGATTCTCAAGAGGTATTACGAGGAATACAAAAGGCTGCTCGCGTCCGGCGTCGACCCTCGCGCCGCCAACTCCGAAGCGATCGTCGAGTCCCTGGTCAGGGTCGGGCCGGTCATGGCGGTCGCCGGCGCGATCGCGTCCCTCACGTTGTTCTCCCTTGCCGGCGCCGGCATCCCGATGGTGCAACACTTCGGGATCTTCGCCGGGTTCGGGGTTCTGTCCGCGATGGTGCTCGAGCTGACGTTGATCCCGGCCGTCCGGTCCCTGCTGCGACCCCCGAAACGACGCGAGTCCGACCGAGAGCAGGCCGCGGGCGTGCTGGATCGCCTGCTCACGAGGATGGCAGACAACCTGGTGGGTGGGCGGGCGCCGTGGTTCGTCGGCGGCGGACTCCTCGTCATCCTGGTGGTCGGCGCCGGCATGGCGCGCCTGCACATCGACAACAACTTCCGCCTCTACTTCAAACCGGACAGCCAGCTACGCCGGGATGACAAGGAGTTGAACCGGCTCTTCGGGGGAACGAACTCGATCCAGTTCCTCGTCGAGACGAAGGACCAGGACGGCATCAAGGATCCGAAGGTCCTGCAGGGCATGGAGAAGCTGCAGACCTTTCTGGAGTCGCAGCCCACCGTCGGAAAGACCCAGTCGCTCGTCGACCAGATCAAGCGAATGAACCAGGCGATGCACGCGGACGCGCCGGCGTACCACTCGATTCCCGAAAGTCGAGAGCTGATCGCCCAGTATCTGTTCCTGTACTCGACGTCCGGCAGTCCCGAGGACTTCGACACCTTCGTCGACAACGACTACCGGCGGGCCTCGGTGTGGGCGTTCCTGAAGGATGACAGCACGACCAGCGCCGACAGGATCGCGAAGGCCGCGAACGCGGTCATCGCGGCCTCGTTCCCGGCCGGAACGTCCGTGCGGATGGGCGGCAGTCTGGCCCAGGTGATCGCGCTGAACGACGTGATCGTGAAAGACAAGCTCCGGAACATGGCCCAGATGGCGCTGGTCGTGTTCCTGCTGGGGTCGTTGGTCTTCCGATCCCTGACCGGCGGCCTGTTCGTGGTCATTCCCCTGTTCGCCGTCATGGCCACGAACTTCGGGTTGATGGGGTGGCTGGGCACGCCGCTCGACATCACGGCGATGTCCGCCGCCGCGATGGCGATCGGCATCGGCGCCGACTACGAGATCTACTTGCTGTTCAGGTTCCGCGAGGAGCTGAGGCGGACTGGCAGCGTGCGCCAGGCCACCCGCACGTCCCTGCTCACGTCAGGGAAGGCCATCGTGTTCGTAGCGCTGTCGGTGCTCGGCGGATACGCCGTTCTACAAGTGTCGACCTTCGCCTTCTACAACACCCTGTCCAATCTGGTCGCCGCGACGATGTTGATCAGCGCGTTCATCGCGCTCTTCTTCCTGCGGGCGCTGATGATGATGTTCAAGCCCCGCTTCATCTTTGGCGACACGCCGGAGAAGTTCTTCGAGAAATCTGAAGTGCTGGCGGGAGGTGGAGCGTGATCCGGCGGATCGCGCTGCTGTGCGCCGCGTGCGTGGTCGCGCAGGTGGGGGCCGTCGTCCGGGGCGCCGGGGACGATGCGACCGAGATCATGAAGAAGGCGTTCTACGTGTCGAAGGTCGTCGGGTCGGTCCAAACGGTGACGATGGTGCTGAAGACTGCGTCGGGCGCCATCCGGGTCAGGAAGACGGCAGGATTCACCAAGCTGCAAAGCAACGGCAAGGACTCGAATCAGGTGGTGCGGTTCCTGTCTCCGCCCGACGTGAAGAACACCTCGAATCTGATGATCGAGCACTCGGACGGCGACGACGACATCTGGATTTATCTCCCGGCGCTGAAGAAGGTGAGGCGAATCGTCGCGTCGAACAAGAAGGACAGCTTCGTGGGGTCGGATTTCTCTTACGGCGACGTGATCGGGCAGCGCGTCGAGGACTGGGCGCACACGGTGGTGGCCGTGGGCACCGCTGACGGAGCCAGGACTTTCGTCGTGGAATCGCGACCGAAGACCGACGCGGTCAAGGAGACCACCGGGTACTCCAAGATCCAACGGACGATCAGACAGGACAACTTCGTCACCCTGAAGGGCGAGTACTGGGACCTCGGGGGGCGACCGCTCAAGGAGATTGTCTACTCCGAGCTCAAAGAGGTCGACCCAGCCAACAAGAAGTGGCTCGCGATGAAGGTCGAAGCCAGGAATCTTCAAACCGGCCATTCGACCCTCATCACGTTCGACAGTTTCAGGCTGGACGCCGGAATCAGGGACGAAGTCTTCACGACGCACTACCTCGAGAAGGAACAGTAGTGCGCCGGGCGCTTGCGGCGGCGGCGGTCGCGGCGGTGCTGTGTGGGTCAACGACAGGTCGAGCGGACGAGACCGGCGAACCCGCCGCGCTGTCTGCTGCGCGGTTGGGCGCGCGGTTGTCCGCCGGGTATTGGTCCGGCTCGCGGACGCTCGACGATCGCGCGAACCTGCTGGTCACGCGCCTGGACGCGAAAGGTGACGCGCAGCTGGCGCCCGTCGCGGCGATTCACTTCGAGGCAAGAGTGTGGAACCAGGACCTTCTCCGCGGCGAGCAAGACACGCAGGGGCAAATGAGGGAGCTGTGGCTCGAGATCCAGCCGTCCGAGTCGTTCGATGTGCGCGTCGGCAAGCAATACATGACCTGGGGCCGTGCCGACGGGATCAACCCGACGGACCTGATCAACGGAAACGACCTCACGGCGCTGGTCGTCGACGACAGCGACCGGAAGCTCGGGTCCTGGGTTCTGCGGGCGACGAAGCAGCTGGGAAGCTCGTCGGTGTCGGCGCTGTGGCTGCTGAACTTCGTGCCGTCGGTGATTCCACTTCCGCCGGTGGGCGGCGGCATCTCGCTCTCCCGGGAAGTTCCGGCCGCGGGCTTGCGACAGGGGGCCGTCAAGGTCGAAAGGACGGGCGGGTACGTGGACGCCTCGCTGTGCTACTTCGACGGCTTCGACCACACCCCGGACATGCGGCTCGCTGGAACGGCAGTCACGCTCTTCTACCCCCGGTTGAGGGTCGTGGGCGGCGACGTCGCCAAGAACTGGGGGCGTTTCGGTCTACGGGCGGAGGGCAGCTTCACGTTCCAGGGCGACGCGGACGTGACCCCGTTTCCGCCCAGGCAGAACGTCGCCGCGGTGGTGGTCGGCGTCGATCGCAGCTGGTTCGAATATCTGAACGTCAACGTCCAGTATCTCGGCCGGTATCTGATCCATTTCGAGGATCCAAAAGCGATCGGCGATCCGACGGTCCGGTCCTTCGCCATTCTCCGGTCGTTGCTGATCCAGCAGCAGGCGCGGCTCCAGCACGGCATGTCCGCCCGTGTGTCGTACAAGTGGTTTCACGAGACCCTGGAGGCCGAGGTGCACGGAGTCACCTGGTTCGAGGGAGGGGACTTCGTGCTCTCCCCCCGCGCGACCTACGCCATCAACGACAACCTCAAGGTGTCGATCGGCGCCGACATCTACCGGGGCCCGGCCGACTCGCTGTTCGGGCTGTTGAGGGCGAACAGCCTCGGGTTTGGCGAGCTGGGCTACAGCTTCTAGGCGCGGTCAGAAGCTGCAGGTCGCCGAGCAGCTGCCGGTCGGGGTCTTGCCGGTCATCGCCTCGTAGTGGGCGCTGATCTGCGCCTGGGTGAGGAGCTTGTCGTAGATGGCGACCTTGCCGATGGCGCCGGGAAACCAGGTGTCGCGCGCCATGGTGCCGACGTTCAGCGGGCTGTCGTTGGCGGTCGGAACGACGTTGTACTGGCTCATGCAGCCGGTTTGACCGTGCTGCGCGTGGTTCCATTCGACGCCGTTGACCCAGACATTGATGGAGCCGGGATAGCTGGCGGTCCCGGTGCAGTCCGCCGGCTGGCTGAGGGTCGTGTACTCGCCGACGACGTGATACCAGGTGCTGGCCTTGATGAGATTGTCGACCGGCTGCCAGTCGGCGGCGGAGCCGAGCCCGGCGCTGCTGTTGAAGATGTAGGCCGACATCCGGTTGGGGCGGCTCTCCGAGTTGGTCGTGCTGTACATGCGCGCCTCCCACTCGCACGTCGGCGAGTAGTCCGCGCACTTGCCCATCCAGTCGACGTAGCCGTCGCTGCTCCTGGGAAACTGCAACGTGTCGGCGTTGATCCACCCTTCCCAGGTCAGCTCGCCGGTCGTCGGCAACGAGAGGACCGCATTCGAGGAGATGGTCAGGTAGCCGGTCGCGCCGTCGAAGTGGGCGGCGGCGTCGCCGTTCGGCAGCGTGGCCGGTTTCGGTGGCGCGCCCTTGTACGTGCCCGTGTTGGTGCCGGCCAGATCGGGCTCGGTTGCCGCGGCCCCCTTCATCGCCCAGAAGGCGACCGGCTGATCGCAAAGCACGGTCTGATCGTAGGTCGCCGGCGACGCACAGGTCCCGGGCGCGCCGCCGGTCGCCGCGGCGCCGCCGGTTCCGCCGGCGCCGCCGGTCCCGCCGGCCGTGACGGTCGCGCTCTTCCCGCAGCCTCCGGCCATCACCACGCTTGTTGCCAAGCACAGCCAGCCGGCGCCGCCGCATGAAACGATCGTCGACCGACAGCGCACCGAACTCCCGCATCATACACGGCCTTCGCGGTGGAAATATGCGCGCTCTTGCCGCGTTCCTACACTGTCCCCCATCGGGAGCGCGCCTATGCACCGCAGATCATCGATCGTCCTGGCCTCACTTTGCGCGCTGATGCTCGCCGGGTGCGGCGCCGCCACGTTGTCTTCCGACGCCGGCAGCACCGGCGGCGGCATGGCGGGCGGGACGGGCGGCCCCGGCGGGGCGGCGGGCGCCGGCGCGGGTGGTCACGCGGGATCGCCCAAAATCGGCGGCGCGACCGGCGGTGCGACCGGCGGTGCGACCGGGGGCAGCGGACCCGGCGGCAGCAATTCAGGTGGCAAGGGCGGCGCGGGAACCGGCGGCGCGCCTTCGACGGGTGGCACGCTCGGGACGGGTGGAAGACCGGGCACCGGCGGCACCGCCGGGACCGTCGGACCGTCGGGCCCTGGCGGCACCGCCGGCACGGGCGGAACCTCGGGGACCGGCGGGGGGACCCCGAACAAGGTCGCGTTGACCGTGGCCCGCGCCGGGACCGGGTCGGGCGCCATCACGTCGGATACGGGCAGCATCAACTGCGGAAGCACGTGCACGGCGTCCGTCGATCGCGGCGCCCCCGTCAATCTCACCGCGACCCCGGCTGTCGGGTCCACGTTTGCCGGTTGGTCAGGCGGCGGCTGTTCGGGGACGGGGGAGTGCGTCGTGACTCTCGACGCAGCCGCCAGCGTGACGGGCACCTTCACGCTTCAGCAGCTCACGGTGACGGTGACCAAGGCGGGAACGGGGAGCGGCACCGTGACCTCCAGCCCCGCCGGGATCAACTGCGGCTCGACCTGCGCCGCCGCTTTCAGCTACGGGGCTTCCGTCACGTTGACGGCCACCCCGGCGAGCGGCTCGACCTTCGTCGGTTGGTCCGGGGGAGGCTGCTCCGGCACCGCGACCTGTGTCGTGAGCGCGACGGCCGCCAGGACCGTGCAAGCGACCTACACCTTCGGTCCCCAGCCGCTGCTCTACTACACGCTGGACGACACGATGGGAGTCAATACCGGGTCCGTCAGCGGCTACGGCCTTCAGTTCGGCCAGCCATTCAGCAGCGTGCCGGGGAAATTGGGCAACGCGATTGAGTTCGGCAGTGGCGGCCATGCCACCGCGCAGGGCAGCGCGCGAGCCGTCCTGGGCGCGTATCCGACATACACCATCTCGTTCTGGGTTGACGTCGCATCATCGATTCCGACCAGCACCGGCGACTGCTGCGCGATCTTCGACGTCAACAACCGCTACACTGCCCCCTACGGGGGCGTCCAGATCGCCTTCTTCGACGCCACTCACCTGACCATCTGCGTGGCCACGACGAGCAACCGGTATTTGACCGGCAGCTGCCCCCTGTTCGCTGCTCCGTCGTCGGCCGGCTGGCACAACATCATCATCCGGTATGCCGGCACGGGGACCAGCGCCGGGCAGGGGGCCGGCGTCGATGTTTACGAGGACGACGTGCTGGTCACATCCGTCCCCAACGACGCCGCCAACGACCCGGTCTTCAGTGCGTCGATCGCCGACACGCTGACCATCGGCCAGGCGGGCGCGCCCGTCGACGACGTTCGTGTCTACAACCAGACGTTCACGGTCGCGGACCAGTGCACGGTCATCATCCGCGGCACCTGGACGGGCAGCGCCTGCGTCCTGCCCTAGGTACGGAGACGCGCGGCGAGCGACGCTCCACCGTGGTACATCATCAGCGCCATGGGCCTCCTGACCTTCGCACTGAACGTGACGCTGGACGGCTGCTGCGACCACCGGGAAGGGATCGCGGACGGGGAGCTGCACGACTACTTCACGCAGCTGATGGACGCATCCGGCGCGATGCTGTGGGGGCGCGTCACCTACGAGCTGATGGAGAGCGCCTGGCCGGCGGTGGCGCGCGACCAGAACGCGCCGCGTTCGATGCGCGAGTGGGCGCGCAAGCTGGAGGTCAAGCCGAAGTACGTGGTCTCGGCCTCGCGCCGCGACTTCCCGTGGACCAACACCTTCCGCCTCGAGGGAGACTTGCGCGAGGCCGTGACTCAGTTGAAGCAGAAGACGCCCCAGGGCGTGCTCGTGGGCAGCCTGACTCTCGCGTCCGCCCTCGAGCGGCTCGGGCTCATCGACGAGTACTGTCTGGTCATCCACCCGGTCATCGCCGGCCACGGTCCGACCTTGTTCCAGGGCCTCGAGCCCTCGCGCCGCCTCGACCTCGTCTCGACGACCCGCATGAAGGCCGGCCAGATGGCCATGCACTACCGCCGGCCGTGACGCGGACACTTGGATGACATTCGACGACGTCGACACGTTCGCGATGAGCCTTCCGGGGGTCTCCGTCGCCACGAAGTGGGGCCATCGCACGTGGATGGTCGGCGAACGCGGCTTCGCGTGGCAGCGACCGTTCAGCAAAGCAGACCTCGAGCGGTTCGGCGATGAAGCTCCGCCGGCCGGTGAGATCCTCGCCGTTCGCGTCGAGAGCCTGGACGCCAAGGACGCCCTGCTCGAGATCGGGCCGCCAGGCTTCTTCACCATCCCGCACTTCGACGGATACCCGGGGCTCCTGATCGCGCTCCGGAAGGCGCGCGCCCGCGACGTGCGTGCCGCGATCGCGGACGCTCACGCGGCGATGTCGGCGCAGCGGCCGGCCCGGAAGCGCGGAGCGCGAAGGAAGGCCAGCAAGTAGCGTCGCGAAAGCTCGGCTTCCTGACTGCCGGCGCTTAAGCTCCGGACGTCCATGACCGCCGCGCTGGTGCTCACGGTCGTGCTCGCCCAGAACGCGATCGGGCAGGTGGACTGGCGCGCGCGAGCGGCGGCGACCCTCGACGCGCGCGGCCTGATTGGGACCGGCGACGTCCGCGGGATTGACCTGGGCGCGGCCGGCGTCGGCATCGAATGGTGGGCCGCGCCGACCTTGCGGCTGCGGACGACCGCGCTACTGCTGGGAGCGCACGGGCAGACCGACGCCGGTCGGACCGCCCACGGGGGCGCCGGCGGCGAGCTGGCGATGCGGCTGGTTCCCTTCCCCGGCTGGCCGGTGCGGCCCTATGCGCGGGTCTCGGCGGGATTTCTTCTATTCTTGCGCGGCCCGTTCCTGCCTGGCGCCGGTTACGACGACTTCATTCTCGGCGCGGGAAGCGGCCTGGAGGTGCCCGTCGGCCCGCGGGTGGTCGTGTTCGGCGAGGTCGCGCTCACCCATCTGTCGAACGGCAAGGGGATCGGAACGTTCAACCCGGCGTACAACGGCTGGGGAGGGCTCGTCGGCCTCAGCGCGACCATGCAACCGGCCCCCGACCGGGACGGGCAGCAGCCAGCCCCCGAGCCCGACACCCCGGCGGCAACGCACATCCCCGGCGTGATCGCCGACGCGCAGCTCGGCTGGACGAACCAGCTGGGCGCCGGCGGTGGCGCGCGCGTCAGCGAGCGGCTGGTGGAGCACTGGATCGCCATCGGCGAGCTCCGCGCGCTCGCGCTCGGCGACACGCCATACGAGGCCGCCGGGTTGGCGCTGGCCAGCCAATGGCGGCACGCGACCGTGGGAGCCCAGATCACGTATCAGCACCTCCCCGGCATCAGCGCCGTCGCCGAGCAGGTGCAGGTCGAGGCGCACCTGACACCCGAGGCGTCGCTGTTCGCCACGGCGATCACCCAGCAGCAGACCGTCTTCGCCGACTTCCTCGTGGCTGGCTTCGGCGTGCGCGCGTTCCCGTTCGATCGCCTGCGGTTCGACGGCGGCCTCGGGCTGACCCGCCCCTTCGGCGCGCTCGCTTCGACGACGCTCGGTCCCTACGTCAGCGTCGAGTGGCAGCTGCCGCTGCCCAGCACCCCCTGGCAGCTCTCGCTGTTCGCGGAGCGCCAGCTCTCGACCAACGCGCTCGCCGGCGTTCGCCTGGCCTGGAACATGGGTGCCACTCTCCGCGACGTCGCCCGACGCACCGGCTGGCTGAGGATCCAGTGACGGTCGCTTCGGCGCCGTGGATTCCGCCGTCGCAGCACCCACCCTCGAGTGAAGAGAACCCGAACCGGCGCGTCTCAGCCCCGAACCGCACGGGCTTTCCGGGCACTGCCGCTCGGCCCGTGGCTCGTCCCGCGCGGCAGAAGGACCAAGTCGGCCGCTTCCTCTGCGTCCCTGAGAAGCGTCTTGCGCGGCGTGCCCATCCGCGCGCGCATCGTCAAACCGTTGGAAAGGTCGATGACCTGGCTCGCACGCGCGGCCACGGGAAAGTCGGCCGGGATTTCCCCCGCACTGATCCCGTCCCGGAAACGCCGTTCCACCAGCGTTGCAGCTCCAGCCGTTGCGTTCTTCAGGAACTGCCGGACCTGTGCATCGTCCACGAGCGGCGCGACGCACACGAGTAGACAACCCGCAGCCGAGTCTTCCTCTGTCGCGCTCTCGACGATGTACCTCAGAAACCCGGCGATCGAGTCGCGAAGACCCTGCGGCGACAGGAGCGCCTTCGCGGTCGATGCGCCTTTCCTTTCAGCGTACGCCTCGAGGGCGCGCAAGAATATCGCCCGCTTGTCCCCGAAGACGGCATACAGGCTCGGCCGTCCCACGCCCATCCCGGCGACGAGATCGTCGATCGTCACGCCGTCGTAGCCCTTCGACCAGAACACCTGCGTCGCCTTTTCCAACGCTTCCAGCTCGTCGAAGCTGCGCGGTCGACCACGAGGCTTCGTGACGCGCTTCGCGGGGTGCTTCGTAGCATTTTGAATCATTTAGTTAAAAACTCCTTGCGTCCGACCACTGGCCTCATTAGTGTACCGAATAGTTCGAAATTGGCCAAGGCGACCCCATCGTCGCGAGGAAACCACCGATGAGACATTCGATCGCGCTCGTCACCGGGACCACCTCCGGGCTCGGTCATGCCGCTGCGCGCCTGCTCGCTGCCGAGGGCTGCGGCCAGGTCATCGTCACCGGCCGCAGCCTGGCTCGGGTCCACGAAACGGCCGCTCAGCTCTCGGCTGAGACCAACCTGCACGTCTTCACGCCGCTGGAGCTGGATCTGGACACGCCGTCCAGCGTTCAGTCGGCCCTCGCCGAGCTGGTCAAGCGAGGTCGGCCGATCGATCTCCTGCTGCTCAATGCAGGAATGGTCCCAGGCAAGAAGCGCGTCATCACTGCGGCGGGCATCGAGGCTTCTCAGGCTCCGCTCATCGGCCATCATCAACTGACTGTCGGGTTGCTCCGCGCCAACCTGCTGAGCCCCGGCGCGCGGATCGTCATCGCCGGGGCGGAACCCGCCCGTGGGGGCGTGCCGATGTTCAGCTACACCGATGTGCCCGCCTTCGCGGCCAAATGCTTCGGGGGAGACCGGACCGCCGCGATCGAAGCCCTGATTCGCAACGGGCCGAACGTAAAGTACGTGCCCAACAATACGTATGCCGACGCGAAGCTCATCATTGCTTGGTGGGTCGCGGCGTTGGCACGCCGGCTCCCCTCCGGCATGGCCGTGTACGCCGTCTCGCCCGGTGGGGCGACCGCCACCAAGGCGGTGCGAAACGCTGGCCCGCTGTTGAAGTATCTGTTCATCCCGATCGTGAACCTGATTCCCGGCATGAATCAGACGCCGGAGACCGCGGCCCGCCGGTACCTCCAGGCCTCGGAGTTCGGAACCGACGTCTCGGGGCAGTTCTTCGCCTCGGCTCGAGGGAAGTTCTCAGGCCCAATTGAGGTGCAGCGCCAGCCACACCTCCACGATCGCTCCAGCCAGGAAGCCGCGTGGCAGGCCGTCGTCAAGGTCTCCGGCGCCGACTTCTCGTCGGCAGCGCCCTTGAGTGCGATGTCCTAGGCGAAGCCGAATCGCACGATTGACCGCACGACACTTTGAACCAGAAGCAACGCGACTCTTGGGTCGCTCGAGGGAGAACGCAACCATGGGACAATACGACGGTAAACGAGTGGTGATCACCGGCGGCACGAGCGGCATGGGTCTCGCGACGGCGAAGCTGCTGCTCGATCAGGGAGCGCGCGTGCTGGTGACGGGAAGCACGAAAAAGACGCTGGACTCAGCTCGCGAGGAGCTCGGGAAGGACGCCATCGTGGTGTCGAGTGACGCGAGGTCGCTGACGGACATTGAATCTCTTGCCGCTCGCGCGAAGTCGGAGCTCGGAGAAGTCGACTTTCTGTTTCTCAACGCCGGGTACGGAACGTTCGTGCCGTTCGAGGGGACGTCCGAGGCGGTGTACGACGAGATGTTCAATCTGAACGTGAAGGGCCCGTACTTCGCGGCGCAGAAGTTTGCTCCGCTGATGCCTCGCGGGAGCGCGATCGTACTCACGACATCCATTGCGAACGAGAAGGGGATGCCCGGGGTCAGCGCGTACGCGGCCGCCAAAGCCGGGCTCCGCTCCCTCGCGCGATCGCTCGCCGCCGAGCTTCTGCCGCGGGGCATCCGCGTCAACGCCGTCAGCCCCGGTCCCATCGACACGCCGGTCATCCTCAAGACGGGGCTGCCCAAGGAGCAGATGAACCAAATGCACAAGAAGATGGAGGAGGCCGTTCCGATGAAGCGTCACGGTCGTCCCGAAGAGATCGCGAAGGCAGCCGTCTTCCTGGCCTTCGACGCGACGTTCACGAACGGACACGAGCTCCCCGTGGATGGCGGCATGTCCCAGCTCTGAGAGTCCACGCTGGGATGCTCAACCAGGCGTGCCCGCTTCCCACGTCGCCGCCGAGAGCGCTTGCCACCCAGGCTCCGGAGCGCCCATGCACCCTCGACCCGGCGAGGAAGGATTGGAAAGGATCCTCGCGGGTTACCTGAGTCGGGGCGAGAGGATTTGAACCTCCGACCTTTCGGTCCCGAACCGAACGCGCTACCAGACTGCGCCACGCCCCGATATTTGTGTCGGGGCTTCATGCCAAACTTAGAGGCCCGAGTCAATGGGGGCGGAAGGGGAGGCGGAGGCGGCGGAGGGCGACGTCGGCAACGTAGAGCAGCAGGGCAGCCAGCAGAAGAGGGCGGCGCAGGGGGCGGCGGGTGGAGCGAGCCTCGACCGGGGGGGACAGAACCTGGGTCGCATCCGCCAGAACGCGGCCGTTCGCGGCGACCGCGGCGGCGGTCAAGGCCATGACGCCGCGCTGGTCGCCCGCCACGACCGGCATCAGCTCGGGGGCCAGCGGCAAGGTCAGGCGGCCGGTGGCGTCCGCCACCGGCGCGCCGCCCGCGGTGAAGCTCGCCGAGAAGGACAGGGCGCCGCTCTCGGCCTCCGGTCGCAGGGTCGCCTCGTAGCGGCCGGGTGCCGTCTCCGGCATGGCCAGCTTGCGCGCCGGGCGCGGCTCGCCGTCGCCGCCGATCTCGACGACCGCCAGCTGCCCCTGCAACGCCCGCAGGAACTGGTCGTCCGGGCCGATCGCGTCGACGGTCAGCCGCACGCGGTCCGCCTCGCGCGCGGCGCGGATCTCGAAGTGGTTCGGCGGGTGGCGGCGCATCGCCGCCCGCGCCAGCTGCCCCCACAGCTTCTCGAACCCGCTCCAGCGCGCCCACCCGGCGCCCCAGCGCGCGCCCAGGTCACTGGTCCACGCCACCACCTGCCCCAGCCCCACCGGCCACCGCGCCAGCAGCGGCGCGCCGTCCGGCGCCGCCAGCACGGTCTCGGCCTGCGCGCGCGGGCGCGTCACGACGTAGCCGCCCAGCGGCGGCGCGGTCTCGATCGCGGTCCCGGCCAGCGCGGCGATGCGCTTGTCGACGCGCGGGCGGGTCGGCCGCTCGACGACGGAGCGGTCGCCCAGGTCCGACGTCTCGCGCGAGAAGATGCGCGGGATGCTGGCCGGGTCCCGCGTCTGATAAAAGCGCCCTCCGCCGCGCGCCGCGATCATCTTCAGCATCGTCTGATCGGCCCCATCGCCGACGCCGATCGCCGAGATGGTGATGCGCGCGGCCGTCGCCGCGTCGATCAGGTCCGGAATCTCGTCGTACGGCGATTGCCCGTCGGACAGCAAGATCACGTGCTTCTTCCGCGCGCGGGCCGGCAGCAGCTCGTCGACGGCCTCCCGCAAGCCGGAGAGGATGTTGGTGCCGCCGCCCGCCGCGATGCGGCCGATGTCGCGCGTGATCCGCTGGCGGTTCGCCGCCGCCTGCAGCGGCACGACGGCCGTCGCCTGGTTGTCGAACACGACGATCGCGATCTGGTCGGACGCCGCCATCGCGTCGGCGGTCGCGCGCGCCGATTGCTTCGTGAGCTCCAGCTTCGGGCCGGTCATCGAGCCGGAGCGATCGATGACCAGCGCCAGGGCCAGCGCCGGTTCCTCCTCGACCTCGGGCACGTCCAGCCGCACCGGCAGCAGCGGCTCCAGGCGGCTGTGGGCGTAGCCGCCCGGGCCGAAGCTCTGCGTGCCCCCCGCCACCAGCAGCCCGCCGCCACCCCGCACGAAGCCGTCCAGCGCCGCCACCGTCTCGTCGGGCAGCGCGGCCCGCGGCACGTCGGCCAGCACCACCAGGTCCGCGCCGGCCAGCGCGCCCGCCGTCGAACCGTGGGCCGGACGCACGTCGGCCGCGATGTGCTGGGCGGCCAGCGCCCGCGCGAAGGCGCCGGCCACGCCGGGCGCCCCCTCGAGGCACAGCACGCGCGGCGGCGCCTGCGCCGCCAGGGCCAGCACGCCGTCGTCGTTGGCCGGGCGGCGATCTCCGGAGGCGCTGACGTGGGCCCGCACGACGGCCGTGCCCGCCTGCAGCACGCGCGCGCGAAACGTGACGGTCGTGGTGCCCGCGTCCAGCGCGACGGTCCGCTCGGGCGCGTCGACGGACACCGCGCGGCCGCCGTCCACGCGCAGCTGCGCGGCGGCGACCGCCCGGTCCGAGACGACCCGCACGTCCAGACGGAACGGTTCGCCCGGGCGAATCAGATCCGGCGCCGACAGCTCGGCGATCGCGGCGTCGGCCTCCGCGGGGACGGGCAGGGGGACGACGTCCAGCCCGACGCCCCGCTGCCCGAGGCGGCGGGCCGCGCCCGCCAGATCGCCGCGCGTCGCCAGCCCGTCGGACAGCAGCAGCACCCGCGGCACGGCGGTCGCGTCGGCGAGCCCCGCGGCCAGGCTCAACGCCAGCGCAGGATCCGTCGCCTGTCCGCGCGCGCCCAATCGTTGCAGCCGATCGCCCGGAGCCACCTCCTCGGGCTCGGCGGCGAATCGCAACACGCGCGGCGGCGGATCGCCATGCGCGGCGGCGGCGCGCGCCACGGCCTCGATCATCTGCTGCTCTCGCGCGATCGTCGGATCGGCGATGCTGTCGGAGACGTCGGCGGCGACGACCACCGACACGCCGCGCGCCCGGCCCCGCACCGATGGGCCCGCCAGCGCCAGCACGGCCGCCGCGAAGACCAGCGCGCGCGCGACGGCCTGCAGAACCAGCTGCCCGCGCGGAAAATCCGCGAGCGATCGGCGGCTGACCAGCGCCAGCACCGGAATGGCGACCAGCGCCAGCAGCACGGCCGGATGTTCCAGCGCGACCGACCCGGCGACGCCCGGCGGCGGGCCGTTCATGCCGTCCACCGCCGGTGATAGCTGACCCACTCGACCACCAGCAGGACCAGCGCCAGCGCGGCCGCCCACGTGCCCATCCGCCCCCGGCGGCGCGGCGGGGGGAGCTCCAGGGCCGGGACGCTCTGGCCGCCCAGCTGCAGCCGCGCCACGGGGGCCGTGTCCGACTCGCGCGGATCGCGGGCCGTCTCGGCGCCCGCGGTCATCTCCGCGGGGCGGTGATCGTGCGCCCCCCACGCCAGCGCGTTCGCGATCAGCAGTGGGAACGCCGGCCGCAGGGGCAGGTCCGAGCGGCGCGGGTCGAAGGCCACCACGCCGACGCGCAGCCCCGGCCGCTCGCGCGCGAGGATCAACGGCGCCCCGAACGACGCCGCCAGCACCACGTCACCGGGCGCGGCGGCGACCCGCCCCGCTTCCGCGATGTTCACGTCGCCCAGGTCCAGGTGGCGCAGCAGCGGGTGCTCGTGACGGATCGTGGCCGGGTCCAGGATCGGCGCGCGGAGCCGCCCGCGGACCGGGACGGGGCTGCCGTCGCCGCGCGGATCGAAGTACAGCCAGTTTCCCGACGACGGCGCTCGCGCAGGCGCGACGCCGTCGCAGACGATCAGGTCGACCTGGTCGGCGTGCGCCAGCGCCTGATCGGCCTGCTCCGCCGGCAGGCGCGTCACGGAGACGCCCGCGCCCAGGCTCAGCAGCGCGCCGTCCAGGTACAGATCGGCGTCGCCGACCCGCAGGATGCGCCGGTGCGGGACGGGCGGCACGACGGCGGTCGCCGCGTCGTCGGAGGCCAGATCGTCCACCGCCCCCAGCCGGGCCTCGATGCGCGCGCCCGGCGCGAACAGATCGTGCAGCGCCAGCGCCCGCCGCTCGCCCGGCGCCAGCGCGACGCTCATCCGCTCGACGACGGCACCGCCGCTGCGGATCTCGACGGGGACCGCCACGGGCGCCGCGCGAAAGCTCTGCACGGTCAGCCCCGCCTCGACGGCGCCCGGGTCAGCCGGAACGCGGCGCGCGCCCAGCGCCAGGATGCCGACGTTCTCTCGCCGCCGCCCCACGGCCGCGTAGCGCACGTCCAGCCCGGGCGGCGCGTTTCGGAGCGCGTCGTCGGAGAAGCCGCCGTCGCTGATCAGCGCCACCGTCGGACGCGGGCGCCCCCGCAGAACGGCGGCCGCGAAGCTCAGCGCGCGCGGCAGATCGCCCGCGTCCTCGGTCGGCGCGACGGCCGCGACCGCCCGGTCCAGCGCCGCCGGGTCCGCCTCGAAGCCGCTCTCCGCGGCGGCGTCGGCCGCGAACGAGGCGACCAGCGCCCGGTCCGCCGGCCCCATCCCCGCGATCAGCTGCCGCGCCCGCGCGCGCGCCGCCTCCAGCCGCGTGCCGGCCTCGTCGGTGGCGGACATCGAGGACGACTTGTCGATCAGCACGACCCAGCTGCGTCCCTGCCGATCGACGGCCGCGGGGCGAG
This sequence comes from uncultured Myxococcales bacterium, assembly GCA_964546845.1. GTDB lineage: Bacteria > Myxococcota_A > Polyangia > Fen-1088 > Fen-1088 > JADGRB01. Next base: position 2,518 of record CAZJMY010000530.1, on the reverse strand, counting down.
GATCGACGGCGGCAAGCAGCAGCGCGGCGGCGATCGCCAGGGCCAGCGCCAGCGCCAGCCAGTGCCGGAGGCGGCGGGCGCGGCGCAACGCCGACCCGGCGCCGGTCAGCCCCAGCCACAGCGCCGCGAAGGGAACCGCCACCTCGCGCCGCCGCAGCCGCACGAAATGCAGGGCCACGATCGCGGCGCCGGCCACGGCCGCGACTACCGCGACGACGGCGCCCGGCATCCCGCCCGAGAACAGCCAGCTCAGCCAGCCGAGACCCGCCACGCCGCCCTCAGCCCAGAAGGCCGCCCGCCCGGAACATCCGCAGCACCACGGCGTCCAGCGGCTGGTCGGACGTGACGGCGAAGCAGGGGATGCCCCGCTCGCGACAGTGCCCTTCCAGCGCGCGCCGCAGCGCCGCCAGCCGCTGCAAATACGCCGTGACCGCGGCGGGCGAGATGGTGAGGTCGTGCGTCTCGCCGGTCTCGACGTCGCGCACGCGCACGTCGCCGCGCAACGCGGGGGCCAGCTCGTCGGGCGCCGTCACCTGGATCGCGATGGGCGTCAGCCGGTTCGCGCGCAACAGGTCCAGGGCTGCGCGCGCGCCGGCCGGATCGTAAAAGTCCGAGATCAAGACGGCCACGCCCCCCCGCCGGCCCGCGCGACGCCCCAGGTGCGCGCGCAGCGCCGACGACAGCGGCTGCCGGCCGTTCGCCGTGACGGCCTCGAAGAAGCGCAGGATCCCCAGGATGCGGTTCTTCCAGCGCTGCGCCGGGAGGCTGGCCGGCGCGTCGCCCAGCGCCGTCACGGCGACCCTGTCCAGGTTCGCGAGCCCGACGTAGGCCAGCGCCGCGCCCAGCTGCAGCGCCAGGTCGATCTTGGGCGGCGCGCCCATCGCCATCGACCCGCTGGCGTCGACGATCACGTCGATGGCGACGTCCTCGTCCTCCTCGAACAGGCGCAGCGCACGCCGGTCGAGGCGGCCGTAGAGGTTCCAGTCCAGGTAGCGCAGGTCGTCGCCGGGGACGTAGTCGCGGTGGTCGGCCAGCTCCAGCCCCGCCCCGATGCGGCGCGTGCGCCGGATGCCGCGGGCGCGCGCCCCCGCCGCCCGCCGGACGGCCAGCTCCAGCGTCTCCAGCTTGCGCAGGAACCGCTCGTCGAACCGCCGCGCCCCGCCCGCGGGGCGATCGCCGGCCTGCGCCGCCGCGGTCACACCGTCTCCGGCAGCTCGGCCAGCAGCCGCGCCACGATGGCGTCGGCGGTCACGCCTTCGGCCTCGCCCTCGAAGTTCAGCAGCACGCGGTGGCGCAGCGCCACGGGCGCGACCCGCCGCACGTCCGCGAACGAGGGCGCGAACCGCCCCGCCCGCAGCGCTTCGACCTTCGCGCCCAGGATCACCGCCTGCGCGCCGCGCGGCGAGCTGCCGTAACGCACGAACCGGCGCACGTCCGCGGCGGCGCTGCGCGCCGGCTGTGTTGCCTCGACCAGGCGCACGACGAAGTCCTGCACGGGGCGCGCGACCGGCACTTGCCGCACCAGCGCCCGCATCTCCAGCAGCCGCGCGTGCGCCAGCACCGGCCGCACGGGGGCGTCGTCGGTCCCCGTCGTGCGGTCGAGGATCGCGTGCAGCTCGCTGGCGCTGGGCGCGTCGACGCGCACCTTGTACAGGAACCGATCCAGCTGCGCCTCGGGCAGCGGGTAGGTCCCCTCCATCTCGATCGGGTTCTGCGTGGCCAGCACGAAGAACGGGGGCGGCAGCGTGTAGGTCTGCTTGCCGACGGTGACGGACTGCTCCTGCATCGCCTCCAGCAGCGCCGACTGCGTCTTGGGCGTCGCGCGGTTGATCTCGTCGGCCAGCACGACGTGCGCGAAGATCGGCCCCTTCTGGAACTCGAACCGCCGCCCGCCCGTGTCCTCGGCGATCAGGTTCGTGCCGATCACGTCCGCCGGCATCAGGTCGGGCGTGAACTGGATCCGCGAGAAGCTCAGGTCCATCGCCGCCGCCGCCGTCCGCACCAGCAGCGTCTTGCCGAGCCCGGGGACGCCCTCGATGAGGACGTGTCCGCCCGCCAGCAGCCCCGAGACCACGGCGCCCACCACCTCGGCCTGGCCGACCAGCCGCCGGCCGATCTCGTCGAGCAATCTCCCCAGGTCGGCGCGAAACGCGTCGACGGCGCGCGCTGCCTCGTCGGGGCTGGCGCCGGGCGAGGCCATCGCCGTCGTGGTCATGGCCTGCCTCCGCCGCCTGCCGCCGCGCGCGGGCGAATCAGATCGAAGTAGCGCCGCACCACGTACTGCTGGCCGGGCGGCACGGCGCCGCCGCCCAGCGCCTCCTCGACGGCGGCGCGGTAGTCGGAATAGACGTGCGCGTACGGGCGGCTCGCGAACCCGCGCCCGGCCGCGCCGTCGATGACCTGCGCGCGGCTGGGGCCCGCGCTCTCCGCGCCCGGCATGCGCGCGTCGCGCCCCGCGGCGCCAGGGGCGCTCTCGCGTCCCGCCAGCGGCGCGCCGCCGCTTTCGTGGCCGATGCCG
>CAZJMY010000529.1:0-20271 GCA_964546845.1 uncultured Myxococcales bacterium | reverse complement strand
GGGCGTGGGGGGGCGGCTGGCACCGCCGGAGGTCCGGGGAGTGGTTCCGGGGGACGCGGGGGCATCGGCGGCAGCATTGCCGGCGCCGGCGGCGCCGTCGCGGGACGCGGTGGCGGCGGCACGGCCGGCACCGGTGGTGTCGGCGGAAGCGGTGGCCGCGCGACCGGCGGAAGCAGCGGCCATCCCGGCGGCGGCGCCTCGGGTGCCGCAGGCGGCGGCGGGGCGAGCGGCACCGCGTGCGAGCTCGACGGCGGTCAATGTCCGACGGGCTATCGCTGCGGCTGCGGCGGCCCGGGCGGACGCCCCAACTGTACGTGCCACAAAGAATGCACCGCCGACAGCGAGTGCACCGGTCCGGGCGAGATGTGCGGCTGCTCGTCGTCGGAGCCAGCGCCTCGGATTTGCGTCAACGCCTGCTTCTGCCTTTGCGGCTGACCGGCACATCCGGTCCGATATCAAGACAGCCCGGGCGGGCGCTTCAGCCTTCGGCGGCCTCGACGGGCAGAGCGGTCGGGAGCAGGCCGTCTCCGTTCGTGTTGCCGACCAGGCCCTGGCGGGGCTGGCCGGCGGTGGCGCGGTGGTCGCGCGCGATGAGCACGTAGACGGAGGGCACGACGAACAGGGTGAAGATGGTGCCGATGGCCATGCCGCCGACCAGCACGACGCCGATCGAGTTGCGGGCCGCGGCGCCCGGGCCGCTGACCAGCGTCAGCGGGAAGTGGCCCGCGACGGTCGCGATGGTGGTCATCAGGATGGGGCGCAGGCGCGTCTCGGCGGCGGCCTGGACGGCGGCGACCTTCGACAGCCCGCTCTCTTGCTGATGGTTCGCGAACTCGACGACCAGGATGCCGTTCTTGGCGATGAGGCCCACCAGCGTGACCAGGCCGACCTGCGAGTAGATGTTCAGCGTGGTGGTCCACCCCTCGGTGAGGGCGAACCTCATTCCGGGCGGTCCGGAGAACTTCAGGAAGGTGAAGATCATCGCGCCGAACATGGCCAGCGGCACCGAGCCGGCCAGCACGACGATCGGGTCCCGGAACGAGTTGAACTGCGCGGCCAGCACCAGGAAGATCAGCACGATGGCCAGGCCCATGGCGGGCAGGAACTTGCCCGCCTCTTGCCGGAGCTGCCGCGACTCACCGGTGTAGTCGATGCGGGAGCCCGGCGGCAGGACCTTGTCGGCGGCGCTCTCCAGCACGGCCAGACCCTGCTCCAGGCCACGGGGCGCGACGCCGGAGATCTTGACGGCGTTCAGTTGCTGGAAGCGGTTGAGTGAGCGCGGCTCGACGTCGGTGCGGAAGGTGGCGATCGAAGACAGCGGAATCAGCGTTCCCCCCGGCCCCGTCACGTGGATCTCACCGAGGTCGGCCGGCGTCAGTCTGCCGGCGCGCTCGACCTGGGCGATGACCTTGTAGCTGCGGCCGTCCATGTTGAAGCGGTTGATGTAGTTGCCGCCCAGCATCGTCGCGAGGTCGGCACCCACCTGCTGCATGCTGAGCCCCATCGACGCGATCTTCTCGCGATCGAGGACGATGTCGGCCTTGGCCTGGTCGATCTTGACGTCCGTGATGGGCGGGAAGGCGAACTGGCCGCTCTTGATGGCCTCGGCAACGAGCTGATCGGCGGCGCGTACCAGCTCCTCGTGGCTGCCCGTCGAGGCAATGACGAACTCGACGGGGAAGATGCCGGGGCTGGGCAGCGCGGGCGGCAGGAACACGGGCGCTTGCACACCGGTCAGCATCATCTGCTTGCCGAACAGCTCCTGCTGGATCTGGAAGATGCTGCGCTTGCGCTCTTCCCAGGGCTTCACGATCATGCCGCCGAATCCACCGGTCGGGAACGTGAGCTGGAAGCTGTGGCTGAACTCGGGGACGGACTGGAAGTTGCGGAAGACTTTCTCGGTGAAGGGGGTGATCTGCTCCAGCGTGGCGTTCGCGGGGACGTCGACCTTGCCGAAAACGACCCCCTGGTCCTCCGTCGGCGCCAGCTCCTTGGCCGAGAACATGTACATGGGGATGACCAGCAGCGAAAGGACGCCCCAGACGATGTAGACCGCCGGGCGGTTGGCCAGCGTGACGGCCAGCATGCGCGAGTAGCGCGACTTGATCCGCTGGAATACGCGGTCGACCAGCGCGGCGAATCCATGGTCTTGCTGATGCGAGCCCAGCAGCTTCGACGACATCATCGGCGACAGGGTCAGCGCCACCACGCCCGAGATGAGGACGGCCCCCGCCAGCGTGAAGACGAACTCGCGAAACAGCGCGCCCGTCAGGCCGCCCTGAAAGCCGATGGGCGCGTAGACGGCCGCCAGCGTGATCGTCATGGCGATGATGGGGCCGACCAGCTCGCGCGCGCCGAGCATCGATGCCTCGAACGCCGAGCGCCCTTCACGCAGGTGGCGATCGACGTTCTCGACCACCACGATCGCGTCGTCGACGACCAGACCGACCGACAAGACGATCGCCAGCAGCGTGAGCAGGTTCAGCGTGAACCCGAACAGCTGCATCAAGAAGATCGCGCCGACCAGGGACACGGGGATGGCGACCACCGGCACGACCACCGTGCGCAGCGACCCGAGGAACAGGAAGATCACGACGATGACGATCCCGATGGTCTCGATCAGCGTCCCGCGCACCTCGTGGATCGCGCTGTCGATGTACTTGGTGGCGTCGAACGCGATCATGGCGCTGAGCCCCGTCGGAAGCTCGCTCTGAACCTTGGCCAGCTCCTCGCGCACCCGCTTGATGACGTCCAGCGCGTTGGCGTTCGGCAGCACCCAGATGCCCATGAAGACGGCGCTCTTACCGGACATGCGCACGTCCATGTCGTAGTTGTCCGCGCCCAGGACGACGTCCGCGACGTCGCCCAGGCGCACCAGCGTGCCGCCCTGCTGGCGGATGACCAGACGGCGGAAGTCCTCGACCGACTCGATGCCGGTGGTCGCCGACAGATTGAGCTGGATGAAGGTGCCCTTGGTCTGGCCGACGGCGGACAGATAGTTGTTGGCGGCCAGCGCCTGCCGCACCTGCATCGGGCTCACGTTCAGCGCCGCCATGCGGTCCGGCTTCAGCCAGGCGCGCAGCGCGAACGTTCGTCCGCCCAGGATGTCCGCCTTCTGCACGCCCGCGACGGCCGACAGCCGCGGCTGCACGACGCGGATCAGGTAGTCGGTCACCTGGTTGTCCTGCAGGATCTTCGAGTCGAAGCTGAGGTACATCGAGGCGAACGCGGCGTCCGACGGTTCGAGGCTGATGGCGGGCACCTCCGCCTCGGGCGGCAGGTCGCCACGCACCTGGTTCACGCGCGCGCTGATGTCGGCCAGCGCCCGCGCCGTGTCGACGTTCAGCTGCAGGTGGACGTTGATGGTCGACAGCCCCTGGTCGCTCTGCGATTCGATGTAGTCGATGCCGTCACCGGCGGCGACCGACCGCTCGATCGGCGTCGTGATGAACCCGCGCACCAGATCGGCGCTGGCGCCGATGTAGGGCGTGCGAATGACGATCGTCGCGCTTTCCAGGCGCGGGTACTGGCGAACGTTGAGCGTGCGGATGGCCTGCACGCCGGCGATCACGATGATCAGGTTGACGACCAGCGAGAGAACCGGCCGCCGGACGAAGATGTCGGTGATGCGCATGGGTCAGCGGTTCTCTGGGACGGGGGTTTGCGAGGGCGACAGCTTGATCTCGTTGTTCACGATGACCGGCGCCCCGTTGCGCAGCTTGAAGGCGCCCAGCGTGACGACCTCTTGCCCGGCGGTCACCCCTTCGTCGATGGCCACGAAGTCGCCGCGGCTGACGCCGACGCGCACGAATTGCTGGCGAGCGACCTTGCGCGGCGGGCCACCGGCGCCCTCCTTCGCGTCCTCGACGACGTAAACGGAGGCGCCGTAGGGCGCGCGCATGATCGACGTCGCCGGCACGAACACCACGCTGGCGAGCTCGGGCAAGATGACCGACACGTTGACGAACATGCCGGGGCGCAGCACGTCGCTGGCCTTCTCGGTCCCCTTGTCGTTCGCCGGGGCGGCCTCGTCGACCGACGCGCGCAGCTTGACGGCGCGCGTGACGGGATCGACGTTCGGGTCGACGGCCGCGACCTTGCCGGTCAGTGTCCGGGGCGGTTGCGACCCCGGCACCGAGATGCGCACGCTGGTGCCGACCGGCACGCGCGAGAGCTGCTGCTGCGGAATCGTGAAGTCGATGTACACCGCGTCCAGCGACTCGAGGACGGTGATGGGCGTCCCCGGGTTCAGGTACTGCCCCAGGTTCACCGAGCGGATGCCCAGCTTCCCGCCGAACGGCGCGCGGATGGTCTTCTTCTCGATCTGCGCCGCGAGGGCCTGCGCGTCGGCGCTGATGGTCTTGAGCTGCGCTTCGTCGGCGTCGAGCTGCGCCTTGGTGGAGGCGCCGCTGGCCTCCAGCCGGCGGGTGCGGGTCGCCGACGAGGTGGCCAGCTCCCGGCGAGCCTGCAGCGACGACAGCTGCGCGCGTTCGACCCGGGCGTCCAGTTCGACCAGGACCTGGCCCGGACGCACCTTCGCACCCGACTCGAAGCGGATGGCGCGCACGACGCCGGGCACCTCGTTGCTGATCGTCACCCCGCGGCCGGCTTCGACGCTGCCCACCGACTCCAGCAAGGACTCCCACTTGGCGCCCTGGGCCACGGCGGTTCCGACCGCCTGCGGGGGAGGACCGGCGGCCTGAGCGGCCTTGCCGAAGCGAATGAGAGACGAGATCTGCGCGACCTTCGTACCGGCCAGCGCTCCCACGACCAGGATCGAGATTCCCACCGCGACGGCAATCCGCATGGGGTTCGAGATGCCTCGTCCGGGCTTTTGGTCTCGCCAAGAAGTCATTTGATCGTCGTCTCCCAAAGATTTCACGGCTGGGTCACTTAGCACGACCGTGGGGGGAGCGCCTGTCCCATTCGTCGCTCGGCGGACGCGCGCCGCCGCGCGCTCCGCACCCGGTCGGGCGCGTCATGTCCTTCAGTCCTTGACATGCGCGAAACATCCGGCGCGGGAGCGCCGAACCATCCGTGCACCAGGTGTAAGAGCGAGCGTTCGCCGACGCCTCTATAGGTCATCCAACCCTGGAGGTGAGCACATGCGCAGCTTCGAACAGAATGGATGGCGGGCGTTCCTCACGGTTGGCTTGATGCTGGGCGCCGTGACGGGATGCGGAGCCGACAGCGGCGAGGAGCCGGTCGTGAGCGGCCGGGCCCTCACGGGCGGCTTCGGCGACTACGACGTGACGACCACGCTGAACGATCCCGCGTCGCCGCGCGGCTGGACCATCGAATGGAAAATCCCCCAGATCCTGAACCCGGACCACGGCGTCCTGGTGATCGGGCAGTGGTACAACAACTTCGAGACCGGGCTCTGGTTCGAGAACAACAACTGGCAGGTTTACTACTACGGGGACGACAACGGGCTGACCGGCAACGAACCGAGCTGCGACAACACCTGGCCGTCGGGCGGTCACTGCCACGGCGTCTTCGAGAACCTGGCGCCGGGGCGACAGGTGACGTTCAAATTCGAGCTCTGCACGCCAGCCCACGTGCCCGACGTGAACGGAACGCAAAATTGCGCATACGTGGATCTCGAGGACGGCCACGGGTTCCGGTTCCTGGCGGAAGACACCAAGGTTCGGCCGGAGGGGCCCGAGATGTACGCCCACGACGTCGAGGATTACCGCGAGATTGGCGGCGTGATGCCCCAGATCTCGTGCACGGCGCCGACCCGAATGGTGCGCCAGCAGGTCAAGACGAGCGCCGGGAGCTGGGTCACCCTGTCCGGGGCCAGCACCTGGACGCTTCGGACCGTGGCCGGTGAACCGTACAAGTTCCAGAACGTGCACCTCGACACGTCACCCGCAACCTGGGAGTCCTGCTCGCAGCTGACCGCCAGCCTTCAGGTCACCAACGAGTGGGAAGGCGGTTACTGCGCGAACCTGACCGTCGCCAACAACGGGCCGACCGCGATCTCGAACTGGAGCGCCGTCGTGGACCTGGCCGGCTCCACGATGAACAATAACTGGAGCGCCCAGTTCACGCAGACCGACGTCACCCGATACAGCGTGACGCCGCAGTTCTGGAATCAATCGATCGCGGCGGGCGGCTCTCAGACGGTCGGCTTCTGTGGGAACAAGACCCAGTCGTCGGGATGGATGCCGTTCGTCGTCGACGAGTACGGCGGCTGAGGAACCGGCTCGCTTGCGCGGCTACCGCAGGTACTTGGCCAGGCCGATGTTCTGCGACTTGATGGCGCCCGCGACCAGCGACGCCAGCTTGTCGGCCCCGGCCAGGTTGGTGTGGGTCACGTCCGTTCCGAGGGCGTGGTACTTCAAAGCCGCGCTGGACGAGCCGAGCGAGTTGTACCAGGCGGTCGAGAGGGCGGTCAGATCGATGTAGGCGCATCCCTTGGCCGCCGCCGCCGCCTTGGCCGCCGCCGCGTGCAGGCTGGACTGATCGCTGATCATCGACCCGCTGAACTGGGCCCGCGCGGGCGGCGAGATCAGGATCGGGGTGACGTTGGCCGCCTGCGCGTCGGCCACGTATTTCTCCAGGTTCGCCTGAACCTGAGCGTCGGTGGCGGTCTTGTCGTTGTGGCCGAACTGCACCAGCACCCAGTCGCCCGCCTTCCACTTGGCTTTGATCTGGCCCCAGAAGCCTCCGTAAAATGACGACGAGCTGGCGCCGCTGTTCGCGTAGTTGGCGATGCCGACCGGCGGCTGGAAGTACTGGGGCAGCATCTGGCCCCAACCCCCGTAGGCGTTGCCGGTCTGGTCGCACACCGTGGAGTCGCCGGCGATGTAGACCATCACCGGCTTGGTGGCGGTCGTGGCCAGCGCGTAGCCGATCCCGGTGATCTTCAGCCCCGCCGGGCCCGAGAAGAACATGTCCAGCCCCGGGTATCCGACGGGCCCGCCGGCGTGATTGGGCTGCCCCTCCATCCCGCGCACGTCGACCACGAAGCCGTACGTCGAAGAGGCCGCCCCGGCGGCCAGCAAGCCGCGGCTCGACTCGGCGCTGACGAAGACGGGCGCCGTGGCGCCCAGCTGCACGGTGACCAGATAGTCGCCCGCTTCGGCGGTGGCGTCGGCAGGCGGCGGCGGCGTCTCCGAGTTGTCGTACGTGCTGCCGCCGAAGAGGCACTGGATGCAGGTGGGGCCCGCCCCACCGCCGGGGCAGAAGCCGCCGGACATGGCGACGGTCGTACACTTCGCCGCCGTGTCCGCGGTGGGGGTCGGATAGCCGGCAGGGACGCCCGGGGCCGGCGAGCCGCCGATACCGCCGGTGGCGGTGGCGCCTCCGCTGCCGGTCGTGCCGCCCGTGGCGACCGCTCCGCCGCCGCTGCCGCCTTTGCCGGGCGTACCGCCGGTCCCCGTGCCCGGCTGCCCGCCCGAGCCAATCGTCCCGCCCGAACCACCGGGCTGACAGCCGGTCTCGCACCGCGCCCAGATGTCCGAAGGCACGATCAGGTCGGTCGCGCAGCAGGCCCACGCGCACACGGCGCTGTCGCACTGGCCGTCGACCGGAATCGGCACGTTTTCATCCGACGAACAGGTCCACTGCGACGACGTCAGCGCGGCCTCGCACTGCGCCATCGCGGTGTACTGATTCGCACAGGACACGCTGCCGGGCTTCCGGTTCGCCGCGGCGACGCAGTCGGCCTGACAGCTCGTCGAAGCGCACGACGACTGCGCCTGCGCGGCGCACATCGCCATGCAGGCCTGCGCCAGCGTGAGCCCGCCGGACCCGCCGGTCGGCGAGCCGCCCGAACCGGAAGCGCCGATGCCCCCGTGCCCCGACCCGCCGGTGCCCGCGCCGGTCACGCCGCCGCTCGCGCCCGTCTGGGCGCCGGTGCCCGATGGGCTGCTGCTGCACCCGCCGATGGCGACGAGCAGAACGAGCGCCGCGCACAGGCGCGAGGCGCTTCGCGGAAGGGGCCCCGGAACGCTGGTGGTGATCATTCGACTAGGAAAGGGGGGACCGCCCCGAAATTGGTCAGCCCTGTCTCCGGTCGGGCGGCCGAGGCGCCGGCCGGAAAATGGTCCAACAGCTGGATAGTCCATGATATTGCCGACGTACGGCGCGGCGGTGCTGTGGCGGCGTCTATCCGTCGCGCACGGGCAGGCCGGCGGCCTCGCGGACGGCGGTCGACAGAGCTCCCCAGTCCCAGTCGGCGCGGCCGCGCGCCAGCGCCGCGATCAGGTGATCGCGGGCGACGCCGGCCACCGGCAACGGCACCTGCAGATCGTGGCCGGCCTGCAACGCCAGCTCCACATCCTTGAGCCCCAGCGGAACGGTGAACCCGGCGGGCTTGAACTGGCCGGCGGCGATGCGCCCGCCGTAGCCTTTCACGATCGGCGAGCCAAACAGGGTCCCCGACAGCATGTCGACCACCGCCTGCGGCGCGATGCCCCCTTTCTCACCCAGCGCCGTCGCCTCGGCAAGCAGCTCGATGGTCCCCGCGATCATGAAATTGGCGATCAGCTTCCCGAGCAGCGCCTGGCGTGCGTCGCCCAGGTGGATGCGCCCCTGTCCCAGGCGGGCCAGCACCGGCGCAGCCCTCTCGACGGCCGCCGGATCGCCGCCGGTCAGCAACCAGAGCTCGCCACGAGCAGCCGCGTCCGGGCGACCCAGCACGGGCGACGCCACGAAGGTCGCGCCCACGCCGACGTGCGCCTCGGACAGCTCGGCTGCCAGTCGCAACGAGATGGTGCTGGCCCCGACGTGGAGCCCGCCGCGGGGCAGACCGGCCAGGATGCCGTCCGTCCCGAACACCACCTGCCGGACGGCGCCGTCGTCGGCCAGCGAGCTGACCACCAGGTCGGCCCCGCCGGCGGCTTCGCGCGCGGAGCCGCAGATCTCGGCGTCGGGTAAACCCTCGGCGCGGGCGCGCGTCCGGTTCCAGACACGGAGGCGAAATCCCGCCTCAGCCAACCGCTGAGCCATGCTCCGGCCCATCTGCCCCAATCCGATGAACGCGACCGTCTTCACAGCATCCGGCATGGCCCCTCCGCCTTGCAGAATAGTTTGGCCATGACCTTCCCGCTTCACACCATCTTTCTCCTTTCGCCGGCCAACCTGAGCGGCGAGCGCGCCAAGATGATCTTGAACCCGCGGGCGGGGTTCGCGCTGGCGCACGCGGTCCAGGCGGCCGAGGGAGCGCCGCTGGGTGACGTCTTCAGCTTCGTCAGCGGATTGTACTTTCGCGGCAAGACGGCCTACGCGGCTGCGTTCGCGCGGCCGCCTGAACCGGACGCCGGCGCGCTGGTGATCAGCGCGGGCGAGGGATTTGTTCCCGTGAACGAGCGCATCACGGCGGCGCGGCTGCGCCTCTGGGCGGACGTGCAGATCAACGAACGCAACCCGGCGTTCACCGAGCCATTGATCCGCGATGCGGAGATTCTGGAACGGGCGTATGGGGCGACCAGTCGCTTCGTGTTGCTCGGCAGCGTGGCTTCCGACAAGTACGTCCGTCCGTTGACGCGCGTGTTCGGCGACCATCTGCTGTTCCCCTCCGATTTCGTGGGGCGCGGCGACATGAGCCGCGGGGCGCTCATGCTGCGCGCCGCGCGCGATGGCGCCGAGCTGGCGTACGAGCCCGTCGAAACGGCCGTCCGGCGGGGCCGTCGCGTTGCGGGAAACCGCCGGGAATGAATCTTCTCAAAAACGAACCCCGCCATTCGTTGCGTCACGAGACGGGCCGGGCGATACGCCAGGTTTTTGTTGCGATTTGTGGCGCCAAGCCAGTTTTGTACGGTTTGTAAACTAATCGGAACTGCTATCAATCGAAGGCGCGCTCGCGAAGCGCGCTTCGACCGCCCCCCGCGCAAATCGCGCGGACCCACGCGCCCGGGGGCGCCTCAGCTTCGACCGGAGGACCCATGCATACGAAATGGCTGCCGACACTGCTGTTTGGATTGTCGATCGCACTCGCCGGCTGCGGAAGCGCGTCCGTCGGACCGTCCAACACGGGGGGGAGCAACGGATCTCCGTCCGGCACCGGGGGCAAGGTCGGCAGCGGCGGCGCGACGGGCGGCTCGTCGACGGGCGGTTCGTCGACCGGTGGCAGCACGGGGACCGGCGGCAGCGCGACGGGAGGCACGGGAACCGGCGGCAGCGCGACCGGCGGGACCGCCGGTCGCGGAACGGGCACCGGCGGCAGCGCGGGCAGCGGTAATGCTGCGGGCGCCGGCGGAAGCGCGGTCGGTGGCGGCTCGGTGGGCGGAAGGTCCGGCACCGGCGGCAGTCCCACCGGGGGCGGTGGTGACAGCGGCAGCGCCCCGCGCCCGAGCAAGGGCTGCGGGAACGCGAACGGCGTGAAGACCATCACGTCCGGCGGCATGTCGGTTTCGAAGGGGCTCGCCACGTCGACGCTCCTCAAGATCACGAGCGGCGGCATGAGCCGCGAATTCGTCCTCGACATCCCGGCGGATTACGACGCGAGCAAACCGTATCGCCTCGTCTTCTCGTGGCACCAGGCGTACGGGTCGGACGTCGGCAACGCCAACGGCCAGTATCCGGCTTTCAGCGGGCCCAACTTCGACGCGCAACACTACGCGTTCTTCGGCCTCAAGCGCGCAGCGGCCGACGCCCACGATGAGGCGATCTTCGTAGCGCCCGGTGGGATCGGGAACTTCCCGTGGGACTACAAGCGAGACGTGACCCTCTTCGACGACCTGCTCGCCCTCGTCGACACGAACCTGTGCGTCGACGACAGCCGCGTCTTCTCCACGGGCTTCAGCTTCGGCGCGATGATGAGCTACGCCCTGTCGATCACCCGCCAGTCGAAGCTGCGCGCCGTGGTCGCCATGGCCGCGGCGAACTACAACCTTCCCAACGAGCCGACCGACACCAACGCCGGCCCGATCGCGTACATGGGGACGACGGGCATGAGCGACGGCACGTGCCCGTGGGGCAGCGACACGATGGGCGGGAAGGCCTGCAACCTCGTGCACGCCAAGGACAACGGATGCACCATTCCCGCCGGAAACAACATCCCGACCACGACGGCCGGCAGCAAGAAGTACGTCTGCTACGACTTCCAGGGGTGCAAGGCGGGCTATCCCGTCAAGGCGTGCACCTTCGACGGCGCGCACACCCCGTCGAGCATCGATGACGGGAGCTCGAGCGGCGACGACGGCCTCAAGGCGTTCATCCCGCCGCTGGCCTGGCAGTTCATGTCGCAGTTCTGAGCGATCGCCGCGGTGGTACGCTCGCCGCGGTGGAATCCCGGCTCACGGACCTGGAAGTTCGCTACACCCACCTCGAGCGGCAAGTCGCCGAGCTGAGCGACGTCGTGTTCGCCCAACAGAAAGTGATCGACGGCCTGGTGCGGCAGCTCACCGCCACCGAGGCCGCGATCGCTCAGCTGGGCGCGCCCCTGACGAACGAGAAGCCGCCCCACTACTGAGCTCCGCGCCAGCGTGCGCGGTCGCCCCCGGGCCGTCTCAGTTGGCTCGACTCTTCCAGGCCTTGGTGCTGTAGCAGGAGAGCGTGCCGCGGCCGGAGCTGTCCGACGTGGGGACGCAGATGCAGAAACCGGAGGAGGGCGCGCCGTGTTCGTCGCGGAAGGCGACGGCCGTCTCCGAGCCGCACGGCCGGCAAAGCGGGAACCGGCAGGCGCCCCCATGGGCGGGCAGTTTCTTGCCGCTCGGATCGGTGGGATCCGGCGGGCACGCCTTGGCCTGCTTGGTGTCGTAGCAGTCGCTGCCGAGCGGCCCGACCTCGCCCGGCGCCGACGGAGGCGTGAAGGTCTCCGGGGCGGCAGGGGCGGGCGCGGCCGACGGTGCCGGCGGGGGATTGGCGCGGTTGCAGGCCGAACCGAGCCCTGCGAGCAGGGCCAAAATCAGCGCAGTCGTCGTGTGGGGCGCGCGGGTCGGTCGCATTCGCGAGAGCTCCTCGGGACGATCATGGTATCGCCGGCGGCGGCCGATCACCTTCGAATTCGTCTCCAACCCTCATCCGTCCAGCACTTCGCGGACTTTGCGGAGCAGGGCGTCCGGCATGATCGGCTTCGGCAGAAACGCGATCGAGCGGTCGACGACGCCTTGCGGGCCCAGCGCATTCTCGGTGTAGCCGGACACGTACAGCACCTTCATCTCCGGGCGAAGCTTGCTCAATCGCTCGGCCACCTGGCGACCGTTCATCCGGGGCATCACGACGTCGGTGATCAACAGATGAATCCGGTCGGGCTCTTGCTCGCACAGCAGAAAGGCTTCGCCGCCGTTCTCGGCTTCCAGCACCTGATAGCCGCTCCTGCGCAGGATGGTGCGCATGATGTTCCGCACCTGCGGCTCGTCCTCGACGATCAGGATGGTCTCGGTCCCCGTCAGCTTGACGGCGGCCGGGCGCGCGCCAGGGTCGCTGACCTCGACGCGGTCGGTCCGCGGCAGATAGATCTCGAAGGTCGAACCCCGGCCCGGCTCGCTGTGAACCCGGATGTAGCCGCCGCTCTGCTGGACGATGCCGTAGGCGGTGGACAGTCCCAGCCCCGTTCCTTTCCCCTTGTCCTTGGTCGTGAAGAAAGGCTCGAACACGCGTGCCTGAGTCGCCGCGTCCATGCCGACGCCGGTGTCGCTGACCGCGATCATCACGTATGAGCCGGGGACCACGCCGACGTGCTCGGCGGCGTCCGCGCTTTTCACCTCGAGGCTGCCGGTCTCGATCGTCAGGCTGCCGCCGCTGGGCATGGCGTCGCGGGCGTTGACGATCAGGTTCATGATCACCTGCTCCAGCTGGCCGGGGTCCACGTGCACGTTGCCGGCGTCGGGCGACTTCACGATCGCGAGCTCGACGTCCTCGCCCAGCACCCGGCGCAGCATCCGCTCCAGCTCGGTCACCACGTGATTGACGTCGAGCACCGCCGGCTGCAGCACCTGCTTGCGGCCGAACGCCAGCAGCTGGCTGGTCAGCTGGGTCGCGCGCAGGCCCGCCTTCCGGATCTCCTCGACCTCCGCGCGCATCGGGTCCGAAGGCTTGAGCCTATCCAGGATCATGACGGCGAAGCTGAGGACGACCGACAGCACGTTGTTGAAGTCATGTGCGATGCCGCCGGCCAGGGTGCCGACCGCCTCCATCTTCTGGGCCTGCCGCAGCTGCTCCTCGGTGCGGCGCAGCTCCGCTTCCGCCCGTCGCTGCTCGTCGATGTCGGCGACCAGGGCCAGCGCGCTCTCGAATCGCCCATTGGCGTCCACCAGCAGCTCGACGTGCATCGAGACCCAGACCTCCGAGCCGTCGGGCCGGCGCAGCGGCATCTCGCTGCGTTCGCCGGTCTTTCGCGCGCGGCGCGCCAGCGCCTCGCGCGCGGCTGCGATCGACGCGGGGTTCATGAAGTCGAAGATCGATCGGCCCACGATGTGCTCGACGCCGACGCCCAGGATCTGCGCCATGCGCGGGTTCGCGAAGCCGATCGTCCCCTGGGCGTCGTACATCCAGATCCCGTCGGAGACGTTGTCGACGATGCGCCGATAGCGCCGCTCGCTGTCGCGCAGCGCCTCCTCGGCCTGCAGGCGGCGCGTGAGGTCCACCACCGTGCACAGGACCGACGGCCGGCCACCGATGTCGATCCGGTGCCCGGTGATGTCGACCTCCAGCAGCTCGCCCGACTTCTTGCGGTGGCGGCGCCCCGAGATCATCAGCGTCCCCTCGCTCAAGACGCGTTCGGTGATGCGCCGGACCCGATCCTCGCCGTCGTCGTCGGCGACCAGGTTCAGGACGCCCATCGTGAAGAACTCCGCCCGCGAGTAGCCGTACGTCGCGACGGCCGCATCGTTGACCTCGACGAACCGCAGGGTTTCCAGGTCGACCAGCCACATCGGGATCGGGCTGGCGGCGAACAGCAGCCGGTCGCGCTCGGCCGCGGCGCGCTGGTCGGTGATGTCGCGCGCCGTGGCGTAGATCAGGTCTTCGTCCGGTGAGGCGACCGCCGACCACTGCAGGTCCCGGTAGCTGCCGTCCTTGCACCGGTAGCGGTTCTGGAAGCGGACGGTCCTCTCGCCGGCGGCCAGTCGGGCGCCTTCGCGCGCGGTGTTGGCCCGATCGTCCGGGTGGATGAAGTCTCGCCAGGGGCGCGAGGTCAGCTCTTCGCGCGACCAGCCCAGCGTCGCCTCCCAGGCGGGGTTCACGATCCGGAAGCGCCCGTCGGTGCCCGCAATCACCATCAGGTCCAGCGCCATCGAGAAGAACTCGTGATGGGTTCGCTCGAGCGCCTTGCGCTCGGTGACGTCCCGGTAGTTCGTGACGATGGCGTCGACGTCGCGGTAGCCCAGCAGGTTGGTGCCGGTCACCTCCAGCCAGCGGCGGCGGCCGTCCTTGTGTCGCGCGCGGAACTCCAGCGTGACCGTCGCGCCCGGGCCGGTCAGCAAGGTCCCGATCGCGCGCTGCACTTCGGGCCAGTCGGCCGGGTCGGTGAAATCCTGCCAGGTCATCTGCCGGGCTTCTTCCAGCGAGTAGCCGAGGATCCGTTCGGCGGCGGGCGACTGATAGACCTCGCGCAGCTGGGCGTCGAGCAGCGAGATGGCGTCGTGGCTCTTCTCGATGAGGGCGCGGAAGCGCGCCTCGCTGGCGCGCAACGCCCGCTCGGCGGCCTTGCGGCTGGTGACGTCGACGACCACTCCGATCACCCCGGTCCGGGCGCCGGAGGCGTCCTGTACCGGGACGAACGTGCAGTCGAAGAACATGCCCTCGCGCCAGCCGAACTCGAGCTCCACGCGCTCGCCGTTCATCGCGCGGCGGAGCGCCTGCCGCAGCTCGGGGGAGGCGCCCACGCGGGAGAAGATCGACTCGCCCAGCAGCTCTCCCGGCCGACGGCCGACCCGCTCGAGCCCTTGTCCTTCGATCAGCGTGTACACGCCGTCGGCGTCCACCGCCACCAGGATGATGGGCGCCAGCGAGATCACCGTGCGGAGGCGGCGTTCGGCCTCGGCGCGCGCGCGGTCCGAGGCGTTCTGTTCCGTCACGTCCCGCAGCACGGCCAGATGTCGGCCCGGCAACACGTCGGCCCGCGCGCTGAGCTCGACCTCTCGAACCTGGCCGTCGGCGCGTCGCACCGGGTATCGCCCCCGGAGGTCGCCGGCGGCGCGCAATCCTTTCCAGACCGCGGCCAGGTCGAACCCCGGCTTCGCGAAGTCCGTCAGCCGGCGGCCAACCAGGCGGTCGCGCGCCACCCCGAGCAGCAGGCACGCGGCCGGATTCGCCTCGACCACCGCCGTCTCGTCGTCGGCGATCAGGATCCCGTCCAGGGCGGCCTCGAACGCCGCCTGGAACAACTGAAGCTGGTGGGGGCCTTCAGCCCACCACGGGGATTGTTTCGTTTCGATCGCGCCAACCTCGTCCCCGGCGCCGTCCCCCCGTCGGGCACCAGGTACCTGGTGTTCTTATCGCGTCCCGCGCGTCCTGCCAATGCGTCCCGGGAGGCTGCGGTGGAGCTGGAGATCGGGCCAGCGTGCCGGCAGCGGGACGAGCCACGGGCAGGGAGGCAGAGGCACGTCCAGGCAGCACACCCGGATCTCGCGCGAGCGACCCACGCGCTCGAGGTTCGCCAGAAGCTCTGCGAGGCGCTGGCCGCTGAACGGGCAATACAGGAAGAACACGGAGCCTTCCGCGAGCGCGGCGGTGAGCCGGGGCGCGTCGCCTTCGACGAAGGAGACGCGGGAGAGCGTCAGGCGCGCCGCCAGCTCGCGCGCGGCGGCGACGAGCTGCGGCTGGATCTCGAGGCCGACCACGGACGCTCCCGTGAGCAGGTGGACCAGCGCGGCCGCGCGCCCGGCGCCAGCCCCGACGTCGACGAAGACGTCGGACGCGCGCACCTGAGCGTGCTCCGTGAGACGGAGCAGGGCGTCCACGGGAGCGGGCAGGTAAGGGACGCAGCCGCGCGGGAGCGCGGGACCGTCGTCGGGCGGCGCGCCCACTCCCAGCGCGCCGTCGACCCAGGCGTCCCGGTCGCGCGCGGGAACGGCGGCCAGGGCCGTTCGGAGCGCGGCGCCGCGCAGGAGCGGCGCGGGCGAAATGGAATCCATGCTCGAATCTGGGCCCCAGTATTCGGCCGCGTGCTCCCCGGGGCAAGCCGCGGCTGCTGGCGGGCCTGGGAATCGATGTACGATGCCAGTGTCGAAGACTGGACATCTGCCGAATCGCTGACGCCGGCGTCCCTGCGATCACGGAGCTTTGGGGGCTCCGCCGGGCCGGGCCGGAACTTGCAGCAGGGTCGGGCATGACGACACGTCGGTGGTTGGTCTGCTGTCTGGCGGGGGTGGCGCTGGCGGGCTGCGGCAAGGTATCCGGGATCCCGGTGGACGAGACCGCGACCGAGCTCGCGCAGGCGATCTGCCCGAAGGCCTACTCGTGTTGCACGGCGCAGCAGTTGATGGGCAACGCGGCGGCGGGCGCGAGTGAACCCGAATGCGAAGCGAACACGACGCAGAGCTTTCGGCAGCAGCTGCAGATCATGGACGAATCGGACAACGCCGGTCGCGCCAGGTACGATCGCGCCAAGGTCGACGCCTGTCTGGCCGCCATCCGCGCGGCCACCTGCGCGGACCTGACGACGATTCACAGCCTGTCGCAGATACCCGCCTGCGACACCAGCTTCGCGACGCCGCAGGTGAGCGCGGGCGGGCAGTGCAAGCAGGACTACGAGTGCATCGGCGGCATCTGCCAGCGCCCGGCGGGGTCGTTCGACGGCGTCTGCGTGGCGGGCGTACCGGCGGGCGGATCGTGCGCGACCGAGCGCTGCGGCGCCAGCCTGTCCTGCGACGGGCTGGCGACGATGGACGCCAGCGACGACGTCTGCGTCGCGGAGGCAGACAACGGCGCGCCCTGCAGTGACGCCGCCGGTTGCAAGAGCCGGTATTGCGCGAACGACGCGGCGGCGGGCGGCAAGACCTGCCAGACACCGCCCCAGCCGCAGTGCTTCTATGGCGGTGGCTGCTCGACGGCAGGCGGTCGGCCAGCGGTGAGCGGACTGGTGCTGCTCCTCGTCGCGGCGGCCGTTCGGCGGCGCAGGCCTTGCCCGAATCTCCGGCAGTTGCTACATGGGCGCGAAGCGCAATCAACCGGGAGGCCCACATGGACAAGGTCGTGCACTTCGAGATTCCGTTCGACGACAAGAACCGCGCGATGAAGTTCTACAGCGACGCCTTCGGCTGGAAGCTGACGGACATGGCGCAGATGAACTACGTGATGGCCGAGACGGTCGCCATGAACGACAAGCGGATGCCCAGCGAGCCCGGCGCCATCAACGGGGGGCTGTTCCCGCGCCCGAAGGAGGCGCCGAACCCGGTCATGTACGTGGGCGTCGCGTCCGTCGACGAGACGGTGAAGAAGGTTCAGGCCGCGGGCGGCAAGGTCGTCACGCCGAAGACGCCCATCCCGGGCATGGGCGCCTACGCGCGCGTGGCCGACAGCGAGGGCAACGTCGTCGGCTTGTTCGAAGGGGCCTGAGGCGCGGCTCCTTCGCCGTGGACGCTGCCCCGGGCGGCTCCGGGGCAGGCGGCCACGCCTCAGACGGCGACGCGCTTCCAGGTCCCGCGGCGGAAGAGCGCGGACGACACGACGGCCATCGTCGAGAATCCGACGAGGACGGCGATGAACACGCCCTTCGGGCCTAAGCCCAGCGGCTTGGCGAGCAGCCAGGCGACGGGCAGCTCCAGCAGCCAGAAGCAAAACAGGTTGATGAGCGTCGGCGTGCGCGTGTCGCCCGCGCCGTTGAACGACTGGGTCACGACCATGCCGAACGCGTAGAGCAGGAAGCCGGCGCTGATGATCCGCAGCGCGCTGGTCCCGTAGCCGACGATCACCGGGTCGGGGTTGAACGCGCCGACGATGACGTTGCCGAACGCGATGAACAGCAGGCCGATGCTCCCCAGGAAGATCAGGTTGTAGAACGACGCGCGCCAGACTGCCTGCTCGGCGCGGTCCGGACGGCCGGCGCCCAGGTTCTGCCCGACCAGCGTGGCGGCCGCGTTGGCCATCCCGAAGGAAGGCATCAGCGCGAACATCACGATGCGGGTGGCGATGCCGTAACCCGCCACGGCCAGGCTGCCGAACCCGGCGACGACCACGGTCAGGCCCACCCAGCTGGTGGTCGCGATCAGGATTTGGAAGATGCCGGTCCCGGACAGCCGCAGGATCGTGGCCTGGACCGCGCGGTCGATGCGGAGGTGCTCGCGGCGGACCGCCAGGTGGCCGCGCCCCTTGGCCAGCGCGCGCAGCTGATAGGCGACGCCGATGCCGCGGCCGATCGTGGTGGCGATCGCGGCGCCGGTGACGCCCATGGCCGGGAACGGCCCCACGCCGAACACCAGCATCGGGCCGAGCACGATGTTGATGCCGTTGGCCAGCCACAGCGTGCGCATCGCGATCGCCGGATCGCCCGCGCCGCGGAAGGCGGCGTTGATCATGAACAGCAGGATCACGGTGGCGCTGCCGCCGAGCATGACGCGTGGAAAGCGCCCGCCGATCGCCACCACGTCCGCCGAGGCGCCCATGGCGGCCAGCAAGCGATGGCCGGCGAGCGCGCCGACGACGCCGACGACGGCCGCCAGGCCGATACCCAGCGCGATGGCCTGGACGGTGGCGCGGGAGGCGCCGGCGGGGTCCTTCTCGCCGATGCGGCGGGCGACGATGGCGGCGCCCCCCATCGACAGCCCCATGGCGAACGAATACACGATGATCAGCATCGACTCGGTCAGCACGACCGTGGCCGTCGCGGCCGCGCCCAGCTTGGAAACCCAGAAAATGTCGCTGATCGCGAACAGCGACTCCATCAACATCTCGGCGACCATCGGGATGGCCAGCAGCAAGATGGCGCGGCGCAGGGGCAGCGTCGTGAAGTCGTGGCGCGTCCCGGCCAGCGCCTCGCGGATCAGGTGCCAGCGCGTCCCGGCCCCGCCCGCGGGCACGACCATCTCCGGTGCTACCGTCGTCGTTTCGGTCGTCATCTCCATGTCCTCCTGGGGTGACGACGAAGCTAGGGGGGCCGAATCGACATCGACGACGAAAAAGCGGGGGGTCAGACCGCCAGGGTGACGATCTCGCCGCGCACGAGGCCGGCGTCGATGGTCAGCCGCCCCAGCGCGATCGGCAGCTTGAAGCGGCGCGGGCCGGCGCTGCCCGGGTTGAACCACAGCACGCCGTCCCGCTGCTGCTGGCCGGGCCGGTGCGAGTGGCCGGCGACGACGGCGGCGATGCCGGCGGCTGCCGGGTCGAGGTCCAGCTCGGCGACGTCGTGGATGACGTAGAGGTGCAAACCGCCGGTGTCGACGATCTGCGTGTGGGGCAGCGCCTCGGCCCAGGGGCCGCGATCGTTGTTGCCGCGCACGGCGACCACGGGCGCGATCGCGGCCAGCGCGGCCAGGATCTCGGGCCCGCCGATGTCGCCTGCGTGGATGATGCGATCGACGCCCCGGAGCGCCGCGACTGCCTCCGGCCGCAGCAGCCCGTGCGTGTCAGAGATGACGCCCAGGAGCACGGGCCTTGGTCTACCGAACAAATCAAAACGGCGCAAAATGGGGCCATGCCGAGGCGCGGGGCCGTCATCGCGAATGTGGCGGCCGTGCTGGCCGTCGTCGCCGGTCCGGGCGGCGGGCGCGCGTCACGCGCGGCGACGATCGCCTGGAAGGGACACACCTGGAAGCTGACCTCCGGCGGGATGGCGGGCGTTTGCCAGGGCGATCCGCAGAACGTCACCGTCGACGCGAACGGGTACCTGCACCTGCGCATCGCCAAGAATGGGTCGACCTGGACCTCGTCGGAGCTGTTCACGAGCGACCTGCTCGGGTTCGGCACGTACCAGTGGCAGGTCGACGGCCCCATCGACACGTACGACCGCAATGTGGTGCTGGGCTTCTTCCCCTACGGACCGGCGGCCGGCATCGGCGCCGATGGGACCAACGAGATCGACATCGAGTACGCGCGGTGGGGGAACGCCGGCGGACCCAACGGCGACTGGACCGACTACCCCGCGTCCGGGAGCACGATCGGCGAGCTCAGCTACACGTTCTCGTTGAGCGGCGGAACGCTGTCGACGTCGCGCTTCGTCTGGTCCAGCGGCGCGATCGCCAACATGCTGCTGGCGGGGCTGCAGGCGCCGGACAGCACGGCCGGGCTGCTCAAGAACTGGACCTACGCGCCCGCGAATCCCACGACGAACATCCCCCAGCAGCCGCTGCCGCTGGGGATGAACCTCTGGTGCTTCGACGCGCCACCGTCGAACGGCCAGCCGGTCGAGATCGTCGTGCGCGACTTCACGTACGTGCCACC